>REDH01000097.1 GCA_007693585.1 Deltaproteobacteria bacterium
GGGCCCGGGTGGGGCGCTTCAGTGGAGGAAACGCATGGGGGTGGTCGCTGCGGACAGATTCGCTGCCATCCAGGCCGAAACCTGCAGGTTGCGACCGCTCCCTTGCGGTCTGCAGGTCACTGTGGATAGGCTGAGGCCTCCACAGTTGTACCGGCGTATCGCCAAGCCGGGCGCCCTTGCGAGGCATGGATTCAGACGTGACGACCTCACCGGAACCCCACTTCCCCGACCTGTTGGCCCTGGATGTCCACCGCGTCCGGGAGTTCACGCCGGATCGCGTTGTTCGCAGGGGCATCTCCTGGTCTCGTTCGGGGCGCATCACGCACCTGGTGGAAGGTGACGGCCCCAGTCAGCGCCGCGGACCCCTCATCGACGCCTTCGGCAGCGACCCCGGCGCCTTCGTCTTGTTCTCCTCTGACGCCGGCTGCGCCGGACTCAACGTCCAGCCCGCCTCCGTCCTCATACGATTCGACTGCCCCTGGAACTCGGCCGTTCTCGAACAATGCTCTGCCGCTGTCGAGGACAAGCGCTTCCTCCTTGAAGCCACCGTCTTGCACGACGCTGATACGGACGCCCTTGCCCTGGGCGGAGAACAGCTCGACCGCATGCTCGGGACCCTCTCCGCCCATGCGGAGCAGCTCGCAGCCGGAAAGTGGCAGCACAGCGCCATCTCCGGGAGCGGCGACGCGCTCACCAGCACAGACGCTCCCGGCGAGCCCGGACCCACACCCACTGGGACCTCCGCGAGCATCGCCGACCTCCCCGACACCCCGCAGGACGCCATCAACCCGCCGCGCGGCGTGCGCCTGCCCGCCTGCGATGATACCTGGCGGTGTATCCATGCCGAGGGCTTGCCGGCGGTCCTGGTCTCGAGCGCGCACGCAAACGCGCGGCCCGTGGTGCGGATGGGCGAGGAGGCCGTGCAGGACCGCATTGCGGTGGCGTGGACCATGGTGGCATGAGCAGGGGGGCCGATGCGCGAGCAGGAAGCAGAGCAGCCGGGCGTCGAGCACTGGCAGGAGGCCGTCACGCGGCGTGTGCGCGCGTTGATCCGGACCGCTCCCCTGCATGCTGCCGAGCAGGGCAAGGGGCACCGCCACCTGAATCTTGAACGGGTCGACCTCCGCTCGCTGTCCTTGCGGGTGCTGGACGTGGTGATCGAGGAGATGGGTCTTGGGGGCGGTGCGTCGCGGGATCAGGTGGAGCAGGCCCTGGCGATGATGCTGCGCGCGACGGCCCCCGAGCTGGCGGACGAAGGTGCCGTGGTTTGCAGTGCGGTCCTCGGCGCGTTGCTCAATGACGGGGATCGTCGCCAGGCCTTCCGGGCGCGCTATCTGGACTGGGCCGGCGAGGCACCGGTGGCGCGCGAGCTTCAGTTCCACCTGCTGCGCGAGGTGGAGCTGCCGGACGGTTCATGGGTGTTGCGTGCCACGACGGAGGGGATCAACGTCTACACCGGGATGCTGGAGGTGGACGTCCAGGATGCGCAGGTGGCCGAGGAGGCGGTGCTTCACGCGCAGGTGAAGCGCGGCCGCATTCGGGACGCGGTGCGCACGGCACAGAACGCGCGCTTGAGAAGCATCGAGTACCACGAGTCGCTGCGGCGCGTGCTGCGGCTGGTGGAGCGTGACATCGCGCAGGTGGAGTGGGGTACGGACCTGGAGCGGGTTCTCGACCAGGCCCGCCAACACCTGGGCGACCGTCTCGAGGCGGAGGCCCAGCTGGTTGGCATGGTGACGGCAAGGGTCGACGAGGCTTCCTCCGAGGACGCGCCGCGGCTGGCGGAGCTCATCGACGTTCTGCAGGAATGCCAGGCGCGGCATATGGGTCTGCACGGCGAGGTCATGGGTGCGGCGGACCGATTCCTGCGCGAACAGGAGCGGCAGCGCTTCCGGCCTCGCGTGCGGACGCGGCTGCCGGACCTGGAAGCCGAAGTGATGCAGCCGGCGCTGGAGCTTCCGGTACGGGATCTGGACGGGATGACCTCTGCGCTCCTGCGTCATCTGGTTCCGGGGTGGGCGCGGCCCTTGGTCTACGTCCCGCAGCTTGTGGAAAGGCTGTTGGCCTCACCGCGCCGGTCAGTGAACGAGGACGTGCTGCTGGTGGACGCGGAGCTGGAGGATGTGGAAGCGATCCATCCGTGGTTCACCGACGAGGACCAGGTGCTGGTCGAGGCCGTGCTCTCCGGGGTCGGCACTTCCGGAGAGACGCTGACTGCGTTGCTCGGGCGGATCCGGAAGAGCGGAGGTACGGAGCGCGCAGAAGAGTTGCTGGTGCTGTTGGCGTTGCGAAGTTTCGATCAAGCTGCGGGGGATGCCCACGGAGCGCGCGCGGTGCCGGTCCCGGGTCGGCTCGAGGACAGGCGTTTCTCCGGCGACGCCCTGCGTCTGGTGTCCACGACGGGTGCAGGGGGGCTGCAGGGGGCGACGAGTGCGTCGGGACAGGAGGAGTTGCCATGACGGGCGGTGATGCACGGGATCTGGGAGTGCTTCTGCAGTATGCCCTCACGCCCCGGGTGCGCCCGGGGCAGAGTGCGGAGTACAGGCGCCTGGTGCAGCGTCTCCAGCAGGACGTCCCCTTCGCGAACAGCTTCCACGAGCTGGCGGACGGACTGGGGCTCTTCGTGCTCGCGGCGGACGACTACGGCGTGGTGCTGGGGTGCCGGGACGACAGCTCGTTCGCGCTGCGGCTCACGGACTTCCGGGCGGCTCTGCGCACGGAGGATCGGGTGATCTATGGACTGATCGTGCTCGCGCTGGGCGCATGGTGCTTCCCGCGAGCCGACGAGCTCGATGCGTTTGGAGAAGGTGCGCGGCGTGTGGAGGTCGGCGGCCTGACGTCGTATGTCGTGGGACTCGCCGAAACGCTTGCGGCCCGCTCCGGCGAGGACAGCGAGGCGGACCACCCGGAGCTCCGCGCCGCCTGGCGGCTGGTGCTGGAAGGGGCACACGAGAAGCCGACCGCGGACGCTCGTCGCACGTCCAGCACGCTGGCCGGAAAGGTCAAGTACACGCTGGAGTTCCTGGCTGGCCACGGCCTCCTTGTGGCGGACGGCCAGGAAGCGTTCCGGACCACCCGCGCCCTGCGCACGCAGCTCCGGGAACTTGCCGCCAACGAGGCCTTCGCGCTGGTGCGCGCAGCCCACGCGGCCTCGGAGGAGCGCTGATGCCACGCCTGCGACGGGTTCATTTCGCCTCCATCGGCCACCGCGATGCGCGCCTGGCGCCGCTCACCCTGGACCTGAGGGACCCGAAGGGTGGCGCGGCCGACTCCGTCATCTGGCTGCGCAACGGCGGCGGAAAGTCATCCATCCTCAACCTCTTCTTCAGTGTCTTTCGTCCCGGGCTCGGTGAGTTTCTCGGAAAGGCGGTCGACGGCCAGAGCAGGCACCTCGCCGACTACGTGAAGGCCGAGGACACCGCGTTCGTGATCACCGAGTGGGAGGTGGACGGGACCCAGCAGGGTCTCGGCCTGGAGCAGCCGGCCACGCGCATCCTCGGGCAGGTCATCGAGTGGCGGGGACGACAGCGGTCGAGCGACACGTCCCGCCTTCAACGACGATTCTTCACCCTCCGTACGGATGACGTCGTCCATTGGGACACACTGCCCGTGCACGGGATCATGGACGCACCGGTTGTGTCCATGGACGCCTTTCTCGACTGGTTGCGGCAGGTGCGCGACGAGCGGCCGGCCCGTGAGGTGGTCGTGGAGGAGCATCAGGGCAAGTGGATTCGGCACCTGGAGAGCATCCACCTGGACCCGGAGCTCTTCCGGTACCAGCTCCAGATGAACCGTCGGGAAGGTGCCGCGGACGAGGCCTTTCGCTTTGCCACCGCCCGTGCTTTCGTCGAGTTCTTCCTGGAGCTCACGCTCGATACCTCGCGCGCCGACCAGGTGTCCGCCAACCTCAAGGAGCTGCGGGAGAAGCTCCAGCGCCTGCCGGGGCACCGCGACGAGCGGGCGTTTCTCCAGCGCGCCGTGGAGGCCCTTGGGCCGCTCGTCATCGAGGCTGACTTGCTCCGGAAGGCCAGCGAGGAGCGCGAGGCTTGCCTTGCTGCTGCGCGTGCCGTGGCAGGAGGGTTGCGCGACGCCGCTGTGCAGGCGGAGACACGACGGAACACCCTCGACGTGAGACTGGTTGGCCTGCAGCAGCGTCAGAAGGAGCTCGCCAACGAGGAGCGGCGGATCAGCCGCTGGACCGAGGGGCTGGAACGCCGCGCGGTGGAGATGGATGTCGCCGAGGCGAAGGAGGCCCTCGTTCGCGCAACGGCGACGAGAGTCCAGGCCGTCCGCCACCGACAGCTGATGGAAGCCGTACCGAGATGGCGCGACGTACAGGCGCTGGGTGACCGCTGCGCCCACCTGCGCGCGCGCCTGGCTGAGGAGGACCAGGAGCGAGAGCCGGTCCTCGCGCTCCTGAAGCAGGCGGGCAGCGTCCTGTGCGCCGCGCTCGACAGCGCGCGACGGGATGCCGAGGGACTCGCGGAGGCCCGGGATGCGAATGTCCAGGCGGCCCAAGGTGCCCGGGCCGCTGCGCAGACGCGCAAGGAAGCGGCTGTGGCTGCGGAAGCGGAAGCGCGCAAGGACGCCGAGCTCCTCCGTCGCCAGCTCGGCGAGCGCGACCGCGAACGGGAGACGCTCGTCCATCAGGCGATGCTTGCACCGCGCGAGAGCGCAGTGGATGCACACACGCGGTGGGCACAGCTGCGGGACCGGGCACAGGCTCGGAGGCACCAGGCGGAGGCGAGTAAGGAGGTCCTGGAGCAGGAACGCGAAGAGGTGCACAGGCGGCGCGAGGTCCTCCATGGCGAGCACGCAGCCACACGGGAGAAGGAGCGCGCGGAGCGCCAGCGGCTGGACGATGCACAGGCCGAGCGCGCCCGCCTGGAGACCGACCGGGACGTGGTGAAGCTGGAGGAGGAGGTCGCGCGTGCGGATGCGTTCTCACGCGGTCTGGCCGAGCGACTGATGGAGGCGGCGGCCGCCCAGGAAGTTCGGCTGCGGCGCAGCGCCGTCGAGGGAGCGGAGGACGAGCGCGCCGCCGCCCAGTGGGAGCAGTGCGGGTTGCTGCCACCCGCGGTCGACGTGGAGCGCGTGCTCGAGCGGCTGCGCGAGCGCGGCATCGAGGCCCATGCGGCCCAGGCGTATCTGGCGGACAACCTTCGGCTGGAACGGGACAGCAAGGCCGCCATGCTCGCCGCGGATCCAGCCCGCTTCGGAGGGGTGTTCGTGAGCGAGCGGGACATGGACCGCGTGCGCGCCATCGAGCAACTGGACCGGGGACTGCGCACCCCGGTCATGATCTCGGTGAGCACACTTCAGGCGCAGCATGAAGCCGCGAGCAGCGTCGTCGCCGGGCCCGAGGGGGCCGGGACCTATGATCACGCCGCTGCCGCGACCGAGGTGAGCGACATCCGCGATCGGCGAGCGCGCCGGCAGGGACAGGAAGGCAAGCTGCAGGAGCGCTCCGCGCACCTCCGGGCCATGAGCGAGCGGGTACGCGACTTCATGGCCCGCTGGGGGGATGGCCGTTGGGAGGCGATGTGCGAGCGGCTGGACATGCTCGGCGCGGAAGCGGAGCGTCTGGCAGCAGACCTGCAGGAGACAGAACAACAACGCGACGCGGTAGCCGCCGCGATCGCCGAGGTGGACGCGGAGCGTGAGCAGGCGGAGCGGGACCAGCGCCAGGCCACGGACGCTTGCAGAGCGCTGCAGGCCTTCGTCGAGAGCCACGACCGACACGTGGACGCGCGTCGGCAGGAACTGCTGGGGGCGGAGAAGCGAGAACGGGAAGCCGCCGCAGCGGCAGCGGTTGCGGGCGACGAGGCCCGTGCTGCCGAGGAGCGACGGGACCAGGAGGTTCGCCTGCGGGACGAGGCGCGCAGCAGAGCCTCCGCCCTGCGGGCCGAGGCGGAGGCCGTCCAGTGGTCGGATGGCGATCCCGTTCGCCATCCTCCGGCCCTTGACGCCTCGCGCAACCGCTACGAGCACCTGCTGCGTGAGTACGACCAGGTGTTCGGAGAGAGCAGACTGAAGTGGGAGCTGGAACGCGCCGAGGAGGAGTGGACCCGGGCGGAACACGCGCTGGCGGCTGCACTCGGCGATGATCTGTCCAGGGATGAGGTGGCTGCGCTGAGCGATGTGACCGGCGACCGCGCCGGGGAGGAACTACAGCAGGCAAGCGATGCCGAACGGCAGGCGCGGCTCTGGGAGCTCGATGCGGAACGCCAGGTGGCGCAGTCGGACAAGGCACTCAAGGCGCTGCCGCCGCGCGTGCGCGACGCCGCGGACCTCCCTCCCGATGAGGCGCCGCCCGTGACCGCCGCTGCGTGCCGGACCCGGGCCGAGGCGCTGCGGGAACAACTCGAGGGGGTGCGGAACACGTCCAGGGAGGTGAGCGAACGTTACCAGCAGGCACGGGCCGATCGCGACGAATCTGAACGTGCCCGTGCGGCGCTCGCCGGCCGGTTGACCAGGATCGCGGAGTCCTGTGACGTGGAAGCCGGTTCGCCGGCAGCGCTGCCCGAGGGGGACGCGGACGTCGAGGCCCTGGTGAAGACCACCATCCGCGCCGTCAAGGATGCCAACGACGGCGTGCAGACGGCCGCCGCCCGCGTGCGCACGGCTGTCGAGCAGGTGCGTGCTCTGGCCGCCGACCCTCGCTTTGGAGACCAGCCCGGTGCCTGGAAACAACGGCTGGTGGACATCCATGAGACGCTGGTGGAGAACGCCGCACCGCTTCAGCGAGACCTGCGCCAGCGCATTGGGGCCCTCGACCATGAGATCGCCAGCCTCGAGGGCGATCGACAGACCCTCCTCACGAGCCTGCTCGCGGTGGCTGACGACGGGGTCGACCTGCTGCGGGCCACGGAGCGGGCCAGCCGGCTGCCTGACGCGCTCGGACGCTGGGCCGGACAGTCCTTCCTCAAGGTGAGCCTCGACGTACCCGCCGGCGACGAGGAACGCCGGGCGCGCCTGGGACCGCTTGTGGACGAGCTCGTCGAGAAGGCTTCCATCCCCGGTGGTCTGAGCCTGGTGCAGCAGTCCGTGATGCGCCTTCACGGCAGCAGGCCGCTGCAGGCCACGATCCTCAAGCCTGAAGCTACCCGTCGCCTTGACCGTGTGGACATCGTCGCCATGTCCAACTTCAGCGGCGGCGAACGGCTCACCGCCGCCGTTCTTCTCTACTGCACGCTGGTCAGGCTGCGTGCGCGCCGCCGCGGCAGAGGACAGTCTTACCCAGGCAACGTCCTCCTGCTCGACAACCCCATCGGGACCTGCTCGAGCGTACCGCTTATCGAGCTGCAACGTGAGGTCGCTCGTGCCATGGACACGCAGCTCCTCTACACCACTGGCGTGGACGACCTCGCTGCTCTTGCCCAGCTCCCCAACGTCGTTCGCCTGCGCAACGCCCACCGCAACCGCGCCACCGGTGACCAGCACGTCACCGAGGCAGAAGGGGAGATCACCGGTGTGCGCATCGTGCGGCGCGAGCAACCGGGCTCGACGCCATGAAAGGATTCCTTGATGCCTTGCACGCACGGGCAGAGCGACGCCGTCGTCTGCCGCTGGATGCCGTGTGGCGGGCCTTCAGGGATACGGATCCCCATGCCGCGGCCGCTTCGGAACAGCGCGCGCACCTCCGCTCTGCCCTCGATAACCTGGTCAAGGAAGGGCACCTGCGCACTCCGCGGACAGCTCGCTGCTGGGACGACTCGGCAGTTCCGGCGCTGCCTGCCTGGGTGGAGATCCTGGACCACACCGACGCGAGGCCGAAGCCCGCACCGGGCCCGCCTGTCGCATGGGCGCCGGAGCTCGCCTTCGCACCCGCGATCGGTCGTCCGGACCAGATCGAGGTGCTGATGCGCGTCCAGAGGTTCCTGGCTGAAGGGGGCCGCAACCGACCGGTGGTTCCGTCCCGGGAGCGCTCGCTGGACCTGTTCGGAGACGAGAAGCGGTTGGACGCCCTTGCGCGGACCCGCTTGTTTGGTCCAGGGCGGTTGTCCTGGGAACTCCTCCGGTGCGAGCCGCTCTCCCCGCCGATGGTGCAGCGTGAGGAGCAGGGCGGTCCGGCGGTCGCGCTCATCGTGGAGAACCACCACACATGGCACACCTTCCAGCGATGGAATGCCCTTCGTCCGCAGTATGCCGTGGTCGCCTACGGGGCGGGCAAGGCCGTCTGGACCAGCCTGGGCAGCCTTGCGGAGACGTTGGCAAGACGTGGAATCTCCTGCATCGAGTACTTCGGGGATCTCGATCGCACCGGGATCGGGATCGCCGTCAGGCTGACCGCCATCGCCCGCGACCTCGGCCTGCCGTGCGTGATCCCGGCCACACGCTGGTACACGCTGCTGGTGGATCGTGCCGAAGCGGTGGCGGCCATCCGGGACGACACCACGGCGGCCATGCCGGACCTCACCTGGTTTCCCGAGCCGTTGCGCTCCCGGGTGTCCGACCTTGTCGCTGCCGGTCGTCGCGTGCCTCAGGAGCTCGTCGGATGGGAAGTCATGCAGGGTCAGGAGCGCCTACCGCCCGCGCCGGGAGAATCACCTTGAATCGGTCCTCATGCTCCTCGAAGGTAGGATCGCGGCCGGTGAATTCGCGGATGGACGGCACGATCCGCCGGCGCACGCCCATGCCGCGAGCGTCCGCGTAGCCATAGTCGCGCATCACCTCCACCAGGATGGGATTGCGCGGGGTGCGCTGTCCGGCGAGGACCCGCGCGATCGTCATCGAGTTGGGCAAGGCCCCGGGGCTCGTCACTTCAAGGCGGTCCGAGTAGTCCACGACTTCCACCTCGAGCGCACTCGTCCAGTCGCGATGGATGAAGGCGTTCACGATCGCCTCCCGCAATGCAGGAACTGGATACCGCCATGTCCGTTCGCGTCGCAGCCCGTCCGCCAGCACGGCCGAGTCCTCGGAGATGAACGGGCGCATGCGATCGAGCAGCCTCTCGATCAGTCCGTCCTCGACCCGTCGCCGATTCCCGTCGCTGCCCTTGCCCAGGGCGACGAGTGGTCCGTCGAGGATGGTGTCGTCGCGCGCCTGCACTTCCATTGTGGGCCCGGCAAAGGACATCCAGCGCGCACCTGCCTGTCGAAGCGCTCTTCGTGGGCTCCTGCCGAAGAGCAGGAGCCCGGCCACCGAGCAGCAGGGAGCGCCCACCTCCGGCTCGACCATCAGCCCCAGGCCGGTCAGCCGCTCGACCCACGCTGAGGCGTTTCCGGGAAGGGTGTCCTCGCCGATGATCCCGCCGAGGTAGTCCTCCAGCCGGTCGCGATCGAGGTCGGAGAGTGTCGTGCCCGATACCGGAAGGAGCTCGGCGTGGAGCAGGCCGCCACTCTCGAAGAGGCGCGCCTGTTGCTCGCGCGTTGCCCGGCGGGACGTGCTCCCCACACGCACGTAGATGTCCTCGCGGTCTCCGTGACGCAGCACGTACGGCCTGGCTGTACCGGGTCCCACGCGGACCACCGCCACGCGAAGGTCGCCCTCCCATGGAATCTCCTCGTACCATGGCAGGATCTGAGGATGGACGTAGCGCGCGAGCACCGTATCCATCACCCAGGGCTCGACATCCGGCCTCGAGAGGCCGGTGACCGTGCCGTCGTCCTCGACGCCGAGCAGGACCATTCCTCCCCGGAAGTTGGCCAGCGCAACGATTTCTCTGGCGAGCTGCTCCGGCCGAATGTCATCGCGCTTGAACTCCACCCCGGAGTTCTCTCCCGCCCTGATGAGCTCTTCCAGGTCCTGACGGTTCATGCGCCGCTTCCGTGGCATGAGGCGGTGGCGTCGATCGCGGAACGGCCGGTCAACGCTGCGACTCGGATGCAGCCGCGCCGCATCCGCCTGTCACACTAGTCCGCCTGCCCCGAAGGAACAAGAAGCGGTCCCTCGCAGCTCTGCGGCCGGACGAGGCGGTCACCAAGCCTGCAGCGGTCGTCCACCACGATGGCCTCGCCCGTCCGCGCAGGCGCTGCGTCCAGGTGGGGTCCGCGGGCCCGGGTGGGGCGCTTCAGTGGAGGAAACGCATGGGGGTGGTCGCTGCGGACAGATTCGCGCCGGCTCCGGGCGTATCGGCAGCGCCATGCCTCGCTGCAGCTGCGCATGCGGTCGCAACGGGTGGACGCCCGGCGGGGCCGATGGTAGCGTGCGCCGGCCGATCCCCCGACCTGAGGCAGGGAAGAGTCATGACGCAAGAGTCCCGGACAGCGGTCCTTGTCCACAACATCGGTCACCACGATGCGTATGCATTCCTCGCCGAGGGGGATGGGGGTGCGGTGCTTCACCGGGTGGAGGGCATCGGCAGCAAGTCGTTCGGAAAAGAGATATGGTCGCACCTGGAGTCCGGGAGCCAGGTGCTGGAGCCGGGGGCGGGTGCGGCGGTGCGGCTCGAGCCGGCCGTCGGTCTCTCCTGGGCGGCGCACAAGGTGCGTGCCCGGTTCGTCGATGGGCAGCGTCATCCGTGCGGGCTGTCGAAACCGCGGGTGACCGGGCTGTTCTTCCCCCTGGTGGATGCTGCGGTGGAGGCCCTGCTCGGCGTGCCGGGTCATGCGGCGCTCCATGTGGTCCTCGTGAGCTCGGGGCCGCGCGGAAACTCGCAGGGTGCGGGGAAGTCCACGGAAGCCATCGCCCGGGTCATGGCCCGTCATCTGGGTGAGCGCTTTCCGGCCGTGGAGGTCCATCATGTCCACCGCGATCGGGAGCAGCCCTTTTCTGCGGATGGGACCGCGGACGACCTGCGGAAGGTGGATGCACACATCCGGGCCGTCCGGCGGGGGGTTGTCGCCGTGCACGGCGAGGGTTGGCGGGACCACTTTTCGGTCTATCTCTCGGCGAACACGGGGACGGTGAGCATCATC
Source organism: Deltaproteobacteria bacterium (assembly GCA_007693585.1). Classification (GTDB taxonomy): domain Bacteria; phylum Myxococcota_A; class Bradymonadia; order REDH01; family REDH01; genus REDH01. The sequence continues at coordinate 10,860 of REDH01000097.1, forward strand.
TCCGCGATGCTGGAGGGCGTGCGGCCCCATCGACCGTCGCTGGTGCACATCCGGGATGCGTACCGGTGGCCGGAGCGGGACGGTGTGCCCGTGCTGCCGGAGGTGCGGTTGCTGGACCACGACCACTATGCCCAGCGGCCGGCGCGTCCGGCGAAGCATGTGGACGATGAAGTGGCGCAGTTCGCGGTCGAGCAGATGCGCGCATGGATGAAGGAGTACACGCGGCAGCGTCCCGTGCGGGCGGGCGAGCGGCCTCCGGCGGGGAAGGAGCGGAACGCCGAGGATGCGTTCTGGTTTCGCAAGGGTCAGAAGGAGGTGCTGGCGGTGCTGGTGGTACGGGACAGGGAGACCGGAGCGCTGCAGGCCCACCGGGCGGTGAACCTGGAGGTGTCCCTGCCCACGGGGACGCTGTGCGCGGAGCGGAACGCCATCGGCACGGCATTCGCGGCGCGGCCGACGTTGCGGCGCGGGGACATCGAGGCGGTGGCGGTGCTGAGTCTGGACAAGGGCTTGAAGCCGCGGCTGGGGCCCTGTGGTGCCTGTACCGAGTGGTTGCGCAAGGTCGCGGAGATCAACCCGGACTTTCGGGTGGTGACGTTCAACGACCTTGAGTGCACGCAGGTGTTCGTGGATCCGGTGGACGGGTGAGGGGAGAGAGGATGTCGGAACAGGATGTTGTTGAGCGGGGTGGCGATTCCGAGGTGGGGATGCGGGTCGCCTTTCTGGCGGGCGGTGTGTTCGTGCGGGTGCGAGAGGGCTTGCCGGATCAGACCGCGGATGGTGCGGTGGCTCGTCTGGTGCTGGCGGATGCGGGAACCGTTCCGAAGCAGCCGGCGCGGCATGCGTGGATGCGAGGGTGGATTCAGGGGGGATCTGCTGACGAGCAAGGCGTCGAGCGTGCGGCGCGGCTCGGCGATGTGATGACGCTGATGCCTCGTGGGGCGGGCAGGGCACTTGTGGTGAGCGATGAAGTGGCGGGTGAATCTCTGGACCTCCCGGAGATCGGTCGCCTGCTGTCGATGGAGCTGACGCTGGCGGATCGCGGAGGCGCTGATCGGCTGTTCGTGTTCAACGTGTCCTCCACGGAGTGCGGACTCTGTCCCGGAACCGTTCTGGTGGTTCTGGCCAGCGCCCTTCGGCAGCTCGGGAAGTCCCTCGACGGTCTTCAGGTGATCGATGTTGTTCCCGGTCCGGCTATTGCTCCAGGGGAGAAGAGCATCATCCGGATGGCAGAGCGGGTTGCCGACGATGAGATCCTGTTGCCTGCGGAGCAGATGCAGGAGGTGCTCCAGCGAGTCCCCGAGCATGCGCGACACACGCTGGAGCAGCTGGGCGACCTGCTCGCGTCGCAACCTCAGCCGGCCGTGGTTGCGGCATGCTTCGACGTGCTTGGGGCACTCCTGCTTGCCGCGGTGCGGTGCGGCGTAACGACGGGGACGGTGACCAAAGCTTTGGCCGAGCTGCTCAATGCAGCACCCGGCAGCGAGGAAGCGGAACGACTCGGCGCCATTCTTGAACCAGGACGCACTGGCCGGTTGCGTACAGTCCTGGAGCTGCGGGAGCGGATCCTCCTGGCCGACAGCTCGACGCGCTCCGCAGCGAACACCGTGTTGCTTCGGGAGAGTGCCGTCATGCTCCTGAACGCGCTTCTGGGCGTGGAGGCCGCTCCAGCCATCCTGACGCCATCGCATTCCGCGCGGGACGAGCGGGACTGGACGTGCGAGCACCTGCGGCAGACCTGGGCGGAGGAGCGCCTGAAGCGACAGGATGTTCCCCCGGTTGCCAGGATCGAAAGGGCCGAGTTCGAAGCCTGTGCATCGCGGAACAGCGCGGCGGGGGTGTCGCTTGCGGCGGGGGCGGGTGCTGCGATGGGGCTTTCTCTCCTGGGTCCGGCGGGTGCTCTGATCGCCCCCCTCGTGGGTGCTGCGATTTGGCCGGGAGCACGGGCCGCGATGCAGCGCCTTCGCGGCAGCGGAGAGGTGAAGCGTGTCGCGTCGGCCGAGAAGTCGGTGATGGGCGCCGGTCGGAGCGTTGAGGCTGCGAGGTTGAACGAGCGGGGTTCGCGCCGGGACAGTCTGGCGGGAACTGGAGCAGAGCCGCCGAAGGGTGGGTTGCGGAGCAGGCTCAGAGGGTGGGCGGCGAAGGGAGATCCTCTGGATGCATGCCCGGAGCCACTGCCGTTCCTCGAGACAGACGGGAATGTCGACCCCGCAAGAGCCCTGAGGGATCTTCTGCTGCAGGAGATGACGGAGGCGGATCGGGCGGAGCTCGTCGAGCACCTTCGTGTGGCGGAAGGGTACAGGGGTGGGGATCGCAACGTGCTGATGGAGTTCGTGATCCGTGCGCCGGATCCGGTGGAACTCCTCGCGTCGCATCTCGACAACCGGACCATTCGCCAGCTCCATGAAGCCCGGGTGGGCTGGGATCCCGGGCCGGTGATGAGAGACCGCCGGCCGGTCTGCGAGGCGATCGCCCGGGCTCTTGGCTTCACGATCGAGGCAATGCCGGACGGGCTTCCCACCATTGTTGCCCGGATGAAGGAGCGTCGTCAGGCGTGCCGGGCTGTCCCGGAGGACGAGCAGGCCATTCTCTTTGGCACCGAGAGCAGCAAGGAGCTGGAGGCGTCCTTGCTGGCGGTGCTCCGTGCGCTTGCCAAGGCGAGCTGGGGGGTGCCGTTCGAAGAGCTGGCGAGGGAGCGCCAGTGGGTTCCCGAGGATCGGCGTCGACTGCCCATCTCCCTGGGGTCGCTCGTGCAGTATCTGGAGAGGCTTCGCCAGGAGCTGGTCCTGTCCGATAACCCGGGCATCATGGAGCTCCGCAGCGTACTGTCGCTTTCCGAGCGGCCCTTCGCGAGGCACGATGACCTTGCGCGCCTTCGCAACTGTCTTGCGCATCCTGCCGACCCCGCACGTGCGGCGGAGGTCCGGGGCACCCGGGAGGATGCCCAGGCCTTCCTCGATGCGGCGGTGGAATTCCTTGAGGATCTCGGCAAGTCAGATGCCGATCGGTGCTCGATCTTCCCACTCGTGATTCAGGTGCAGTCCATCACCCTGGATCGGTGGGGATGTCGCACCATCGAGGCCCTGACCGATGACGGACAGCGCCAGTACCTGGTCACCCAGGAGCGGGTGCGACCCGGAGGGGTCTACTGGATGTATCCCCTGTCCAACCCCGTCCGCGTGGACCCCATCCTGATTCCTGTCCCCTGCGCCCGCTCGCGGTGAGTGCCCCCGAGCACGCCTGACCTCCGACGGCTCAACGATGCGGCCCTGCGCAATCGGTCGCTGTGCGCGACCTACCGCCGCCCGCGGCGGATGATCTCTCCGGCGTGATCCTTCCACTTCGTGTGTCCGGTCACGAGGTCCGAGCAGTTCACGTTGACGACACCTGCGGGAGGGGTTTCGACGGGGAACCGTCCGCAGGCGCGGGTGCCGACCTCGGCGGTGCGAAAGAGCCGGCCGAGGACGGCGTCCTGCTCGCTCCACGCGTTCACGATCCGTCCGCTGCGTGCGAGGCTCCGTGAGGCGAGGGTCCAGGTCTCCCGGTCATCGGCGGCAGTAGCGGCGCCGAGAAGGTGGGCGCCGGCGATGCGCCGCTCTCCACGCCGGCCGAGCTCGGCCATGGTGAGCAGGGCGATGCGTCCACCGAGGGAGTGCCCGTTGAGGACGAAGCGCCGATCGCCGGGGGTGCGCGCGATGAGGTCGGCGAGCATGAACGCCACCTTCTGGGTGCGGTTGAAGGCACCCTTCCAGCCGTGGACCCACGCATTGTGGGGCATCAGTTTCCAGGGCGAACGAAGGATCCCGGAGTCAGCGCCGAAGAGGGAGTTGGCGTCCCACTGCAGGAGGCGTACATCGCCTCCGGAGCGGGTGGCGCCACCGCGAATCCAGTCGTCGGCGTTGTCGGTCTCTTCGGAGAGCAGCCCGTTGAGGAGCAGCGTTTCGGGGTGCCGATGTCCGTGGCCCTGGCGAACGGTGTGGATGTCGAACTTGCGGACATCCCGGAGGAGCTCCCGGAAGTCGAGCAGGAGGACGCCGCCGGCGCCCACCGCGATGCCGCTTCCGAGGACGACGGTGCCGACGAGGACCTTGGAACCGGCGGTTGCCCCGACGACGGTGCCGACCTTGGCGAGGCTTGCGCTGGTGAGGGCGGCGCCCTTCAGGCTCGCGATGGCGGTGCCGGACGCCGCGGAGCCGAGCAGTCCTGCCGAGCCGGCCTTGGCCGCCGCGACCCCGGCGACGGCGGACATGCCGCCGGTGGCGACGAAGGCGGCCCCGGCTCCGGACGCCACGAGCACGCCGGCCGCCACCTTGCCGCCCTTGCCCAGGTTCCATTTGCGGTTCACCTCCAGCACACGCTTCCACTCCCCGAGGTGGTCGAGGCGCAGCTCGAGCGCCTCCCAGGACGGGATCTCGCCGCGATGGGCCGAGCAGAACTCGTGGTGTACCGTGCCCCGCAGGCGTCGCATGCGGCCCGCGCCTTCCGGGGCGCGTTCGACGCGCGCCATGGCGGTGCATCCCGGGCTGCGGCAGGTCATGCCGAGCCCTCTGCAGCGGTCGCAGAGCCAGAGGGTTCGCCCGAGCAGGTGGTCCTTTTGTCGCCGGAAGCGGGACTCCCTTTTGCAGTGCGAGCAGTGCGAGCGGCAGGTGTCGGCGTGGGTCATGGGGTCCTCCTGATCCGGGGAAGAGCGCCGGGTCTGGCCCGACTCGGGACCTGAACGCGTTCACGATGGACGTGCGGACAGTTTCATCGCGATCCGGTGTCAGGCCGCTCGCACGTCCCTGTGCGGCACGAACCGCAGCAGGTCCGGCTCCAGCGTTCGGGCCAGGCTGCGCAGCTCTTCGATCGTGTGGGGGTGCCGCCCCTCGGTGACGCGCAGCGCTTCGGAGAGCCGCGCCATTGCGGCCCAGTCTTCCGGCGTGAAGCTGTCCGAGGCGATGGCGTAGGCCATGGGTCCGCCGCCGGCGACGATGTTCCAGCGGTCGCGATCGCGCTCGAGGGCCGTGCCGCGCAGAAGCATCAGGGGAAAGGCCTTGAGGACCGGGACCTGACGCTCGAGGCACCAGGCGATGCTCTGCTCGAAGGAGGCGAGGGTCTGGTGGGGCAGGCCGAAGATCAGGGAGACCTCGTGCTGCAGCCCGCGCGCGCGGACACGCGCCAGGGTGTCGTCGACCTGGGGCATGTTGTTCGGGCGCCTGATCGCCACCATCTCCGCGCGATGGATCGTCTGAAGTCCGTACTCGAGGCGCGTGTTCAGTCGCGCGGCGGCGTCCAGAAAGTCGTCACGCGTTCCCTCGGCGCGACACTGCAGGGAGAGCCGCCCGGTGTAGCCCCGCTCGACGAACCGTTCGAGGACTTCGGTCGCGTGGGGGGCGAGGTTGAAGATCGGGTCGAGGACCGCGATGTCGCGCACGCCGCTCTCGCAGAACAGGTCCACCTCCTTCAGGATGCGCGGCAGGCCGAGCAGTCTGCGCCTGAACTGGGCCCCAGGCTCTCGGTGCTGGCAGAAGGCGCAGCGGAAGGGGCATCCCCGCTGCGTCTCCCAACGGATGAAGGCCTGGTTCCCGAGCGGGATGGTGCCCGTCAGCCAGGGGGAGGGCAGGGACTCCAGCTCCACCGCAGCCTGCAGGACGAGGTCGACCTCGCCGGCGTGGTGAACCCCGGGAATGGAACGCGATTGCGCGGACTCCACCAGCGTGGCGAGGGCTTCCTCTCCGTAGCCCCGAATGAAGACGTCCGCTTCCGGGTAGAGGGATTCGAGTCCGCCGCCATGGTACGAAATCTGCGGACCACCGAGGATGACTCGGCCGGCGAATCCGGCGTCGCGCAGGCGGCGGAGCACGTCGCGCAGCAGGGTTTCTCCCCAGACGTAGGCGCCGAAGGCAATGTCGACGGTGTGGTGGGGAAGCCCGGCGGTCTCGCGGAGAATGCGCGTCGTGACCGCGGAGGCCTCTCCCTCGTCGGAGTTGACGGCGATGGGAAGCGAGCGGACCTCGACGCGTCCGCGCTCGCGGACTGCGGTGAGGAGAGAGGCGTGGCCGAGAGGGATGCGCGGATCCTTGTCGCGGGTCCAGAAGAACTCGACGAGCACGAGTCGTCTGTTGCGGGTATTGAGAGGGGTCATGGGGTCGTCCGGGGGGCGTGGCGGAAGCGCGGCATCCGGAGACCTCAACGGGGTGGGCCGATCCATGCGGACGGTTCAGGGGTGGGCCGAGCCAAGGGCCAGCCAGACGTTCAGGCTGAGCTGCTGGAGGAGATCGACGGGTGGGGGTTGCGCATCGGACTCCGCGCGGACATGCATCGCGCTGTTCGGGCTGCTGACAAGACGATCGAGCACCTCGAGTGGTGAGTGACCATCGAGCTGTGATCGTGCGTGCAGCATCCTTCGGACAAGCCGTCCGTCGGGAGCCGTCACCACGGCAAGTGCACACTGAAGCAGGAGTTGTCCCGCACTGCGTCGATCGCGCCGTTCGACTTCGTTGCTCAGCAGCACATGAAGGGAGCTGTTGGCGCAGTGTCGGCGAAGAGTGTTGCGGGCCTTTCCGGGGAGCAGCCCCTGGGTGGCCGCGTACTTGATATGGCCTTCGAGATCGCTCACGCTTCCATGGTCCAGACTGCTCTGGATGTCCTCACGCGCATCGG
>REDH01000143.1 GCA_007693585.1 Deltaproteobacteria bacterium
GCCGCCGCCGCCGGTGCCGCTCCCTCCGCCGCCATCCCCGCCGGAGCGCCGTCCCCGGCCCCCGCGTCGACGCCGGCGTCGGCTCTTCTGCGGGGCGTCCCCACTGGGTGCCTGGCCTGCGGACGCGTTCCCACCACCGGGGGGGCCGCCTTCACCGCTGCGCCGGGCCTGAGCGGGCGCGCCATCCCGGGAGCCACCATCGCCTCCACCGCCTCCGCCGCCTCCGCGCCGACGGCGCCGACGACGACGCGACCCTCCGCCTTCGGCACCATCGGGCTGCTCGACCGCGCGGTGTCCGGCAGTCGCCGTATTGCGGCGCCGACGACCGCCTCGCGAGCCGCCCCCATCCCCGCGCGCGCCACCACCGGCAGCGGGATCGAGCGCCGGAGTCGGCTCGGGATCCGGCAGATCGGCCAGCTCGACCACGGGCTCCTCGACATCGGTCCAGATGTAGGTTTCCTGATGAAAGCCTGTGGCGCGCTGGCTGGATCGCCCACTGTCCACCGTACCGCCACGCCGCATGCGCCGGCGCTCGAGCACCTCCTGCTCCCGGCTCATGTACTTTCTGGCCTGCTCCGGATCGAGCGGGCCGTCGAGCAGGATCACGTCCCGGATGGCCCAGGTGAGGTCGTTCATGGCTTCGTACCGCACGCGCAGGGTACGCGCGAGCAGGTCGACCTCGCGAACCACCCCGGGCCCCCGCGGCGTCAGGACGTGACGCCCCTTCTTCGGCATGAAGCGCTTCAGTTCCTTGTAGACCGGCTGCTCGTACACGAGACAGCACTTGAGGCGACCGCACATGCCGGTCACCTTCTGCGGGTTGAGGGACAGCCCCTGATTCTTGGCGAAGCGCACGCTGATGGACGAGAACTCGCGCAGGAACGTGGAACAGCACAGCTCCTTGCCGCAGGGGCCGATCCCGCCCACGACACCCGCGCCGTCGCGGACCCCGATCTGCCGCAGCTCCACACGCGTCCGAAGCTCGGTGGCAAGGTCCCGAACGAGCTGACGGAAGTCGACGCGCTCCTCGCTGCTGAAGTAGAAGAGGGTCCGGTTGCGGTCGAGGGCGATCTCCGCGCGCACGAGCTTCATCGGCAGGCGTCGCGCACGAATGCGGCGGACACAGAAGCGCATGGCCTCCTGTTCCATGACCCGGTGTTCTTCGGCGCGGCGCAGATCGTCGTCGGTTGCCCGGCGAACGACCCGGCCGAAGTCACGCGGCGACAGCACACGCCGTTGAACGAGCCCGGTGGCCCGTCCGACCACCTTCCCCCGCTCGGTGTCGACGACGAGCGGATCTCCCGGACGCAGGTCCAGCTCACCGGCGTCGAAGACACCGGCGGGGCCTGGCGCATGGAGCTCGACCTCGACGGCATTGATCAGCTTGCGCTTGCCGTCGAAGGGCCGCTTGACCGAAGGGGTGTTCGATGACGTCTGCATGGGGGGACGAATCCGGGGGAGGCTCGTTCGAGCAGGAAGATCAGATCGCCCGGCGCTCGGGCCGGGACAGTTCGATGAGCAGGGACTCCATCACCAGCCGGGGATTGACGTTGCCCTCGAGCTGGCGCGCCGCCTCGCGCACGCGGGCGGCGTCCTGATGGAGGTGGGCCGGACTGCGATGACGCGCAAGGGTCTGGACACTGTCCAGGGCATCCCGGTTGATGCATCGATCGAGCCGTCCCCCCGAAGCATGAACCACCAGCGCATCCCTGTACAGGCTCTGCGCCAGCAGAAGAAGGGATTCCAGCCGCTCCCGCTGCGAAGCGAGGCGCTCCGCCTCGACAAGGCACTGGTCGGCACCCAGCGACGGCGCACGGGCCAGCAGCGCCAGCAGAGCCGTCCGCTCGTCCGCAAGGGCCGAGGCCCGGAACGCGAGCGCGTCGCCCACGCTTCCGTCTCCAAGCTCCGCAAGCACCTCGGCTTCGGCCGCCGAGACCCCTTCCCGCCGCAGCAGATCCACGACCGTCTGCCGATCCAGGCGCGCGAACCGCACGGGCTGGCAGCGCGAACGGATCGTGGGGAGCAGCTGGTGGGGCCGATCCGACAGCAGGATGAACACGGTCTCGCCGCCCGGCTCCTCCAGCGTCTTGAGCAGGGCATTCGCCGACTCGGCCTTCATCGCCTCCGCCCCATGCACGATCACCACGCGCACACGTCCCTCATAAGGACGAAACCGCGTGCTGGCGGTCAACTCGCGCACCTGCTCGATGCGGATGAATCGTCCGTCCGGCGACACGTCGATCACGTCGGGGTGGATGCCGTCGCGAACGCGCCTGCAGTGGGGACAGGTCCCGCACGCATCGGGCAGCCCGTCCGAAACCGGCCGCTGCTCGCACTGCAGAAGCGCGGCGAGCGCGCGCGCGGCGATCCGCTTTCCCACCCCCGAAGGCCCTGTGAACAGCGAGGCATGGTGCAGTCGCCCTCCCGCCACGGCGCGCCGAAGCACCGTGGCCGTTCGCTCATGCCCCAGCAGCCCCCGAAAACCGACCTCGTCCATGACCACTCTCCCCGGTTCCACCCGCTCTCCTCGACGCACCGCATCGAAGCCGGCGGTGAATCCCTCGCGGCCCGCCGCGTCACTCTGTGAGGCCCGTTCCTCACTTGCGTGACGTTTTCGCGAGATCACGACGAGACATGGACGGGCGCCCGCCTATTCCTTACGCTGAATCCGCTTCGGCGGCAAACACGACGCCTCCACCAGCTCCCCCCACCTGAAGAGGGTTCCCTCATGAAGTTCCCCCACACCACGTTGCTGCAGCGCCTGCCCCTGCAGCTCGCCGGAGCCCTGGCGATCGCCCTCGTCCTCGGCACACCCACCACTGCCGAAGCGCAGAGCCCCGTCAACCTCAACACCGCCTCCGCCGCCGAGCTGCAGCGACTCCCCGGGGTCGGCCCCGCCCGGGCCGAGGCCATCGTGCAGTACCGGGAACAGCACGGCCCCTTCCGGACCGTCGACGACATCACACGCGTCCCGGGCATCGGCCCCGCCACCCTCAACAACCTGCGACCACTCGCCACCGTCGGGAACGGAGACGACGCCCCTCCGGCCGAGCAACCGGTCCCGGCCCCCGGCGCCTCCCCCGGCGCAAGCGCCCCAGGCGGGGCCGCCGCCCCCCCGGGACCCGCGGCACGGCCGCCCGCCGCCCGGGCCCTCGACGACATCGACCTCGATGAGAGCCCGGACGCCGGGGATGTGGACCGGCCCACCGACGTCGCCTCGGCGCCCGCTCCGCAGGCTGGCGCCGCGCCCCAGGCGACCGGGGACCAAATCAACCTCAACACCGCCTCCGCCGCCGACCTCCAGCGACTCCCCGGAATCGGCGCCACCCGAGCCGCCGCCATCATCAGCGACCGCGACCTCAACGGCCCCTTCCGCTCCGTCGACGACATCACCCGCGTCAGCGGTGTCGGACCTGCCACACTCAACAACATCCGCGGCCTCGTCACGGTCGGGGAGTGACCCCGCAGTCCGCGCGAGCCGACAGACGGCACCACGCCAACGCTCCGCTCCGGACCCGGACCTGCGGGCCTGACGCCTGCCGCGCGCAGACCCGAGCCTTGAGCGAGCACAGCGTCCGCGGAGACCGGCAGGCCATGGACGCTCATCCCGGAGCGCCAGACCGGAGCGCCAGACCGGAGCGCCAGACCGGAGCGCCAGACCGGAGCGCCAGACCG
>REDH01000090.1 GCA_007693585.1 Deltaproteobacteria bacterium
CTTCTTCCGTGGCGTCATCTTCCGTGGCGTCGTCGTCCGTGTGGGCAGCAGCGTCCGCGTTGGTTCCGTCCGTGGTCGATTCGTCCGTGTGGGGAGCGTTCACCGGGCTCACGACGCTGGAGGATTCGGCACTTTCGTCATCGCCCGGTGCGGCTGCTGCTTCGGCTTGCTGCGAGGCGGCCACTTCCGGTTCGCCGAGCTCATCACCGGCGATGGCGGACGCGCGCAACGCTACCGCGAGCGGGTTGAGTCCTTCCGAATCATCCGTGTGGCTTCGTGGCGCGCTGCGCTCTTCGGCTTCGATCAGGGCCCTGACGGAGAGGTCGATTCGTCTGCTGGCCCGGTCCGCCCTCGTGAGCATGACCGTGAGCTCCTGTCCGATCCGCAGTGCGGAACGGATGTGTTCGACGCGTTCGGTGGAGATCTGCGAGATATGCAATCGTCCCTCCAGCCCGGGGGCGATCTCGCACCATGCGGCCTGTTCGTCGAAGCGGGTCACCCGGACCTGGATTCGCTGCCCTTCCTTGAGGGAGTCGGCAGCATCATCCCACGGGTCGCCCTCGACATGCTTGAGCCCCAGTCGCAAACGTCGACGCTCGAGGTCGCACTCGAGCAGGCGGACCTGCATGGTCTCGCCGATCTCGAAGGGGCGGACGTCCTGGGGTGACTCCGGGCGGCCCTCCCACGTGAGATCGGAGACATGGCACAGCCCTTCCACGCCTTCGGCGACCTCGAGGAAGATTCCGTAGTTCTCGATCCTGGCGATTCGACCATCGATGAGGCTGCCCACGGGGGAGTCCTCGATGAACCGTGCCCAGGGATCCTCCTGTCCGGCCCGGAGGCTCAGGCTGATGCGCCCTTCTTCGGGCCTGACCTCGAGGACGCGGACCTCGACCTCCTCGTCGACGTCGAGAATGTCGGATGGATGCTGCGGGCGTTCGGTCCAGCTCAGCTCGGAGATGTGGCAGAGTCCCTCGACGCCGTCGGCGATTTCGATGAACGCCCCGAAGTCCGTGATTCGGCGAACGGTCCCGCGGACGTCGGTTCCGACCTCGATGCCCTCGAGGCGGTCCCGCTGGGCCTGCTCGGCAAAGTCGCGCATCGAGAGTCCGATGCGCCCCCGCTCCTGCTCGACGCGGATGATCTTCACCTTCACCCGCTGGCCTTGCTGTACGAACCGGGCGGGGTCTTCGACGCGGTGCAACGCCATCTCGCTGACGTGAAGCAGCCCCTCGACTCCTTCGCCGATGTCCACGAATGCGCCGAAGGGAGCGATGCGCGTCACCGTGCCCGTCTTGACCTCGCCTTCGGTCAGGCTCTCCAGCATGGCGGTGCGCTGCTCTGCCGCCTGGTGCTCGGCGAGTCGCTTGCGGGACAGGACGGGACGGCCTTCGGACGGGTCCAGTCGGAGGACTTCGAACTCGAATGTCTTGCCCAGAGCGGAGAATGCACTGCGGAGCGGGATGCCGGAGTGTCGTCCTGGAACGAAGCAGCGCAGCCCGTCCGCCTCCACGGTGAATCCGCCGCGCAGGACCTGCGTGATGGTGCCCTTGACCCGGTCCTTTGCCTTGATGCGGGCGGTCCAGCGGTCGAAGTCCTCGACGAGCCGTGCCCTCGATATGGACACCTGTCGTTCGCCCCGGGCGCGACGGCCGAGAAGGAGAACGCGGACCGCGTCTCCGGGCCGCAGGAGCGGATCTCCGGGCAGCGATGCGTCCTCGATGTCACACCAGGCGTCTTCGCCGGAAGCGAGCTGGAGCGTGACTCCATCGTCATCGACGTCACTCACGGTGGCCGTGCAGACGGTGCCGTCATCAATGCGGTCGACGTCGTGGGGCTCCACTTCGGCGAACAGCGACTCCCAGTCCTCGGGTGCCGGAGGCAGGGTCCAGACGGGCGCGCTCGTGTCGTCGTGCTCGGCAGCAATGGGTTCTTCGGTCTGCATGCGGGTCGATCTCGTGACGTTGCGATGATTTCAGGGCCCGTGCAGCCACGGTGCCGTGATGCGGGCGTCGCATCCCAGCATCCGGCATCGCCGTCAAGGGGGGAGCGGTACCCGGCCTTGAATTCGTGACGTGGCGGGGGTAGTCGTGCGCGCCACGTGCCCCCGGGCGTGTTCCGTCCTTGCGATGGATTCCGGAGGGAGAGGTTCCGGGGCGCCCACAGGGAGGATGTCCATCATGTTCAAGGTCGGTCGACTGCAATTGCTCACGTCTCCGGGTGGACGTCCGGGGGATCTCGGATTCAAGCTTACGGGCCATGCGCGCGAGGGGGACGGGCTGATCCGGGTCTGGCTGCGACGTATCGGCCCCTGGGAACGCTATCTCGACCCGCGAGGCGCTTCCTCGGTCTGGGATGTGCGGGTGTCCATCCGGCGCGACAGCGCGTTCGAGCTGCAGGGTGATCTGAGCGTACGCGACCTTCCGGGGCTCGAGGACGCCTGGGACTTCCGGGCGGGCGGAGGCATGATCGCCCAGATGGTTCCGAACGGTGATTTCGTCCACGATGCGGCACTTGCCTGGGCGCGCTCGGCCACGCGGCCGGCCGCGGCGGGTGCGAGCGACGACGCGGACGACGACTGGGAACAGGCCGAGGAGCTCGCCCGGCTGACCGGAGAGCAGCTCGCGGTGCAGCAGGATGGTTGAAGCACTCCATCGGCAGATGAGCCGATGGAGCGTGGGGGTCGTCGGCCTGATGCTGTTCGCGCTGCCGGCCCATGGGGCGGATCTGCCGATTCGCTGGTCTCTTGCCGAGGACGCGGGTCAGGTCGTTCTCGAGATCGAGACCTTGCATGACATCGAGCAGTTCGAGGTCATGATCCTTCAGTCGGGCACCGGCTCGAACGAGCTGCTGGGGCGGATGGCTCGGGGAGCGGTGCGCGAGGGCGAGAGATTGCGCGTTCTCGGGGTTCGTGGCCGAGCGGATGCCGATCTGGAGGTTCGGGCCAGCGGTCATGTGGCCGGGGAGCGACTGACCCTCACGGCCACGGTGCCCGGGCAGGCCGCCCCGGCATCGCCGGTGACCCTCGGGCTTGACGCCAGCGTGTGGGATGAGGAAGCGCCCAGACTTCGTCTTCTGCCATCCCCTGACGTGGACCGTATCGTTGTGGTGGTCACGGGCGAGGATGGGACGACGCTGCTGACCCGCGAGCATCGCGGGGAGGACGTTCACGGCGGAGTACTCGATGTCACGTGGGACACCACCGCGGTCAGACCCCTTCTCATTCGTGCGGAGGCCCATGCGTCGGACGGCCGGTATGTGTGGCAGGAGCTCGTGCCGTGGCGTCATGATGTCGTCGTGGACGATGTTCACTTCGCCTCCGGGAGCCACGAACTGCCGAGCGACTCTGCGGAGCGTGTGGCCGAGGTGGCTCGCGACCTTCGTGAGATGACGGATCGAGTGTCCCCGTATGTCGACATTCAGCTCTGGGTCGGGGGCTACACGGACACCGTCGGCAGCGCGGGGACCAACCGACGGCTCTCGCTGGAGCGGGCACGATCGCTGGCCCTCGCGCTGAGGAGGGAGGGGCTCGACGTTCCCATCCACGTGCGTGGTTTCGGTCAGGAGGTCCTCGCGGTGTCCACGGACGACGAGGTCGATGAGCCACGGAACCGCCGCGCCATCTTCGTCCTGTCCGCCGAGCCTCCGGCCGGGAGGGACTTCCCTGAGGGAAGGTGGGAGAGACTCCGCTGAGCGGCGGCCCGGCACGGGCGCCTCAGTCGAGCCCCGAGACCCGGCGCCGGATCTCCCGGAGCGAGCCTTCCCCGTCCTGCGTGGTGCGAACCTCCTCGATGATCCCGAGATCGGCGCACAGGGTGATGCTGTCGTGCACCCGGAGCGTGCCGGACGCGAGGTCGCGTTCGACACGCAGACAGTCCCCCGGTCGTTCGGTCGCGGCGTGAACGCTGAGGGTCCACTGGAGCGGCGGCTGCTGGCCCTGGGCCGTATAGGGGGGGGGATCCTCGTCGGTCCGGGTACTCGGAATCGGTGCATTGGCAGGGAGTACGGGGATCCAGTGCCGCCCCTCCAGCGAATGCAGGCCGTCGGCGTCCGCCCTGAGTCGCAGGACCCGCTCGTCATCCACCAGTCGGAAGAGGCCCTGACGATCGGCGACGACCTCCGTGGCCAGTGTCTGTTCGAGCAATCTTCGGGTCGTGCGCTCCTCGCCTGACCTGTCCACGCTCGTCCGGATCAGCGCGATGCGGGTGCGTGCGTCGGCGCCGGGAAACAGGGAGGAGAGGTCGCTCGAGTCGGAGGCTACGGACTGCTGGTCATCCGGTGTTCCGTTGGTGGCCCGGCAGGCCGGAGCGGCGACGAGCGTGAGCAGGAGCGCGGCGAGCACGAGCGCACGAGGGTGCAATGGCTCACGCTCGCGTACGACTCGCACGTCCGCGGAAGCGAACGGTGGGGCCGGGGCGCGGGAGCGCCACGTTCGGTTCAGTTCCTGGGCGATTCGGAGGATGGCCATGAGAAGGACGGACGGGATGGAGAGCGTGAACAGGTGTCTGGCGGGGGTGGTTGCTGCGGCCGCCCTGGCCTGCGGGGTGGGGGAAGCCGGGTCGATGTCGCTTCCGGCGGGCTGTTGCCTGCTGGACCGGGTGGAGGAGGAGCAGGCGGTCTGGGTATGCGGCGAGGAGGGGCGCGAGTGGGTGCGTCCTCTCCCGCGTGGGACTCGTGGGGCCGAAGGAAGCTGGTGGTGCGACGGTGAGCGGCACCCCGCCATGGAGCAGCAACTCGGTGAGGCAGTGCGGAACCGGCTCGATCGGATCGCCGCTCGCGATTCGCGCGCACCGCTCGATCTCGGCGACGATTCCGCTGCGGCGGGCAACCATGCGGGCTCACGGCCACGGGACATAGTGGGGAATCGTGAAGACGACCATCAGGTTGAAGAGGGCGTGGGCGACGACGCAGGCGGCCAGTCCTTCGCTGCGTTCGCGAAGCAGACCGAAGAGGAGGGACGGGAAGAAGACGAACAGCCTCATCGGATCCCAACCGATCACCAGGTGGGCGATTGAGAAGACTGTGGACGTCAGGAGGTTGGCGCGGGTGAGCAGGAGCCCCCCGGGCAGTCGCAGCCCTCCGGTGTGGCCCGCTTCCCGGAGACGCGTCTGGAGGAACCCCCGGAAGAAGAACTCTTCCGGGAGTGCGACGACCAGAAGGTGTCCGAGCACGACGAGCAGGATCCACGAGAAGGAGATCGGAACGCGCAGGCTGTGGTCCGTCTGGATCCAGCGTTGGGGCGGGGCGCGATCCATGCCGACCGTGAATCGTGTGGGCGGGATCGGCTCGCCGTCCAGGGTGCCCTGGATTCGGAGTTCCGTTGCACCGCGCGGCAGCATGACGATGCGGACGTCCTGACCCGGTTGACCCTCGCGGTGCACGACGTGTCGGGGGTAGGGGTTCCCGGAGGGTGCGAGCAGGGTATCGTCGGCCTGGACGGTGATCGTCCACTCCGCCTGCGGCGCCCAGAACAGCACGACGCGCGAGCCCACCCGCTGGATGGCCGGGAACTCGCCGCCACCCGGTTCCGGGTGTCCGACCGTTCGCTCCGGGGCCATCCTGTAGGCGTGCCAGGTCGGGTCGAAGTGCTGTCCCTGCGCGAGGGTCATCCAGGCGTGGTGACCGAGCAGGAAGAGCGGGAGAATCACGAGCGCAACCATCACTCCCCGGGCGGCCTCGGCGATGACGCGGCGTCCGTGGAGCCCGTAGTGATCGAGGCCCGGACCGCTTCGGCTCAGGACCAGTGCCGGAAGGTAGAGGAAGACCGCGGCCACGAGTGCAGGCAGGTGAGGGGCCAGGGGCGGGATGGCTCTTGCAGCGAGGTCGAGTCCGGCGAGCAGGCCGAGCACGAGGAGAGCGGCCCGCCGGGCATCCCGGCGCGCGGTCATGGGTTCATTCGCGGACACGTCGGGCAGCGGCGGTAGAAGATTGAAATGGCGTGAATGGCGGGGTATGCGAGGGGACAGGCCCATGGTCGACCCGGGCCAGGGGGTCGTCCTGCGGGCGCTTCCGCCGGGCGCATCCGCTCGGCGAACTGGGCGGAGTCTCCACGACAGTCGCGTGTACCCGGATAGGTGATGGCGAGCAACACAGATGGCAATCAGCCGGGTGGCGCAGGTGGCAGGCCGCCGCGCCCGAAGTCCTTCCACGTTCGTCGGGCGAGCGGGCACATCCTCGGCCCCTTCAGCGCGGCGCTGATTCAGCAGATGATCCGGTCGGGAAAACTGACCGGCGAGGAAGGGATCAGCCAGGACAAGGAGCAGTGGGTCCCTATCGTTGCGGCTCCCGAGTTTGCGACGGTCTTCGAGGAGAGCGGTGCACCGGTGCCTGGAATGGCGACGGCCGATTCCAGCGGCGCGCGCTCGATTCCGGAGGCGGCGGCGGAGGCTCCAGGCCGTGAGGACGACTTCGAGTCCTTCTTTGCCGATGACGACGAAGCACCCGCCGAGCAGGATGCGGACGACGCGGCGTTCCCGGGGTTCTGGCAGGCCGGGGGCGCGGAAGGGGGGAGCGG
Source organism: Deltaproteobacteria bacterium (assembly GCA_007693585.1). Taxonomy (GTDB): domain Bacteria; phylum Myxococcota_A; class Bradymonadia; order REDH01; family REDH01; genus REDH01. Next base: position 6,515 of record REDH01000090.1, read on the forward strand.
TCCGGAACTACGACTCGCGGAGAACACCGGAGACGTTCCGGCCGTGAGCGTAGATGACGTGGAGCCCGTCCCCCGGACCATGCTTCTGGGTGATCAGGCGAAGAAGGAGGAGGACATCCCGCTTCCTGCGCCGAGGAGCGGTATTCGCCGGACGAGCACCATCGCATTGACCGCCGTGAGCGGTGGGGCAGGTCCACCGGATCTGCCCGCACCCGCGAAGCCGCGGACGACAGGGATAGGCCAGCGGGGCGGGGCCACCATGGATCTGCCTGGAAGCCTGCTGGATGAAGCGTCGGAGCTCCCTGCTCCGGTCGGTTCCACGGCGTCCGACCTCCCCGCACCCGTGACGTCGGATCTTCCGGCTGCCATCGGAGGCCGAGGTGGCGCGACGTCCGATCTGCCCGTGTCCACCACGGCATCTTCTCTTCCGGGTCGTCCCGGAACTGCGGATCTTCCAGCGAGCGGGCGGCCTCCGCAGCTCCCGCGCAGTGCGGGCACCGCTGATCTTCCGGCGCCCCGGGCCGCGACCGGTGCCTCCCCTTCCGGCGGCACGTCTCCTATCGAGGCCGATGGCGACGACCTGGACGCGCTCGAGGAGTTCGACAGTTTCTTCGCGGACGATTCGCCATCGTCCACGGCTCCTCCCTCAATGCGCACCGAGGCCCTCCAGGTCGGAACCGACGTGCTCGCTCAGCCTGCCGTGGGGGCGGCGCCGCCCGCTCCGGAAGCGGACGATGAGGACGACCTTCTCCTGTTCGCTTCAGGTGACCATCCCGCTGCGGCGGAGGGGGCGCCTGACCTGCTCGACGAAGTGCTCGACCAGGGCGCGGGGACGGACGAGTTCGCCGAGTTCTTCGCCGAAGCATCCGCTGGCGCGGCGGCCGGGGCGGAGGCGCAGGCATCGGCATCCGCGCCGGCGTCTGGCGCTCGTCCTCGTGCGTCGGTATCGCCCAAGGTGATCGGGGCGGCGGCCGTGCTCCTGCTGCTTGTCATCATCGTCGTGGCCGTTCAGCTCTTCGAACGCACGCGCACGGAGGCGCCCGCGCCCGTCGCAGCGGCGGAGCCGGCGCCGGCTGCACCCACCGTGGAGCTGGGAGATCTCGCCGACCTGCGCGACGGAAGCTTCCGCGCGCTGACCGCCTTCATGGATGATGCGGAGGCGGTCGGGAACTCCCTGACGGCGGACGAGCGAGCTCGCACGCTGGTGGCCGGAAGCTGGCTTCTCGTCGAGTATCCGGAACTCCAGGAGCGCTACGCGGAGTTCGTGGACCGGCAATTCGAACTGCTCTCCACCGAGGAACCGTCCGACGACATCCAGATGGGTCGAGGCGCGTGGCTTGCGCTTCACGCGGACGAGGATGCGTTGACTGTCCTCGGCCTGCTTCGCGACGGCGAGCACGCCGCGATGGCCGAGCTGCTCCGGGGCTTCTACGCCGTGCAGCGGGCCCGCGGGGTGACGCCTCCGGTCCGGGTGGAGGAGCCGACCGCAGCGCCCGATGCGAACGATGGTTCAGACGAGGCCGACGAGGAAGGAGGCCCGGAGGCCGATTCGAGCGAGCAGGTTGCTTCGGCTTCCGCCGCGACCGGAGAGCCGGGCCGGCTGGATCCATTGACGGCAGAGGAGCGTGAAACCCTGCTTCGTCAGGCAGAACGTGCCTTCCAGGCCGCGGCCCGGGCTGACGACACCTGGGTCGTGCCCGTGTACTGGCGCGCTCGATCCTTGCTGGAGCGCGGGGATGTCGAGGGCGCATATTCGGCTGCGGCCGAAGCGCTCGCGCTCCGCCCGGAGCACGCCGGAAACGCACTGCTCGCCGCTTCGATCGACCTGCGACGCGGGAACATCGATCTCGCTGAGGACAAGGCCCTGGGTCTCGTGGAGAGTGCCGACAGCGGCGCATCGAGTCGTCAGGAGAGCGAAGCGTTCGGTGTCGTGGCGGATGCGGCCAGCGCTCGGTTCCAGCGGGAGACGGCACAGGAGAATCTCGCCGCCTCCCTGCGGGTCGATCCCACGAACACCGTCCGCCTCCGCCAGGCGGATGACCTCTTCACGCGTGCACAGGACTGGAGCGGTGGGCTCCTGTTCGCCGACGAGGTCGCCGAGCACGGGGTTCCGGAGCTCGCCCTGCGGGAGAGTCGTACCCGCATGCTGGCCGGAATGGGGAGACTGGACGAAGCTGCGGATGAAGTGGAGGCCGCCAGGCGGCAGGAGCCCGAGGATTCGCGTTTCATTCTGCTGGAGGGGCTGGTGGCCGAGGGAAGGACCCAGTTCGACCGTGCAGCCGAGCGGTATCGTCAGGCGCTGCAGATCGAGCCGGAGCTGATCGAGGCCGAGCTCCGGCTGGCCGACCTCGAACGCCGTGGTGCGCGTCGGGGCGAAGCGCTGGCACGCCTCGAACGCGTCTCCAGAGCCGCCCACATCACCAGCCGGGACTTCACGGAGATCGGAGAGCGATACCTCGCTCTCGGCGACACCAATGCCGCCATCGGCCGATTCAACCGGGCCGTCGAGCTCGACCGCAGCAACGCGCAGGCATGGCTCAACCTGATCGAGTTCTTCGTCGATGGTGCCCAGTATCGCCGAGCACTGGACCGGATCGACCAGATGCGCCGCGCCGGCATCGAGCATCCCGTGCTGACCCATGCGCGCGCGAAGAGCCTGCTCGGGCTCGGGGAGTACGACGGGGCCATCGAGGCCATGCTCGGACTCATCGCCGCGGTTCCCGAGGACGCCGAGTACTTGAGACTGCTCGGCGAAATCCATCTGAGGGCGGGCAACCACTCGGCGGCACGCGAAGTGCTCGGTCGCGCGCGGGATCTCGCCCCTTCCCGGGCCGAAATCCTCTTCTGGTTTGCCCGTCTCGACATCGAGTCCGGCCGCTACAGCGAGGCGATCTCCCGACTGAGCAGCATCGACGGTCGGGGAGACCCGGGCGAAGTCCGGTTCTGGCTCGGTGTGGCGCTTCAATCGAGCGGCCAGGTGAACTCGGCCCAGATGGAGTTCACAAGGGCCATCAACACCGATCCGAAGTGGTCCCTGCGCCATCCCGATGTCTTCTATCGACGTGCCAGACTGTTCTCTGATGTCGGGAACACCGGCGCGGCCTACGCCGACGCACGCACGGTACTCACACTCGAACCGCGGCATGCGGGAGCGAGAGCCGTGCTCGGCTGGGCCTACAGGGACATGGGTCGATACGCGCAGGCGGTGGAAGAACTCGAGGAGAGTCTGCGTCTGGAGCCGCAGGTGCCCAAGGTTCATCACGAGCTTGCCGTCGCCTACGCGAGGCTGCGACCTGCCAACAACCAGGCGGCAGCACGGCACTTCGAAGCGGCACGGGAGGCTGGCCTCGGAAACGAGCGCCCACGTCTTCACCAGCAGCTCGGGGCCGTGTACGAGGCGCTCGGTCGACGCTCGCAGGCCGTCGGTGAGTATCGGCGCTACCTCGAGCTGTTGCCGGACCTCTCCTACGAGGAGCGTCGCGTCGTGGAGAACACCATCAGTCGTCTTGGCGGTGGCCGGTGACACATCTGCGCGGCTGCGTTTCGCGGGGTGTCGTGCCCATGTGCGCTCCGCGGCGGTCTCCCCGCAGTGCCGGAGTGAGCCCACCCGTGAACGAGCAGCGCAGTCCGTGCGCCGGCGATGCGTGACGTCACCGCTCCGTGTCCGCTGAATGGTTGGTTGTACGCGCATTCTCAAGCTGGATGTTGCTTCTCGTTCACGAGCAGCTACACTCGGCCCTGACGGAATGTCACCCGAACCCGACCTGCTCGAAAACCAACTTGAAGTTCTATCGATACGGTGAATCGGTCGCGGTGAAGCGGCTCCGGGACGCGTTCGGACTCGACGTGGCCGCCGTCGATGACCTGCAGGCCATGAAGGACGCTCTCGAGGAGGAAGGCGCGGATGGACTGATGCTGTTCGTCTCCTTTGCTGCCCTTGGCGAGGATATGCTCGATGGGTTGTTTCTGTGCTCGGATATCCATCGTCCTCCGTCGGTCCGAGTGGTCGTGGTGCTCACGCAGGAGGAGCGAAGCGAGGCCGGGATGATTTCGGCGATGACGCGACTGAGGCTCTTCTGGCACGAGCCATGGGACAGCGTGGCGTTGCCGGAGGACATCCAGCACCTCCTGGTCGGAGCCCATCAGGACAGGGAGTCGGCGCGTGGCCCGGAGCAGGCGGGGGTGGGCAGGCAGGCAGCGACCACGATCGAGGTGCAGGCGGTGGGCTCGGAGCCTTCCGTGGATGGCGGCGACACGGCGGGCCCCGGCATCGCCGAGGAGAGGGTCTCGCTTCGACTCGACGCCGTGACACGGGCGGAGGATGCGCCGGATGACGAGCTGATCCAGCAGATGCGGAGCGATCTGAAGTCCACCCTGGTCCGGCTGCGCAACGTCTCGCCGAGAGTCATCCTCGGCCTGCCCCCGGGAGCATCGGAGAGTTTCGTCGACCAGGCCTACTACCGGTTGCTGCGGGACCATCATCCGGATGTTCACGCGCATGTGAACGATGGAGAGGTCTCCAGGTTGGCGGAGGAAGTGTTCATCGAGATCCGCAAGCTCAGGCAGCGTGCTCTCGACGAAAGGGCGTCCACCCACCCCGGGCTGTATCCGGAGCCCGAGGATTCGTCTGCCCGGGTGCCTGCCTCGAACGCCCCGACGGGCCCCCAGCGCCGCCACTCCACCGAGCGCATGAAGGCCATCGCGGAGTCGGCCCGTGCGATGCGCGAGGAGCGCCTTGTGGCTCGGGCTCGCCAGGAAGGTCAGGCCCGAGCGCATCGTCGCCAGGTGACGGAGCGGCTGCGGAAGGTCCGTGGCTCGGGTGACGAGCCCCCGATGAGCGTCGACCAGATTCACCGGACGGCACTCGCTGCCGTGGAGGCCGGATCGAACGACCGGGCGCTGGAGTTGTTCGAACAGCTGGACGCTCGCAAGGCAAACGTTCCCGGTGTCAGCGCGTGGTTGAGCTGGCTCCGCTGGCAGGATGGTGCGCTGGATGACGAGCAGGTGATCGGCGACCTCGATCAGCTGGAAGCGGAGTACGCCGACGACAAGCGCTCGAACTCGGTCCGGCTGACGCTGCTGGGTCATGTGCACCGTTTCGGTGGACAGTTCCTGAAGGCAGAAGGGGTGTACAAGGAGGCCACTCGGCTGGATCGGAACAACGAGCAGGCCTATCGGTGGTGGAAGTACTGCAGCCAGCGACTCGAGATGAAGCGTGCCACGAGTCGAGCGGAGAAGGAGCGGGAGGGGGGGCTGCTGTCCCGGTTGTTCGGCAAGAGGTGAACGAGTGTTCCGTGGGCGGGGGCAGTGATGCGGGCCTTTCCGAGCGAACAGGTTGACGCGGTCATGCAGATCGGTGATCCCTCAGCGAGGTGTTAGTATCTGTTTGGTGAACGCGCGGAGCAGGACGGATGTCAACGATCATCGGAATCGATTTGGGAACGACGAACTCCTGCGTCGTCGTCATGGAGGGCGAAACCCCCGTGGTGCTGCCCAACGCGGAGGGCAGCCGCACCACCCCGAGCATCGTGGCGTTCGTGGAGGATGCGCAAGTGCTCGTCGGTCATCAGGCGAAGCGGCAGTCGGTGATCAATCCAGATCGGACCATCACTCACGCGAAGCGCCTGATGGGGCGGCAGACCGCCGACCCCGCGATCGAGGAGTTTCGCCGCTACTGCGGCTATGACACCTTTTCCGCGCCCAACGGGGACTGCTGGGTGCGCGCCGGGGGAGCGGACCGGTCTCCGCAGGAGATCTCCGCGCTGATTCTTCGGAAGCTCAAGCAGACCGCCGAGGACTACCTCGGGCACGAGGTGACCGAGGCGGTGGTGACCGTTCCCGCCTACTTCACGGACGCGCAGCGTCAGGCCACGCGGGAGGCCGGTACGCTGGCCGGGCTCAAGGTCCGCCGCATCCTGAACGAACCGACCGCGGCAGCGCTGGCCTATGGCATCCACAAGCCCGATGCCTGCCTCGCGGTGTTCGACCTCGGCGGTGGAACGTTCGACGTGTCCATTCTCCGCGTTCGCAACGGTGTGTTCGAAGTCATCGCAACGGCGGGCGATGCGGATCTCGGAGGGGATGACTTCGACCGGGTGCTGCTCGAGGCGCTGCTCGACGACTTCGAGTCCGAGAACGGGATCGATCTTCGCCAGGACCGGATGGCGGTGCAGCGCCTGAAGGAGGCCGCCGAGACGGCGAAGTGCGAGCTGTCCACCATCACCAGCACGACGATCAGTCTGCCGTTCCTCGCCGTCAACGAGTCCGGACCGAAGCACCTCAACACCACCCTGGGTCGGGACAAGCTCGAGAACCTCGCCGACTCCCTGATCCGCCGCCTCGAAGCCCCGTGCAGACGAGCACTCTCCGATGCCGGGCTCAAGCCGTCGGACATCGACGAGGTACTGCTCGTGGGCGGGATGAGCCGTATGCCCGCCGTTCAGCGCAAGGTCGAGGAACTCTTCGGAAGGCGTCCCAGCAAGGGTGTCAATCCCGACGAGGCCGTGGCCATCGGGGCGTCCATTCAGGGGGGGGTACTGTCCGGTGAGGTCCAGGAGGTCATCCTGCTCGACGTGACGCCGCACTCCCTCGGCATCCGCGTTCAGGGCGGGCGAATGTCCACCGTCATCCCGCGAAACACGACGGTGCCCGTCCGGCACAAGAAGACGTTCGCGACCACCGAGGACATGCAGACAGAGGTCATCCTCCACGTCCTGCAGGGAGAGGATGCACAGGCCTCCAACAACGTGCGGCTCGGTACATTCTCCCTCGACCGGCTGGAGCCGCGCAAGGCCGGAGAGGTCAGGGTCGATGTCACCTTCGAGATCAATGCCGACGGAATCGTCAACGTGTCCGCCGTGGACTCCGTCTCCGGGAAGCAGGCGCACATCACGATTCAGAACGCGCATGGCCTCAACGCCGCCGAGCGCGATACCGCGGCTGCGCGCGTGCAGGCCGTGGCCTGAGATCGGCCCGAGGCTCGCTTCCGCAGCAGTCGGGCAGCTGTGCTCCGGCCGGAGCCGGTGCGCTACTCCTCGAAGAGACGTCCCGCGGCATGATGTGCGCGGTAGATGGATTGCAGGACGGCCAGTTCCGCGGCGGTCTCGGCCAGTTCGCTAAGGTAGAGCTGGCTCTGCGCGAGCTGGACGTCGGCGCCCGTGGCCACGCCGAGTTGCCGCGCCTCCAGCGTCAGCTCGAGGTTCTCGCGGGCCAGTTCCGCCTCGGCGCGGGCGGCCTCCTCGCTCCGCCGCTCTGACTCGACGGCGAGCAATGCGCGACGCAACTCGCCCGTGCGTCGGACCTCCTGATCCTGTCGATCGAAGTCCACCTTGAGGGCTTCCAGCTCGGCCTCCTCCCGTTCCACCCGCCGGAGGCCACCGTCGTACAGATCCCAGGACGCCTGCAGGGTCAGGTTCCAGGAGAAGGGGCTGCCGCCGAACGCGGAGGACCTCTGCAGGAATGCCTGAAACTGGGCAAAGACTTCCGGAGCGAAGCGAGCTCGCGCCTCCCGTGCTCGCGCCTCCTCGAAGGAGCGGCGGGCGTCCAGCATGCGGAGCTCCGGAAGGACCACCCCGAGGTCGGCTTCCCACTCGCGGGTGGACTCAGGAAGGGAGAGTTCGTGTGGAGTCGATGTCTCGAACTCGGCCCCACGGTGCAGCAGGGTGGCCAGCGCCTCGCGCGCCATCTCATATCCGTGCGACGCCGCTTCGTACTCCCGTTCGGCGCGGACGCGAGCGACCTCCGATCGCGTCATCTCGAAGCGCGCTCCCACCCCTTCCTCGAAGGCAATCCGGGTCTGCTCCTCGACCATGCGGGCAAGCTCCAGGTTGCGCTCGGCGATCTCCGTCATTCGCCGCAGTCCCTCCGCCGTGAAATAGAGTTCGATGAGGGCTGCGTCGAGCTCGCGCGCCAGCACGTCCGAACCGATCTCCGCCTGGGACTGCGAGAGTTCGGCGAGCCGGAGCAGAGGAAAGGCACGGGCGTTGAAGAGCGTCTGGCGCACCGTACCAATTCCGCGCACCTCGTGGCGGTACTGAATCACCGACGGATCCCCGGTCTCACCAGCGAGCTGGCGCGGGTCGGGAACATCGGGATTGTCCGCGTAGAACTGCTGAAGTTCCGGCGAACCGTCGAACACCGTGTCCAGGTAGGGTGTCAACGGAGCGTACACATTCGGGAACTCGAAGCGCAGCTCCTCGTCGTTGAGCACGTACTGGCCCGTCACGTTCACGAAGGGGAGGAGGATCGCCCTGGCCTGACGCTCCAGAAGCGCCGTCTGCTCCAGGGTGCGCTGTGCGATCGAGAACGACGGGTTGTTTCGGACGAGCTCCTGGCGGGCCTCGTCCAGGGTCAGAATCGGTTGACTCCACGCCAGACCTGGCCACACCGTGAGACCCGCGAAGGTCCAGAACACCATTCTGCAGATCCCGGTTGCGCGCTGGCGCGCCGCTGCCGCGTTCATGGCTCTCCGTGGTCATCGGGCCACTGGATGTTCAGCAGCCGTGTGAACTGGTGCGTGGACTGGAGGAACAGCTCGAGGCTCTCTTCCTGCTCCGAACCGGCCCGGGCGACATGGGCCAGCAATGCGCCGGCCAGGCCAAAATGGAAGAGCTGGACAACCTGGTCGACCGTCTCCGGATGAAGGGAGTCGTCGATTCGCATCAGGGCCCTTCCCAGGGCTGAACGGACGAAGAGCCCATGCTCGGCGACTCGAGTGCGAACATCTCCCGCGTGATCCGTCAGCAGGAGAGCAAGGAGCAGGCGCACGGTTCCGCCGCGCTCGCGCGCATCCTCGACCATCCGCAGCGCAACGCACCTCATCACATCGGGGGCGCTCTGGCACCGGTCGAGCTCCCGTTCGAGAGAGCGCTCGGCTTCCTCACAGCGCACGGACACGAGCTCGCGGAGCAGCTCTTCCTTGCTGCCGAAATAGTAGTAGAGCATCGGATTGGTGACGTTCGCGCTCTGCACGATGTCTCGAACACTCGTACCCGAGAAGCCCTTCTCGGCGAAGTGTCGTTCCGCAGCATCGAGAATTCGGCGACGGGTGTCCGGTTCGCCTGTGTGATCGGTCATTGGCGTGAAGATCGAGTGCGGGGGGAGGGGGCGAAACGCCGCCGCCCCTCTAATGAACGTTAGGTAGGTGTCAATGCCGTTTCGTCTCGGCGATGGCCCAACGGAGCACCTCGGCCACCGGCCCGTACCATCGCTCGGGGACAAGCGCGCCCGCGGGGAGTTGTACGAGGGATCGGGCCACGGGCCTGTGCACGATCTCGGGGACACCCCGTCGTCTCGCGTGGCGCAGGATGTACCGGGCGCGCGCACCCCGTCCGGATACGAGGACTCTGGGGGCGGTTCCGGACCCCGGTTCCCACTGCAGGGCCACGGCGATGTGGGTCGGGTTTCGGACGATGACGGCCGCATCGTCCAGAGCGACCGCGATCTCGCTGTCCAGCAGTTCCTGTCGCATGGCATCGCGGCGGGCCCGCATGTCGGGATCACCTTCACTCCGCTTGATTTCGTCGCGGATGTCCTTTCTCGACATTCGGTGTCGCCTTGTGAATTGCCTTTTCTGAAGAAGGAGATCTGCCGCCGCGTGTGCCGGGGACAGGAGCAGGAGCGCCAGCAGGAGCCATGCGATTGGTGCCGCGAAGGAACCGGTTGCGAGGGCGTGTTCGGCCAGGACTCCGGTGTCGAGTTCGGAGAGGGCCTCCAGGGAGAGTTGCAGGGCGCCGAGGACGAGTCCGCAGGAGACAGCCAGGACGGCGAGGGAGAGGCAGGCCTGCTCCAGGCTGTCCCTCTTCCACCGTTGCAGCAGCGTGCCGAGTCCATGGAACCGCTTCGCATCGGGAAGGAGACGCCTGGGCGCGAACAGTCCTCCGGTCTGCGAGATGCCTGCGATCAGGCCGCCGGAGGCCCCGAGCGCGACGGTCGTGCAGAGGATGGTCGCGGCCGCTCGCGCCTGGGTGAGTCCGACTTCGAGGAGCGTGTCTCGGCCGGAGATGGCGAGACTTGACCATGGGCGGGTCAATTCATCGAGCATGGTCGAGGACGACAGCAGCAGCCCTGCGAGCAGTCCGGGGATCGTCGCGACGCGCAGGATCTCTCGCCCGACCGGGACATCGCCACGTTTGCGCAGCTCGGCGAGTCGTTCGGGGGTAGGGGGCTCGGTCTTCTCTGTACTCACGGAAGCTGGGTGGGCAGCAGGTCGAACCAGTCGATGACGTGTTGCAGGAAGAGGGGAAGGAGTCGGTCGAGCGCGGCGGCCAGGAGGAGCCAGGCCACGGTGGCTCGAGCGGGCATGGCGAGGAGAAAGGCGGGCAGCCCGGGCAGTGTCCGCTGCGCCCAGCCGATTCCCAGTTCGACGACGAGCAGTGCGGACCAGATGGGCAGCATCATTCCCGTGCCCACGAGCAGAAGCACGGACACCTGACGGACGGCGCTGGTGGCCACGGCATCGGGATCGAGCAGCGGAATTCCCAGCGGTACGGCGCCGAGCGCGACATGGTGGGCCCTCACCACGGACTCGGCCCCGCCGAACGAGAGGAAGAGCGAGAGCCCGATCAGGCCCAGCACCGGACCGAGCCCGCCCCCTCCCGCTCCGGTGTCGCCTGCTCCGAAGCTGCCGCGTCCGGACGCCGTGTCCAGCAGCACGCCAGCCACGCGCAGCACCTCGATCGCGCACTGGACGGTGAGGGCGACGAAGAGGCCCCGGACGAGCTCCGTGCCCAACGCCGGAACGAGTGCGGTGCCAGCCTGTACGGATGCGTGCGGGAGGATCGCCAGCACGAGCATGATCAGGAGAGGTACGCGGGCGGATGCCGGAACGACCCGGGAGAGGGGGGGCGGGAGGAGCACCAGGGCAGGCGCGATCCGTGCGCCGAGGAGCAGGACGGTCCACACGGTGTCGATCCAGTCCTGCGGCAGGGGTCCGCCCGTGCTCATCTCGGGCCCCCTGCAATGAGCAGGAGCACATGACCGCTCCAGTCGAGCAACTCCGTCACCATCCAGTCGCCAAGCAGGAGGAGAACCGCGCTGATCGCGAGGATTCTCGCGGCGAGTCCGATGGTCTGTTCCTGAACCTGGGTTGCGGTCTGGAGCACGGCGACCGCGAGACCGACGACGGTGGCAGCCACGACGGCCGGTGCGGCGAGGCGGACCGCCAGCACGAGCGCTTCGCGCAGGAGGATGGGCCAGTCGGGGTCGATCATGGGAGCACCGGGATCGTGTACGTGGCCATCACCCCCTCCGACAGGGTCAGCCATCCGCCGATTCCGAGGAAGAGGAGCAGCTTGAAGGGGAGGGAGACACTCGTGGGGTTGAGCATGTGCATTCCCAGGGACAGCAGAAGGGTACCCACCACGAGGTCCACCACGAGAAGTGGCAGAAGGATCAGGACACCGATGCGCAGCGCGTCCCCGAGTTCCGTGAGCATGAAGGCGGGGAGTGCTGCGGTCCACGGAACGCGGTCGGTGGCGGGATCGAGGCCGGGAGCGAGCCACGCAAGCTCGGCATCGCCACTGTTCGCCTGAAGGAAGGCTCGCCACGGCTCCATGGCGACCTTGAACAGGTCGAGCGTGCGCTCGGGTTCGGCCAGCCAGAGCGCCGGGTCGATGGGGATGTTCGCAAGGCCAGTGCCCACGCTGCCGAGCACCGGGTGCATCACCGCGGCGGTGAGGATCAGCGCCAGGGTCGTCAGCACCAGTGTCGGCGGAAGCTGGGGCAGCCCGAGCCCGTTGCGCAACAGCGCGAGCACCATGAGGAACTTGGTGAAGCAGGTGGCGCTGATCACGACCAGCGGAATCAGCGCCAGCAGTGCGAGGCCGGCGGAGGTGACCAGGATCTGGGTCAGGCTCGGCAGCAGTTCGGTGCCTGTCATGGCCCCTCCGGGGCGTTGTCCTCGAGCCGGAAGGAGCGATGGGCTTCAGGCGTCGTTGCGGTGAGCCGGTCCTGCGTCCTTCGGGTGGTCCGGTGTGCGCCTCGGCAGCCGCTGTCTGTGGGCAGGCCTGGCGTTGCCGGGATCCGGGTTTCGGGGGAGTCACCCGTGCGGTCGGCGGGCAGCAGGGTGGCTCCGGAACCCAGGACGACGCAATGGACGCTGTCGCCACAGCGGAGCAGGACGACCTCGGCCTGTGGGCCGATCGAGAGTCGTTCGAGCAACTCGAGCTTCCGGCGTTCCGGCGGTTGACGCCGTCGTGACCCGAGAACGAGAAGGGCTCCCGCCGCGGCGGTCAGAAGCGTGGCGATGGTCGCGAACGGGCCGAGCGGGCTGGCCGGAATCGCGACGAGTGCGAGCAGCGCGATGGCGGCGGTGGCTCCGGGTACGATGGCGGCATTGGGCATGGGCGAGGTCCTGGTGGTGAGGAGACCTGTGCGGGAGTCGTCCCCGGACGGTCCGCGTTGCACTCATTCGCACCGCCGGTGCGACCTCGGGTTGACCGCTGGCGCGCGCTGTGGGTAGGCAGCGCGCGCACGCTCCCGGCCAACCGGCACCCCTGCGGTGCCGGGGCGGGAACCCTCTCCCTGTTCATTCACCCCAGGAGCCAAGGTTGGGCGCTCTCAACGGGACCATTTCCTATACCCTTTTCCACGTGGAAGGGGACAGTCCGGAGCCGTTCCGGGACACCGTGACCGAGCGTCTCGGTGCTTTCGCGTTCGAGGAGCTTCGTCCGGATTCCGACGAGGACTTCTCGGTGGGCTGGTGCGTGGTCGGGGATCTGCTCGACACGAAGTTCACGCGGGAGAGTCTCTTCTTTGAGCCTTACGTGTGCTTCAGCATGCGAACGGATCGGTGGGCGCTTCCGGCCACGTTGCTCAAGGCCCTGACGAAGCGTCGTGAGGAGGAGCGCATGGCCGAGCGCCAGACGACGCGACTGAGCCGGGCAGAGAAGGAGCAGATCCGGGAGGAGGTGGCCCGGGGGTTGAAGGAGCAGATGCTGCCGAGCGCCGGTACGATCGATGTGGTCTGGAATCCGGATGCCCGTATGGTCCGCTTCTGGTCGCAGGCCACTGCGCGCGTCGAGGTCTTCCAGGAGCTCTTCGAGGCGACGTTCGGCCTGCGCCTCATCGAGTCGGGGGCCTATGTCGAGGCACTGCACGGCGATCTGGACCCTGACACGATCGGTCTGCTCGCCACCGCCGAGGTTTCGAGCTTCGGACAACCGGAGAGGTCCTGATGAGCGATCTGTACGAGCTCGCCAGAGCGAGCGCGTTTCTCGGCAACGAGTTCCTGCTCTGGCTCTGGTACCGAGAGGACCGGAACGACGGCGTCCACAGCGTCGGGGGACAGTCCTGCGTGATTGCCTTCGATGATCAGCTTGTCCTGCGTGTGGAGCTTGGCGAGGCAGAGGAGAGCCGGCTGAAGGGAGGGGCGCCGAGCGCTGCTCCGGAGGCTCGGAAGGCGCTGCAGTTCGGCAAGCGGGTGACCCGCGCGCGTCTGCGACTGGAGCGGGGTGAGCGCGAGTGGCGGTTCAACGTGGATGCCGAGCGCTTTCGGCTCTCGTCGGTGCGGATTCCGGCGGTGCTCGGCGACTCTCCGGAGATGCAGTTCATCGAGAGAATGGATCTTGTCGAGGAGCTCGAAGCCTGCTTCTTCGGCGTGTACAGGGACTTTCTCCGGCTGAGACTCGGGCCGGACTGGGAGACCGAGCGCGTGGCCATCGCGCGATGGATTCATGAGCCCGTGGCTGGAGACGAGTGGTTTGACCGTCGTTCCTGATGCCGGCGTCGCCTCGATGAGCCTGATGGACGCCATCGTGCTCGGGATCGTGCAGGGGGTCACGGAGTTTCTCCCGGTGTCGAGTTCGGGGCATCTCCTGCTCGCTCGGCACTTCATGGGGCTGCCGGCCGAGGCGATGCTCTTCGATGCGGTCGTCCACTTCGGGAGTCTTCTGGCGATCGTGGCTGTCTTTCGGCATGAGTTGGTGGACATGTTGCACGGGTTGCGCTTCTCGCGGGACGAGCGAGCCCGGGGCGGGCGTCGTCTGTTGATGCTCCTGGGTCTGGCCACGCTGCCCCTGGTCGCCGTGGGGCTTCTGGCACGCCACTGGGTCAAGGAGGTGTTCTCGAATCCGGTGGTGGTGCCCGTGATGCTCTTCGTGACGGCCGGCCTGCTGGTGTTGTCGGAGCGGTTTCACACGACCGGGCGCGGTGAGATCACGGTGCGGCGTGCCGTCCTGATCGGCCTGGCCCAGGTGCTCGCCGTCCTGCCTGGGCTTTCCCGATCGGGCACGACGATCGCCGGCGGGATGCTGTTGGGGCTGGATCGGGAGCGGGCCACCCGGTTTTCGTTTCTGCTGGCGATTCCGGCCATTCTGGGGGTGACGGTGCTCGAGTTGCGCCACGCCCTCACGGGCGGAGCCCCTGCGGTAGCGTCGCCCGCGAGCCTGGTGGTCGGGACCGCCGCCAGCGCGATCGCCACCTTTGTGGCGGTGGTGCTCTTCCTTCGCTTCGTCCGGGGCCGTCGGCTCACGCCGTTCGCGGTCTACTGCGCGGGCGTGGGTGGGGTTCTGCTGCTGGTCCAGCCCTGGTAGGGGCACGCCGGGGGCCAACCCGCCTTGATTCCTCCTGCGGACCGTGGTTCTGTTGCGCGCCGGCCGGGCTGGGCCCGGCCAAGGAGCGAGGACCATGCAAGCCGTCATCATCGCGGGTGGAGCCGGAACGCGCTTCTGGCCGCTCAGTCGTGCCCGCAGGCCGAAGCAGCTGCTGCCCATCGTGGGTGAGCGTCCGCTGATCGCGGACACGATCGATCGCCTGGACGGTCTGGTGCGGCCGGAGGACATTTGGGTCGTGACGCACGGGGGGCTTCGGGATTCGGTTTCTGCGGCCGCACCCATGCTGCGTTCGTCCCGGATTCTGACCGAGCCGGAGCCTCGAAACACGGCTGCGGCGATCGCCTTTGCCGCGAGTGTCATCCGGGAAGACAGGGGCGACGCCGAGGTCATCGCCATCCTGCCTGCGGACCACTTCATTCGCGATGGGGCGCGTTTTCGGGCGGCTGCCGAGAAGGCTGCGGGAGCGGCGGCGACCGGGAGCCTCGTCGTGCTCGGGGTCGAGCCCACACGACCGGAGACGGGATACGGCTACATCCGCAGTGGCCTGCCGGCCGAGGACGGCCTGGCGGATGTCGAGGCGTTCGTCGAGAAGCCGGATCGTCAGCGTGCGCTCTCGTGGCTGGCCGACGGGCAGTATCTCTGGAACTCGGGAATGCTCTTCACCCGGGTGGACGCTCTGCTGGCTGCCGTGGCGCGCTATCTGCCTGATCTGTCGAGCGGGCTTCCCGATGTGCTGGCCGCGCACCGGGCCGGGGACGGGGAGGCGCTGGCGTCGGCATACGCGAGCCTGCCTGACATCTCGATCGACTACGGCGTTCTGGAGCGGTCGGAGGGTATCCGCGTGTTGCCGGTGTCCTTCGGGTGGAGTGATGTGGGCCACTGGGACGCACTGCCGGAGATCCGCGAGACGGATCGGGAGGGCAACGTGCGTCTGGGTGATGTCGTCGCGCTGGACTGCACGGACTGCGTACTGGTCGGACATGACCAGCGCGTTCTCGCCGCAGTGGGACTTCGCGGAATGGTGGTCGTGGACTCCGAGGACGCGTTGCTGGTGGCTCCACGGGACAGGGTCCAGGAGGTTCGGGCCGTGGTGGAGAGGCTGAAGTCCCGCAGGGACGCATTGACCTGACCGATCGCGATGCGCACCTGCAGCGGGCCCGCGCCACGTCGAACGCATCGAGGAGTCCTGCCATGAAGACGAGTGTTGCCCTCAATCCCCACATCTTTCGAGCCTACGACATTCGCGGCGTCGCCGAGAGCGATCTGGGGAATGAGGTGGCGACGGCGATCGGGCGTGCGCTCGGCACCATGGCGCGACGGCGGGGAGCCCGAACGTTCGCCGTGGGCCGGGACTGCCGGCTCACCGGGCCTCGCCTTGCCGAGGCGATCACGGCCGGTCTCCGGTCCACCGGTCTGGATGTCGTCGACATGGGGGCCGTGCCGACTCCGCTGCTCTACTTCAGCGTGCACCATCGCGACCTCGGCGGCGGCGTTCAGGTGACGGGGTCGCACAATCCGCCGGAGTTCAATGGCTTCAAGATGATGATCGGGCGGGACACCCTGCATGGCGAGGAGATTGCGGAGTTGCACGAGATGATCGTCGCGGGGGACTTCGAGCAGGGGGAAGGAGCGCTGTCCACGGACAGCATCGAGGACGCGTACGTGGACTGGGTGGTGGACAACATCCGCATGGGCGAGCGCAGGCTCCGGGTGCTGGTCGATGGTGGCAACGGCATCGGCGGCCCCGTGACGATGCGCCTGCTGAAGCGCCTGGGTGTGGATGTCGTGGGACACTGCATCGAGCCGGATGGGACGTTCCCGAACCATCATCCGGATCCGACGATCGTCGAGACGCTCGACGAGATGCGTGAGGTGGGAGCGCGGCACGGCGTGGACCTCTCCATCGGGCTGGACGGCGATGGCGATCGCATCGGCGTGGTGGACGGCAATGGAGAGATCCTGTGGGGGGATCGGTTGCTGATCCTGTTCAGTCGCGCGATTCTCCAGACGCATCCTGGGGCAACGATCGTCAGTGAGGTCAAGTGCTCCCAGGCCCTGTTCGATGACATCGCCCGCCATGGGGGCAAGCCCATCATGTGGAAGGCGGGTCACAGCCTCATCAAGTCGAAGATGAAGGAGACCGGCGCTGCGCTGGCGGGCGAGATGAGCGGGCACATCTTCTTTGCGGATCGATTCTTCGGATTCGATGATGCCGTCTACTCGGCGGCCCGGCTGGTCGAGATCCTGAGCCGCGGGCCGGAGAGTCTCAGTGAACGGCTCGCTGACGTCCCCGAGACGTTCGCAACGCCCGAGATCAGGGTCGACTGTCCCGAAGAGACGAAGTTCCTGATCGCACCCCGGGTGGCAGCCCATGTCGGCGACCGATTTCCGGTAACCGACATCGATGGGGTGAGGGTGAATTTCGGCGACGGTTGGGGTCTGGTGCGCGCATCGAACACGCAGCCGGTGCTGGTCCTTCGGGCCGAAGCGACCTCGCCCGAGCGCAGGGACGAGATCCTCGCACAGCTCGAGGAGTGGGTGGCTCTGTTTTCGCGGCCCGACGCGCCATGACGGCGATCGGGGTCGACGTCGGCGGAACGAGCCTGCGGATCTGCCTGTCGTCCTCCGAAGGCGTGTCGTCCCCGGAGCGCAGGGTCTGGTCCGGCGCCGGCGCTCAGAGTCCGCAGGTGCTGATCGAGGCGCTGCGGCCGTACGTGGATCGGGCCGTTCGTCGCCACGGCGGCCCCGTTCATCTCGCGCTGGGGGTAGCCGGTCAGGTGTCCGCGGACGGTGTGCTCGTTCGGAACGCGCCGAATCTCGGCTGGCGGGATGTCCCGCTCGCGTCGTTGATGATGGGCGCGCTCGGGAGCGATGTCGAGCGAGTCATCGTCCTCAATGACCTTGGGGCGGCAGCGTTGGCGGAGGTCCAGGACGGGGCGGCGGCGGGATGTTCGGACGCGCTTCTCGTGTTCGTCGGGACCGGCGTGGGCGCGGCGATTGTCCTGGGGGGCGAGTTGCAGCGGGGGGCAGGTGGGTTCGCGGGCGAGCTGGGGCATGTCAAGGTGAGGGGAAACGACCGGCCGTGCGGTTGTGGTGAGCGAGGGTGCGTGGAGTCCCTGGTGGGTGGGCGTGCGCTGGAACGCGAGCTGATCGGGCTGTTCGGGCCTTGCCCGCAGGGGCTTCACCCGCTGGAGGCATGGGAGCGCATGGTGGAGGCGGGGGATACGCGGGCGACGGACTTGCTTCATGAACGCGCCGCGGTGCTGGGGGATGTCGTGGCTGGTGCGGTGACGCTCCTGAATCCGGAGCGTGTGGTGCTGGGCGGGGGTGTGCTGTTCGGGATGCGGCGGTTTCGCGACCTCGTCGTGGAGCGTGTGCGGGGGCGTGCGCTTGCGGTGGCTGCCCGGGATTGTGCCATCGTGATGGCCGCGCATGGGGACGAGGCGGGTGTCCGCGGAGCGCTGGTTGCGGCGCGACGTGCCCGCGGCACTTGACGAGTCAACGGGATGGCGCAACGATGCGCCAGGACGGTGGCCTGCAGCCCTTGGAGCCTCAACCCATCGAGGGGTGGGTCTCCCTGTCAGGTCGTTGTGGACAACCCGAGCAGAGCGAGCCGCACCCCATGATCGAACAGGAACGCAGTCCATTCGTCGTGCGCTTCGCTACCGCGTCCCACACGGGGCTCGTGCGGGAGCACAACGAGGACAAGCTGGTCGCCCTGCCGGAGCACGGTGTGTACGTCGTGGCGGATGGCATGGGGGGGCATGCGGCGGGCCGTGTGGCCTCGGACCTGTGCATCTCCGCCATCGAGGAGTTCTTTGCCGGTCAGGCCGAGCGGGACATCGAGGTGCGCGCGCGGGACGAGGCCGGTGAGCTGCAGCTCAACCGGGAGACGATCGACTTCGCGCAGTCGATTCTGCTTGCGAACCGGCGCATCCATGAAGCGGCCCATGCGGATGCGGCGTTCGCCGGCATGGGCACGACCGTGGTCGGCCTTCGCTTCTTCGAGAACATCGTCGCGGTGGCACACGCGGGCGATTCGCGGGCCTATCTGCTTCGCGGCAACGATCTCGATCAGCTCACCGAGGACCACTCGCTCTCGAACTTTCTCCACGCTCTGGGGCGGGAAGCCGAAGCGCAGCTCGCCGAAGCGACGATGTCCAACGTGATCATGCGGGCGCTGGGGCTCGAGGCCGAGGTGGCGGTCGACACCCAGGAGCTGGAGGTCGAACCGGGCGACCGGTTTCTCCTGTGCTCGGACGGGCTCTCGGACCTGGTGCCGTACGAGGACATCAAGGGGCTGCTCGATGACCACACGCTGAGCCGGGAGGAGATCGTGGAGAGCCTGTTGCAGCGTTCCCTCGCCGCCGGTGGGCGCGACAACATCTCCATCCTGCTCGTCGACGTCCTGCCGCGAGGCCTCTCCGAGGACACGGCGGACATTCCGCCCGAGACGGCCACCAGCGCGGCCACCGTCCAGATGCAGGCCATTCCGGCCCGACCGCGGGGGGAGGACTGAGCTTCGGCCTGACGGTCCAGCCCGGGGCGGGGGCGTCGCGGTCGTCGCTCGGACGGGTATCGCGCGCGGGCTCACGGAGGACCTGGCCCTCGGGGCGCGTTGCGCTTGCATGCAGCCGGGCAGCGAGACTACCACACCCGGCGACGGCGTGCGCCGTGTGACCCACCCGTTCCGAACCATGCAGAGCGAACATGCGTGACCTCGCCGAAGGACTGCTCGACCCCATTCCCGTTCTCGATCACGGCTTCGTCCGGCTGGTCGACTGCATGCCGCGGGCGGTCGAGGAAGACGGCGAGACTGCGGACCATGCCATCGCGAGGGCGGCGCGCGTGTCCTACCAGGCGGGAACCCGGACCTCGCGCTCCGACCGTGGGCTCATCCGCTACCTGATGCGCCACTGGCACACCTCGCCGTTCGAGATGGTCGAGCTGAAGTTTCATGCCAAGATGCCGATGTTCGTGGCGCGGCAGTGGGTACGGCACCGGACGGCCTCGATCAACGAGATCAGCGCGCGTTACTCCGTCCTGCCCGAGGAGGTCTACCGCCCGGAGCCCGGGGACATCCGCCCGCAGTCGACGACCAACCGGCAGGGACGAGGCGACGAAGCACTGGATGCCGAGTGCACCGAGCGCAGTCTCGCGTCGATGGATCGGGTCGCGGAGGGCGCATTCGGCGCGTACCGGTCGATGCTCGAGGACAACGTTGCGCGCGAGACCGCCCGTGGTGTCCTGCCCGTGAACACCTACACCGAGTGGTACTGGAAGGCGAACCTGCTCAACGTGATGCGCTTCCTGCAGCTGCGGCTGGACCCGCATGCGCAGATGGAGATTCGGGTCTATGCGGAGGCCATGGGCTCTCTCGTCGCGCGGCTCGCGCCCTGGACGTGGGAGGCCTTCGAGGAGTACTGGCGGCATGGGCAGCGGTTCAGTGCGCCGGAGTGGGCTGCCATTGTCGCGGAGTTGGACGAGGATGCGCTGAAGCGCATCGAGGGGCGTCTGGTCGACGTCCAGTCCCCCGGTGAGCTGCGCGAGTTCTCGGTCCGCCTGCGTGCGGCGAAACCTGAATAGTGCCGGATGCCCGGCCGTCCCACGCAGTGGACGCCCGCCCCCTCCCGCCCGGTATCGTCCGGAGGACCCCATGCCATCATGCCGCCGACTTCTCCTGCTCTCCAGCCTGCTGCTCGCGCTTCCCGTGGCGGCCGAGGGACCGCTTCATGGGGACCATCCCCCGCAGGTTCCCCCCGGGGCTGTGGCCCCAGGGCCGGCGGAGCCTGACGGGATGAACGGGCTGGATCGACTGCTCGTGCTGTTGAGCGGGCACCACGGGATTCCGTCTCGGGACGAGCTCGAGGCTGCGGTCCCGGACGTGCGCTCGTTGCTGTGGCAGGTCGCCATGGAACGCGAGCAGCACCCCATCCAGCGCGATCGCGCCATCGCCGCCCTCGCGTGGTGGGGAGACGAGGAAGTGCAGGAGCTCTATCGTGATCTGATTCGGAGTGCCGACACGAGCACCATGCTTCGCCACCGCGTGGTGGGTCTGGCCGCCCGCTACTTCGGCGAGGCGTCCATCGAGGACATCTCGCCGCTGCTGGATCATCCGGATCTGCAGCTTCGCCTCACCGCGGCCGACGCGCTGGGCCAGATCGACACGGCCACGTCCCGCGCGCTCCTGCGGGAGGCGCTGCATGAGGGCACGCCGGCCCTCCTGCGCGAGCGAATCGAGGCCGCTCTCGACGACGCCCGCTGACCCTGCTCCAGCCCGGAATTCCGTCATGTTTCAGTGTTCCCTGTTGACGCGGTGCCTGCCCACTGCCCTCGCCCTGTGTCTGCTGGTGGCGTGCGGTTCGCCTCAGGTGGCGGATCCGCCGCAGGCGGCGGAGCGGCCGGTCATCGCACCCCCGGCGACCCCCGATGGCGATGCGGTTGTGGAGCCACCGTCTCCCGGCGCTCTCGAGGTGAGCGCCCTCGTTTCGGCCGACTGGCTGGAGGCGCACCTCGCGCATCCCGAAGTGTTGGTGATCCACATCGGGGGGGAGGAGGGCGGGAGCGCGTCGACCGGGCTCATCCCGGGCCAGGTCAGGATGGCGTTCGAGGACATCGTGGTGCGCGATCGCCATGGCATCGGGTTCGTGCTGCCCGAGATCGCGGTCCTTCGGGAGGCGTTCGAGTCCGCGGGGGTATCGGACGATCGCGTGGTGGTGCTCACCGGGGATCGCGAGGGGCTGTTCGCGGCCCGGGGCTTCTTCTCGCTTCATGTGCTCGGGCTTGGGGATCGCGTGGGCCTCCTCGATGGGGGGCTGGAGCAGTGGGTGGAGGATGGCCGTCCGACCGCTGATGCGCCGGCCGATGCCATCCGGGGCTCGATCTCCGCGGAGCCCCGGCTGGATCTGGTCGTCGATGCGCAGTTCGTGCTCGATCATCTGGAGCACCCGGGGCTTCAGCTCCTCGATGCGCGTCCGCCGATGGAGTATCGCGGCGCGGTGTCCGGCGACGATGTCCTGATCCCGGGGCACATTCCCGGAGCGGCCAACGTGTTCTGGATGGACACCCTGCGCGCGGAGGACCGTCCGCTGATGCGATCCCGGGAGGAGCTGGAGGAGCTGTTCCTCGGGAAGGAGATCGACTCGGCAGATGAGCTCATCGTGTACTGCCGGCTGGGCCTGATGGCGAGCTTCGCGTTCTTCGTGGCGGAGTGGCTCGATCGGGAGGTTCGGGTGTACGACGAGAGCTACGTGGACTGGACGCGCCAGGACGACTACCCGGTGGTTCGCATCGTGCCTGCTGCTTCGGAGTGAGCGCTGCGCGGCTGACCGGTCGGTGCCGCACCCGGGAGCGGCGGGAGCGGAGCAGCGGTGGTTCGCATTGTGCAGACTGTTTCGGGGTGAGCGCTGCGCGGCCGGCTGGTCGGCGCCGAGGCTAGGAACGGAGGGAGCGGGGGAGGGGGCCACCGGTGAGGGCTGCGATGGCGCTGGCCACGGAGGCCCGGGTCCAGCCTGCCTCGGCGAGGCGTTCGAGGCAGGCCTTGTCGACCTCGATCTCGTCCACGTGCTCGTCGAGCCCGAGGGCGTCGAGCAGGTCCCGGGCGGCGATGGGGAGTCCGGCCCATTCGAGTCCGATCGCGTTTCCGCGGATGGTGGCGAGGGGTTCCTCGGCCGGGTAGCGGAAGCCCTCGGTGGGCGCTCCGCCGAGGAGCTGGCACAGGGCTGCCCAGCGGGTCCAGGGGACGAGCACGAGCGTGTCGTGGAGGACGGTGAAGCCGTGTTCGCGGAGTGTTGCGGCCTGTGCCCGGGCGACTTCCTCGGGCAGTTCGAGGGCGGTGAGTCCGCGGACGATGCTGCAGTCGTCGAGGGCCCGAAGCGCATCGTCGAAGAGCGCTGCGAGGGTGTCGGGGACGGGTGTCCGGGCTCGGTCGAGCACCCTCGCCCGGAAGAGTTCCGGGTCCATGCCGTTGTCGAGGGCACGCGCGACGCTGTCCTTGTCGAGGCGGTAGGTGATCGCCGGTTCGGACCAGTCCATGGGGGGGGACTGGGCGACGCGCCGGGCGAGGTACTCGTCGCCGAAGTCGGCTTCGTGCCGGAAGAGGGTGATGTCGCGGCTTGCGTCCAGGATGAAGGGCCTGCGTTCGTCCGGGGGTGGGGGCACGTTCGGGTCGTCTGCTCGCCCATCGAGGACCGCCCTTCCGAGTGCGGTGAGCCGGAAGATCCGGGCCTCTTCGGCGGGTGCCTCCTCGTCGTGGCGCCGGGCGAGCTCCACCCAGCCGAAGCGGACGGCAAGGAAGAGGGCGTAGTCGGCGAGGCGGGCGATTTCCGGGTCGATCCGACCCGGTCGGTGATCGGGCTTCGGGTGGTCCTCGGGGTGGAGGAGCGCGGGGTCGAGTGCGGTCAGGGAGGCGGCGAGCCCGGTGCCGGTGAGCCAGGTGTCGTCGGGCGCGGCGGCGAGGCCGGCGATGAGGGCTTCGCGGAGTTCGGCGGGGCTGCGCAGGAAGTCGCGTCGGAAGAAGCGGCCGAAGTTGTGGCGGTAGCCTTCCTGGTCGCGCGCATCGCAGCGCTCGTCCCACTCGATCATGTCCACCCAGGCGTTCCGCAGGAGGAGTCCGCGGGAGAGGGGATCGGCGGTGAAGAAGGGGTCGGCGCCTCCCCCGACGCGGAGGACCTGTTCGTCGTCCTTCTCGATGAGGCGGAGTTCCCAGGCGAGGGCGTAGGCGAACCGGACCTGGTCGCACTCGTCCCAGTCGTGGAGGAGGGTCTCGGGGTCCTGCCAGTGGAGGCGTTCGTTGATGGCGGTCCACAGGGGTTTGGGCGGGATTCCCGTTCTTGTGAGGGGATAGTCCCGTTCCTGGACCGCCTCGACCACGCCGCAGAGTTCCTCGAGCAGCTCTCTGGGCGAGGGGGGGAGGGGTCGAAGCACCGGGCCTTCGTGGATCTCGTGGTACATGCCCATGTCCGGCTCCGGGTTCATGCGTCGTCCAGACGTTCCGAGAAGTAGGGGTGCAGCCCGAGCTTGAGGAGGCGCCTGCGGAGGCGTCCGATGCGCTCGGGATCGACGAGGGCGCGGCGGTCATCGAGTCGCATCCAGACGATGCCGCGGATCTCGGGGTCGGCGAGGATCGCGTCCACGCCGCCGGGTTCTCTCGTGCGGAGCAGGGCGACGTTGTGGTGCGCGATGATCGGGGGGGTCCCCCCGTTGTCGGCTCTGTTCATCCAGGTTCCTCCGGGACCGCCGGCGAGTCGGACGGTGCGTACCCCTTGCCAGCGCGTATCGAACGGGCTTACCGCTGCCCGGCGCCCTGGGCGGCCTCCAGCGGTGGCCACCACACCCGGGCGCTGCGCCGACAACGCTTCCCTGCCAGATGCGATCCACCATGTCCACGCCTTCGCGGTCCCGGCTCCAGCGCTTCCGTGAGTTGCTGCTGCCCGGTCGGGCGCCGGTCACCACCCTGATGATGCTCTTCTGTCTGGGGTGGTGGATGCTGCTCGCTCTCCAGACGGGCGACATCGGGCGGTTCGGGGTGTCCAGCCTGCTGCGGGCCGGCGCCAACTACACCCCGTTCTCGCTGCACGGCGAGCCGTGGCGCCTCCTCGCCTACGCCTGGCTCCACGGGGGCATCCTCCACCTGGCCATGAACCTCTATGCCCTGCACGTGGTCGGGGGCATGGTGGAGGGGCGTTTCGGCAGCGCACGGTACGCGGTCCTCTACATCGTCGCTGCGCTCGGGGCCGGTCTCGCGTCCGCGCTCGGCACGCCGCTCGCTCCTTCCGTCGGGGCCAGCGGCGCGATCCTCGGCGTCGTCGGAGCCGGGGCCGTGGCCGGTCACCTCATGGGCAACCGAATCGGGGAGCACATCCGCAACCAGCTGCTCGTCTGGTTCCTCATCATCATGGGGATCGGCATCGTCGGCGACTCCGCCGGCCTGCGCTTCGACAATTGGGCCCATGCGGGCGGATTCGTCACGGGCGCGCTGCTCGGTGGGCTCTTCCATCTCGTCGAGCGCCGTTGGCGCCACGCGTCCCTGGCCGAGGGAGTTCTCGCGGTGGTCATCGTGGGGTCCGGCCTCGTCTCTGCGATCACGCCGTGGGTGCTCTACCGGGACCTTCCGGTGGTGTCCGACCAGGACGGGGTTCGTGCGGCGGCCGCGCAGGCGCGGGCATGGAACGCCTGCAGCGAGGCGCTGCGCCAGCATGACCTCGACGCGGCCCTCACCCCGTGCCGCAACTATCGGCTCGTCGACTTCGGGCGCTACCGGGGCTACGTGGTCATGGCGCTCCTGCAGGACGCGCTGGAACGGCCGCTGGCCTCCCGGCATGCCCACGGGGCGCTCCGCACGGTGCACGCCACCGGGGCGGGCCTCGAGCCCTCTCCCCCCGAGGAGGCTCGGCGCATGCTCCTCGAACTCCTCGAACGCTGAACCCCGGAACCGCCATGACCCGTCCCTTCTCCGAGGCCCAGTGGCAGCAGATCGGCGACGAGGCGGTCGATGATCTCCGTGCCCTGCTGCGCATCCCCACGGTCAACCCGCCGGGCGACGAGGGCCCCGCAGCGGACTGGGTGGAGGAGAAGCTCCGCGCGGACGGGCTCGAACCCGTGCGCCTGGACGACGGGGCCCGGCCCAACGTGGTCGCCCGCCTGCGCGGAGACGGCACCGGCGGTGGGCCGCTGCTCCTCGCCGGGCACCTCGACGTCGTGCCGGTCGAGCCGGAGCACTGGTCGGTACCGCCCTTCGACGGGGTCATTCGCGACGGCTACCTCTACGGGCGAGGGGCCATCGACATGAAGAACATGGTCGTGATGTGCATGCACGTGCTCAAGCTGGCCCGGCGTGCCGGTCTGGTGCCGACCCGGGACATCCTCTTCGCCGCCGTCGCCGACGAGGAGGAGGGATGCACCCACGGCTCGCGCTTCCTGGTGGAGCAGCATCCGGAGCACGTCCGGGCCGAGTACATGATCGGTGAGGTGGGTGGTTTCTCCCAGGACATCGGCGATCACCGCTACTACCCCATCCAGGTCGCCGAGAAGGGGATGTGCCGGATCCGCATCACCGCGCGCGGCGAGCCCGGCCACGGCTCCATCCCTCATGGCCACAACGCGCTGACCCGTCTCAGCCTGGCACTCCTCCTGCTCGGCGAGACACGCCTCCCGGTTCACCGCACGGAGACCGTCGACACCACGCTCACCATCCTGGGCGAGACCCAGGGCGGGCCGATTCGCCACGTCCTCTCGCTCCTCCCACGCCGCGGCTTCACCGGTCTCGTGCTCGACCGTCTCCTCCCGGATCGCGCCCTCGCCAATGTGTTCGGCGCATGGCTGTCCAACACGGTGACCGCGACGATGCTCGACGCCGGCATCAAGGCGAACGCCATCCCCAGCTCCGCATCGGCGATCCTCGACGGCCGTCTGGTCCCGGGGCAGACCGCGGAGGATCTCCTGCGCGAGATCCATGCGCTCGTCGGACCCGACTACGAGCTTCAGGTGCTCGCCGCTTTCGAGGGCCGAGAGGATCCCGTCGACGACCCGCTCTATCGCGCGATCTGCGACAACGTCCGCAGGCACGACCCCGGCAGCATCCCCATGCCCGTGCTCACCCCCGGCTTCACCGACGCCCAGTTCTTCGGGCGGCTCGGCGCGCGCTGCTATGGCTACAGCCCCGTCCGGTTTCCACGCGAGGACGGCGTGGTCTTCTCCCGCCTCTTTCACGGCCACGACGAGCGCATCCACGTCGACGGATTCCGGTGGGGTCTTCGCGCTCTCTGGGACCTCGTGCATCGCTTCGCCTTCGCACCGGCAGGTCGCTGACCTGCGGGAATGACCCCGCCCGGCCCGTCGTTCCACGGGACGACCGCCGGCGCCTTCGCTGCCTTCCGCTTCCCCGCTCGATGTCGCCTCCGGCCAGCCGAGCGCACGACTTCTCCCCGGTCTCCACACCCATGCAGCGCATCGCCATCCCCGTCCTCCTCGCCGTGGCGCTCTGCGTCCCGGCCCTCGCCCACGGGTTCCTCGTCCCGCTCCGTCAGCAGGATGCGCACGTCTTCCCCGCCCGGACCGACGACGTTCACATCACGTCGCTGCGTCTGGACGTGCGCCAGGGCAGCGCCATCGACCGGCCGGACGCCGAGGCCCAGCGCTGGGACGTCGACCTCGAGCTGGCCGTTCGCAACCGCCGCTCCCGCCCCGTCGAGCAGCGTCTCGGCGTCGTCATCGAGCCGCAGCGGTCGGCCCACACCTCGGTCCTCGCCCGCGGCGCCGTCGTGCCCACCGCTCCCGAGACCCCGCGCCACGACGGTCACCTCCGCGATCACCACTATCCCGACGTCCTCGGCTTCTCCCTCTCCCTCGCGCCGCACGAGCTCGTGCTGCTGCGGATCCGCACTCGCGTCACCGCCCGCACCGACGAGCTCGGTCAGACCTGGATCGAGCTTCCCCTCCAGCCCCTTGGCCTCTTCGACGATGACATCGGCACCGCCTGGATCCGGGTCGACTCGCGCGAGCGCATGATCGGCCTGCGGGCGAGCCTCACCGGGTGGACCCGTCATGACGGACCCGCCCCCGGGGCCTCCTGGTACATCCGGGACTGGAGCATCACCCGCCCGCTGCGCATCGGCTGGATCGCCCCCTGGCCCATGCTCGTCCGCGCGGCGCTCGTCGAATCCTGCCCTGCCCCCTGGGACCTCCTGCAGCAGGTGGCGAGCGGTCAGCCCGACAGCCTCCGGGCCTTCCTCGACGAGGTCGACGAGGATGCGCGCCGCTTCTGTGCCAGCCTGCCCCTGATCGTGAACGGCTACCGGTTCTCGAGCGCCGAGATGCGCGAGCGGCTCTCCGACATCCCGCTCGGCCGCTACCTGCCGGGCGCCCCCGACGAGGCCCGGCTCTACCTCCCCGACGCCACCTTCGAACGCGATCGGCTCAGCGAGGTCGAGCGCCTCTACATGGACACCCTCCAGCGCTTCCGCTGAACCGGCTCAGGGTGTCGCGCCCTCGAGCAGCCGCCGCCGCTCCTCGAGCAGGTCGAGCCGCTCGCGCATCCGCAGCTCCGCCCGCGCGAGCAGGAAGGCGTCGTCGCCATCGCGCACCATGTCGCAGCCGAAGTCCTCCACCCAGTGCACCGTCCCCAGCGCCGACTCGGGGGCGGGGTGCCGGGGACGCACGACCGTCTGCGCCTCCACGACGAACAGCCGCTCGTCCTCCATGACCCGCGCGTGTACCCGCATTTCCCCACCCTGCCCGCCGTAGAGCGCCGTGAGGTCGAAGATCACGAGGCACGTCGCGCCGAGCACGTTGTAGAAGATCGGGCCGGTAGCGCGAATCGACAGGGACTCCACCACCTCGCCGGTCTCCGTGTTCCGCGCGACCACGTCCAGCGGCCCCGTCAGCGCGGTCGTCGTGTCGAGGTGTCCCGGGAGTACGGTGACCGGACGCGCGAAGGACACCTCGACCTCCACGGGCACCTCGCTGCGGTTGATGACGTGGACGATGACATCGGTCGAGGACAGCAGCCGCGCGGCGAAGGGGCCGAAGCCGAGCGCCCACGGGATGCCGCCGATGGCGACGACGCCGGCCAGCACGACGAGGGCGATGGTCAGCCCCTGGCGACGCCGGGCGCGCTCGAAGCCGTCCTCCTCGAGGTCGTCGACGCCGACGGGAGCACTGGCCGCGGTCTCCGCGGCCGGTTGCTCGTCGACCGGTGCTCCCTCGGGTGTCGGATCGGCTGGGCTGGGGCTCATGGTCGGTGGTTCCGCGGGAGGGGGAGGGGATTCGGCCAGGCCATGCGGGCCCGACCGCGCCGGTATAGCGCAGTCGTCCGGGGGTGCAACGGTGCGCTTCCGGAGGGGCGGTGGGGCGAGCGGGTCGTGCCGAGCGGGTCGGGCGAGAGAGTCATGGGCAGTGCCGCGGGTTGTCGTGGCTGCCCGCGGACGCTAGGGAAGGCCCGGGTGCGTTCCCCCGGGATGGCGGGGCGCACCGTCCCCCCGAAAAGGCGAGGTCGGTCGATGTCCAGGTCCTGGGCGCTGCGCCAGCAGATCGAGGCAGTGCTGAGCGACGAGCGCGGAACCCTCCGCAAGGAGGCGCCCGTTCGTGTGGCGATGCTGTACCCGAGCCCGTACCGGGCCGGGATGAGCAGCCTGGGGTTCCAGCTTCTGTACCGGGAGATCAACGCTCGGCCGGACTGTGTGGCGGAGCGGAGCTTCCTTCCGGACGACCCGGCGGCGTGGCGGAGTTCCCGAACGCCGCTGATGACCTGGGAGTCGTGGACGCCGGTGAGCCATCACGCGGTGGTGGCGGTGTCCCTGGCGTACGAGCTGGAGCTTCCGGGGCTGCTCGAATGCCTTGATCTGGCGGGGATTCCGCTGCGGGCGTCGGACCGTGGGGAGGCCGATCCGCTGGTGGTGCTGGGGGGGCCGCTGACCTTCTCGAACCCGCTCCCGGCGGCGCCGTTCGCGGACGTGGTGGTGATGGGCGAGGGCGAGGAGGTGATCCACGCGATTCTCGATGCGGTGGAGGCCGGGGGGTCGCGATCCGCGATCCTCGACCGTCTGGTCGACGTTCCCGGGCTCTACGTGCCGGCGGTGCACGGTGAGCGGCTGCTGCCCGTCATCGCTGCGGACAACGTGCGCCTGCCGGGCCATGGCGTGATCGTCACCCCCCACACGGAGCTGGCGGACATGCACCTGGTCGAGGCGGAGCGCGGGTGCCACCGGCGCTGCAGTTTCTGCGTGATGCGTCGGAGCACGAACGGGGGAATGCGGCTGGCCGAGCCCGACGCCATCCTGGGTGGAATCCCGGACCACGCGCGGCGGGTGGGGCTCGTGGGCGCCGCCGTGAGCGATCACCCGAAGCTCGTGGAGATTCTGGATCGGATTGTCGCCGGAGGCCGTGAGGTGGGGCTGTCCAGCCTCCGCGCCGATCGGCTGTCCCCCGAGCTGATGGAGCTGCTGCGGGCGGGTGGATACCGCACCCTCACGGTGGCCTCGGACGGGGCGTCCGAGCGGCTGCGCGTCGTGCTGCAGAAGGTCATCCGGGAGCAGCACCTGCTGCAGGCGGCGCACTACGCCGCGACCTACGGGATGCGCACGCTGAAGGTGTACATGATGGTGGGCGTTCCGGGGGAGACCGACGAGGACATCGACGAGCTGATCGCCTTCTGCCGCGAGCTGTCGCGGATCACGCCGACGGCGCTGGGCGTGGCGCCGTTCGTGGCGAAGCGGAACACGCCGCTCGACCGCACGCCGTTCGCGGGCATTCGGGAGGTGGAGGGGACCCTGCGTCGGCTGCAGCGCGAGCTTCGCGGGCGGGTGGATGTGCGGAGCACGTCGGCGCGCTGGGCGTGGGTGGAGTACGCTCTCGCGCAGGGCGGGTTCGACATGGCGGATGCGGCGGAGGCGGCGTGGCGTGCGGGCGGTGGATTCGCCGCGTGGAAGCGGGCGATCCGGGCGCACGCGCGGGACGTGCAGCCACCCGACGAGGCGCTGCGCATGGGCCGCCCGACCGGCCGCTTCGCCCACGAGGCCCATCCCCGGGCCTGACGCGGAGGTCTCCATGGAACGCTGGCCGGGCCGAGGCGAGGCGGATGCGGTCGCGCGACTGGGCGACGAGCTCGTCCGGATCCCGGTGCCCTCGCGCACCCTGCCGCCGGCGACCCACACGAACGTCTTTCTCGTCCGCGGGACGCGGGGCTGGTTCGTGGTGGACCCGGGAGGGCACCGGGACGAGGACAACGCGCTCGCTCTGGCGGTCCTGGAGCGCATCCCGCGGGAGGATGGCGGCGGCCCGGGGGTGCGGCCGCGGGGGCTCGTCCTCACGCACCATCATCGCGATCACATCGCTGGCGTGGCGTGGTGGTGCGCGCGGTTCCCGGGTCTGGAGCTGGTGGTTCACCCGCGGGGCCCTGCGCTGTTGCCCGGCTCGTGGAGCGGGCTGGATCTTCGGTGGCAGCTCGCGCGCGAGGTCGAGCACGAGGGGGTGGGCCTGCTCGACACGCCCGGTCATGCGTCCGATCACCTGAGTCTGCTGTTGCCCGGAGGCGATCTTCTCTGCGGCGACGTGGTGGCGGGGGTGGGGAGCATCCTGGTCAATCCGCCCGATGGCGACATGGCGGCGTACCTTCGCACCCTGGCGCGTCTGGAGTCGATGGACGTCCGCGGGCTTCATCCTGCCCATGGTCCGTCGCCGCAGGAACCCGGGCGGCTGCTCGCCGACTACCGGGCGCACCGACTTGGGCGCGAGCGGCGGGTGGTCGAGGCGGTCCTGGGAGGCGGTGGGCTGGGGCTGGGGGAGATCGTGGCTCACGGCTGGCCGGAGGTGCCGGTGCTGGTCCGCCCGCTGGCGCGCAGAGCTGCGCTGGCGCATCTGGAGAAGCTTCGTTCGGAGGGTCGGGTGTGGCGGGACGGGCGGGGTCGTTGGCACGGCGGGTCGGGGTCGTGACCGGTGCGTGCGCATGTTGTGCGGGAACGACCGAAGGGGCCGACAGGTTGCCTTGACACGTCCCGGGGCCCGTGTTACCAACCGGCGCGCCTTGCGGGCGGCGCGACTACCGCCCCCCAAAAGGCTGAAACATAAGGTGAATTCCAAACATGTCGCGTCGGCCGACGGCGTCCTTCCCCGGCAGGGGGCGGGGCCACGTTCCGGGGGCGAAGAGCGAGGATGGCGATGCAATCGATCGAGAGCTGGCTCCCGGAGCCTGCGGCGATGGGCAGCATGGAGCTGGATGCCAGCTTCGTCGCCGCGCTGGTGCTCTTTCTGCTGGTGTACCTGTTTCTGTCGAACGTGCTGATCAAGCCGTACGTGGCGCTGGTGCAGAAGCGCGATGCGCTGACGAAGGGGACGAAGGACGCCGCGGTGGGGATGCGGGCGGAAGCGGAACGTGTGGTGTCCGAGTACGAGGAGTCGATGAAGGCGGCCCGTCTGGAGGCTTCGGGTCTTCGCGAGGAGCTTCGTCGTTCCGGTCAGCAGGAGGAGCAGCGTCTGGTCGAGGGTGCGCGTCGCGATGCGACGACACGTTCGGCGGAGGCGCGGACCTCGCTCGAGGCGCAGATTGCGGAGGCCCGCACGGGTCTGGAGCAGCGCGCGGACGAGCTTGCGGACGAAATCGCATCGCGCGTGCTGATCGCGCGGCAGAGCTGAGGGTGCGTCGAATGAGCAACAGCTTGCGACAGGTGATGCGTCTTGTGATGGCCCTTGTGGTGGGTGCCGCGGTGATGCTGATGGCCGACTCGGCGTGGGCCGCGCCCGGGGATGGGCCTGCGGAGTTCCTGCTGGGCGAGTTCGTGTCGGCTTGGGTGAACTTCGCGATCTATCTGTCGATTATCATCGTCTTTGGTGGTGCGGCGATCCAGCGTTACTTCCGCAACCGTCGGGACAAGCTGACGAGCGGGATCGAGGAGGCTGCGGAGCTTCGCCGTCGCGCGGAGGCGGAGCTTGCGGAGTACCGGTCGAAGCTCGAGGGGTTCGAGTCAGAGAAGGTACGGGTGCTCGAGGAGTTTCGTGCGATCGGCGAGCGCGAGCGCGATCGGCTGGTGGCGGAGGCGGAGGCGGAGGCGGAGCGGATCCGTCGGGACGCGGAGGCGGCGATCGAGGTGGAGATTCGTCAGGCGCGTGTGCGCCTGGAGGCCCAGCTCGTGGATCGTGCCCTGTCGATGGCACGGGAGCGGGTGGAGGCGCGGATGACGCCGGAGGAGCGTCGTCGGCTGGCGGATGCCGGGGTGCGCGACGTGGCGGAGGCTGCGGGTGATTCACGGATCGTTCACTGAGGAGTTTCGATGAGTGCCCACACCGTAGCCGTACGATACGCCAACGCGCTGCTGATGATCGCCGTCGAGAAGGGGACGGTGGAGCAGACGCGGACGGCGCTTCGGGTCTTCGCTGACCGGATGATGGAGAGCGCGGAGTTTCGGATTGTTCTGGAGAGTCCGGTGATCGACCTTCCGCAGCGGCATGCGGTGATTCGCGCCGTGGCGGAGAAGGGTGGGATGAGCGCGGACGTGCGCAACTTCCTTCTCTTGCTGGCGGACCGGAAGCGTCTCGCTGTGGTGCCGCAGATCGCGGAGCATCTGGATCGTCTGGCGGACGATCATCTCGGGATCCTGCGGGCCCGGGTGGACACGCCGCTGGCGATGACGGAGTCGCAGAAGGCCACGCTGCGCACGTTGCTGGAGAAGAAGTATGGCCGAAAGGTCCAGCTTTCGGAGCGGCTCGACGAGTCGATCCTGGGCGGGTTCCGCCTGGTGGTGGGGAACACCGTGATGGATGCCACGCTGGATGCTCGCCTTGCGCGGCTGCGGGAGACCATCGTCAACGAACTGTGAGCGTCGCAGCCGGGGAGCCCGGACGTCGCGTGACTGGATGAGGCACGGATGAACATCAACGTCGAAGAGATCAGCCAGATTATCCGCCAGCAGATCGAGGGCTACGAGACCCGGATCGAGGTGAGCGAGACGGGGTCCGTCATTTCGGTCGGTGACGGCATTGCCCGCGTCTACGGTCTGCAGAACGCGATGGCCGGCGAGCTGCTCGAGTTTCCGGGCAGTGTGTTCGGGCTCGT
Organism: Deltaproteobacteria bacterium; assembly: GCA_007693585.1. GTDB lineage: Bacteria > Myxococcota_A > Bradymonadia > REDH01 > REDH01 > REDH01. Next base: position 39,611 of record REDH01000090.1, read on the forward strand.
GCTCAACCTCGAGGCGGACAATGTGGGTGTGGCCATTCTGGGCAACGCCAACGAGATCCGCGAGGGGGACGTGGTCAAGCGCACGGGGCGCATTGCCGAGGTGCCGGTCGGTCCTGCGCTGGTCGGTCGTGTGGTCAACGCGCTCGGTCAGGCCATCGATGGCAAGGGTCCGATCGAGTCGGAGCATCGTCGCCGCATCGAGGTGAAGGCCCCCGGCATCATCAGCCGCAAGTCGGTGCACGAGCCGCTGCAGACGGGGCTGAAGGCCATCGATGCGCTGGTGCCGATCGGCCGTGGTCAGCGCGAGCTGATCATCGGCGACCGGCAGACGGGCAAGACGGCGGTCGCGATCGACACGATCATCAACCAGAAGAACGAGAACTCGAAGGAGAATCCGTGCTTCTGCATCTACGTCGCGGTCGGCCAGAAGCAGTCGACGGTGGCCCAGATCGTGGAGAAGCTGCGGGAGCACGGCGCGCTGGACTACACGGTGGTGGTTTCCGCCCCGGCGACGGAGTCGGCGCCGCTGCAGTATCTCGCGCCGTATGCGGGCGTGGCCATCGGCGAGTATTTCCGGGACAACGGGCAGCACGCGCTGATCGTGTACGATGATCTCTCGAAGCAGGCTGTGGCCTACCGCCAGCTTTCGCTTCTCCTGCGCCGTCCGCCGGGTCGCGAGGCTTACCCGGGCGACGTGTTCTACGTGCACAGCCGTCTGCTCGAGCGTGCGGCGAAGATGAGTGACGAGTATGGTGCGGGGTCGCTCACGGCGCTGCCGATCATCGAGACGCAGGCCGGCGACGTCTCGGCGTACATTCCGACCAACGTGATCTCGATCACGGACGGCCAGATCTTCCTGGAGTCCGATCTGTTCTACGCCGGTGTTCGTCCGGCCATCAACGTGGGCATCTCCGTGAGCCGCGTCGGCGGTTCGGCGCAGACGAAGGCGATGAAGAGTGTAGCGGGTACGCTCCGCCTGGACCTTGCGCAGTACCGGGAGATGGCGGCGTTCGCGCAGTTCGCCTCGGACCTGGATGCGGCGACGCAGCGCCAGCTGGCGAACGGCGAGCGCCTGACGGAGCTCCTGAAGCAGGGCCAGTACGAGCCGCTCCCGATGGAGAAGCAGGTGCTGGTGATCTATGCCGGTACGAAGGGGTACGTGTCCGACCTTCCCACGGCCTCGCTCAAGGAGTGGGAGCAGGGGCTGCTCTCGTTCGTCGAGACGCACCATCCGAAGGTGTATTCGGAGCTTCGGAGCCGGAAGAAGGTGGACGACGTGACGGAGCCGCTGATCAAGGACGCGCTCGAGGCGTGGAACAAGGAGTTCACCGCCTGATTCCCCCTCGCGGGACCGTCTCGCGCGCGCAGGAGCGAAGATGCCGAGCCTGAAGGAAATCCGGAATCGAATCCGGTCGGTGCAGAACACGCAGAAGATCACGCGGGCGATGAAGCTCGTGGCCGCGGCGAAGTTGCGGCGTGCCCAGGACAACGTCGTGGCGGCGCGCCCGTACGCGCTGAAGCTTCGCCAGATGATGGCGACCCTCGCCCAGGTGGTGGATCCGGAGCAGGAGCCGCTGTTCGAGGCGCGGGAGATGCCGAGCAAGTGCCTCCTGATCCCGATCACGTCCGACCGCGGGCTGTGTGGGGGATTCAACTCGACGATCCTCCGCCAGCTCACCCGTTTCGTGCGGGAGAACAGGGACGCATGGGAGGGAATCGGTGTGGCGCCGGTGGGCCGCAAGGGACGTGAGGGTGTTCGTCGGCTGGACATGGACACCTGGCTCGACATGCAGGAGGTCCTGCCGGACCGGACGGCGCCGAGCGTCCGGCACGCGGTGGGCGTGCTGTGCGATCTCTTCGTCGCGGGCGAGGTGGATCGGGTCTACCTGGTGTACAACGAGTTCCAGAGCGCGCTGACCCAGGTGGTGCGCACCGAGCAGTTCCTTCCGCTGTCTGCGGACGCCTTCTCGGACGTGGAGCTGCCCGAGGTGAACGTGGCCGACATGATCTTCGAGCCGGCACGGGAGGAGCTGCTGGCCGAGATGATTCCCCGCTACCTCGAGAGCCAGCTCTACCGGGCGCTGCTCGAGTCCGAGGCCTCGGAGATGGGAGCCCGGATGACGGCGATGGACAATGCGACGAAGAACGCCGGCGATTTGATCGACCGGCTCACCCTCCAGATGAACCGCGCCCGTCAGGCCGCGATCACCACCGAACTCATGGAAATCACCTCCGGCGCGGAGTCCCTCAAGGGCTGATCCGCCCGGGACCGAACCGCCGCACGTGCAGGAGCAGGAAGAACTATGGCACAGACGCAGGCCGCCGCCGCCCCCAGCAAGCTCGCCAACGGACAGATCGTTCAGGTCATCGGGCCCGTGGTGGACGTGAAGTTCCCCAGCGGGCAGCTCCCGAAGATCATGACCGCCCTCGGCGTGACCAACCCCGCGATCAGCGACGACGAGTGGAACCTCACGCTCGAGGTCGCGCAGCACCTCGGCGAGGACACGGTGCGGACCATCGCCATGGACGGCACCGACGGTCTCGTCCGGGGCATGGCCGTGCAGAACACCGGAAGCGCCATCGCCGTGCCGGTCGGGCGCGAGGTGCTCGGTCGAATCCTGAACGTCGTCGGGAAGCCCGTCGACGAGGTGCGGACGTTCAAGCTGAAGGACGGTACGCTCCTTCGCGGGTTCCTCCGGGAGACCGACGAGAAGGAGAAGGTGTACCGCATCCGGATCATGGACGAGCACACGAACCTGGAGTCGCGCGACCTGAAGTTCGACGAGGTCACGGAGGTGCTCGAGACCGAGGCGACGCGCGTCATGCCGATCCACCGCGAGCCGCCGAAGTTCGACGAGCTTGCGCCGACCTCCGAGGTGTTCGAGACCGGCATCAAGGTCGTCGACCTGATCGCGCCGTACTCGCGCGGTGGCAAGATCGGCCTCTTCGGCGGAGCGGGTGTCGGCAAGACCGTGCTCATCATGGAGCTGATCAACAACGTCGCCATGAAGCACGGCGGCTATTCGGTCTTCGCCGGTGTGGGCGAACGAACCCGTGAGGGCAACGACCTGTACTACGAGATGCTGGAGGGCGGTATTGTCGCGCCCAACGGAGACTGGGAGAAGTCGAAGGTTGCGCTCATCTACGGGCAGATGAACGAGCCTCCCGGCGCCCGAGCCCGGGTCGCGCTCTCGGCCCTCACGGTCGCGGAGTACTTCCGGGACGAGATGCAGCAGGACGTGCTCCTGTTCGTCGACAACATCTTCCGCTTCACTCAGGCGGGCTCCGAGGTGTCGGCGCTCCTCGGCCGAATCCCGAGTGCGGTCGGCTACCAGCCCACGCTGGCCACCGAGATGGGCGCGCTGCAGGAGCGAATCACGACCACGAAGCGCGGGTCGATCACCTCGGTCCAGGCGGTCTACGTCCCGGCGGACGACCTCACCGACCCGGCGCCGGCGACGACCTTCGCGCACCTTGACGCGACGACCGTTCTCAGCCGCCAGATCGCGTCGCTCGGCATCTATCCCGCCGTGGACCCGCTGGACTCCACCAGCCGCATGCTGGCCGCCGAGATCGTGGGCGACGAGCACTACAACGTTGCGCGAAAGGTGCAGTCCGTGCTGCAGCGCTACAAGGAGCTTCAGGACATCATCGCCATCCTCGGCATGGACGAGCTGGCCGAGGAGGACAAGCGCACCGTCGAGCGGGCGCGGAAGATCCAGCGTTTCCTCTCCCAGCCGTTCTTCGTGGCGAAGGCGTTCACCGGCGCCGACGGCAAGTACGTCGAGCTCAAGGACACCATCGAGGGCTTCAAGGCGCTGGTGGAGGGTGAGGTCGACCATCTTCCCGAGCAGGCCTTCTACATGCAGGGGACCCTGGATGACGTGTTCAAGCGCGCCAAGGAACTCGAGGAGGCCTGAGACCCATGAGTGAAGCCCTCCAGATCGAGGTCGTGACGCTCGAACGGGCGGTCTACAGCGGAGCGGCCGCGGAGATCGTCTTCACCGCGGATCGCGGCGAGCTCGACATTCTTCCCGGCCACCTGGCGCTCATGACGCGTGTGCACCCGGGCGAGCTGCGCATCCGCCGCGACGGATCCACGGAGTCGTTCGCCGTGGGCGGCGGCTTCGCCGAGGTGCTCGACAACCGGGTCACCCTGCTGGTCACGGCCGCGGAGGGTGTAGCGGACATCGACGTCGAGCGGGCGCGGCGTGCCCTCGCGGACAGCGAGAAGCGGCTGGATCAGCGTCCCGGGGTCGACGACGCCGAGATGCGTGAGCAGGCCGAGCGGCGTGCGCGAGCGGTGGCTCGCCTGCGCGTCGCCGAACGTGCGACCGGCTCGGCGGACTGAGCGATCCCGTTCCCGTCCACGGGGGGAGGCGGTAGGCCTGTGCTCCGGGGCTTTCCGGAGGCGGAGCCGTGATCGGTGTCTGGCTCCCGCGGGAGCCGCTCAGGGCTCCGGCGGCAGGAATTCGAGCGGGATGATCTCGTCTTCCGTCACGGGGGAGACGGGTCCGATCTGCCAGGTGTCGATGACATCCTCGAGGCAGGTGCGGAACGGGTTGGAGAGTTCGATGCGCTCGTTCACGGTGGCAACACGCAGCCTTCCGTCCTGCCAGATGAGGCGAAGGTGGATGGCGCCTCCGGGGCCTTCGGTGCCGCGGGGGGCGGCCTCGTAGCAGGTGAGGGCCTCGCGGGCCTGCTCCTCGGAGGGCACGCGTTCGGCGGACACCGGCCCGATGCGGATGGTTCCTCCGGTTCCGCGCAGCTCGAAGGGAGCGGGCTCCGGCGCTTCGGAGGGTGGGGCGGCCACCGGGGTGGTCGGGGCGCCACAGGCGGCGACGAGAACGACCGACAGGAGTGGCCAGGCGTGTCGGAGCGGGGGGCGGCGATGGAAGGTCATGGCGATGTGTGCTCGGGGAGTATCCAGCCGAAGCCCGGGGCATCCGGGGAACCGGCGAGGGCATGGTGCAGGATGGGTGCGTCGCGGTAGACGGCGTCGATGACGGCGACCCCGTGGGAGGTACCGTTCCATCCGAGGGCGTCGGGCGCAAGGAGCAGCGTCGCCACCGGAGGCGCGTCGGGCGGGGGGGTGGGGTCGTCGAATGCCTCGACGACGATGACGTGGGCGTCGCTCGCGCGGAGGGTCGCCAGGGCGAGGAGTCGGAGCAGGCTCCATGCGTCGTTGCGTGGTGGGTGCCCGTCGATGGCGATGCGCAGGACGCCGCGGGTTCGTGAAGCGGTGTTGAGGGTTTCGAGGGAGAGGAGTGTCCATGGGGGCAGGCCGGCTGCCAGGGTGCGGGCGATGCCTTCGACATCGAGCGCATTGGGGGGGATGAAGGCGTAGCCCGGGACGGGGCCGGTGCGAATGCCGCGACCACGGGTCCCGGAAGTCCGTCGGAGCAGGTGCACGAGGAGTCCTGTGGCGAGCAGGCTCAGGAGGATGATCAGGAACGGTTCGATGGAGACCTCCGGCCGCGGGCTGTGGGCTGCGGGCTGCGTCAGGGCGTGTGGCGCTCTTCGTCGGCCCGCAAGGGGGAAGGGGGAGTGCGTTGCGTGGTCGTGGAGGGCGGTGTAGTCAGGAGGGGACGCAGGCCGTCGCGGAGGTGTGCTTTCGTTCCGCGGGATTCTTGCCGGTGTGGCCGCCGGCGATCAGAGTCATGGGCAAGACGCAATGAGCAAGAGGATTGCAGGCAGGCGGACCCGGGTGGCCCCTGTGTCGGGGGCTTCGGTGTCGAGGGCTCCGGGCCCGGGTGTACTGGCGCTGTCGCTGACGCTGGTCTGGTTCTGCGCGCCCCTTCCGGCGATGGCCGGGAGCGACGGGGAGTCGTTGCTGGCGGAGGCGCAGGAGGAGGACGAGCGCGCGCGTCAGGAGCGGATTCGTCGGGAGGCGCAGCGCGAGGCCGACACGCTGCTGGACACGCGCTCGGCGACGGGGAGGGTGATCCAGATTTCGCCGCGTTTTCGGGTGGTGGGGACGCCGGGCTTCATGATGGGCCTGTTTCTCGATCCGCACACGAGCCACTGGTCGGGCGGGGAGCGGAACATGGCGTTTGGCGCGGAGGTGCTGCTTCGGGATCCGGGTCGTCAGGAGCTGTCCTTCTCGCTCGACTGGGCCAATCTTTCGATGCCCGACGGGTACTGGTTGCAGCGGGGCGATCCCGTCCGGCGCGCCGAGTGGACGGAGCTGGACGCGAGTGTCCTGAACGCGGATGCTGGCATTCGCGGCGTTCGCGCCTTCGGTTCGGCGGGCGAGTGGCAGTGGTTCTATGGGGCGGCGCTGGGTCTGGGGGTCGTCTTCGGGAGCGCTCACGAGACCCTGGTCGATCGTTCGCGGTGCGATCCGATGCCGGAGCGTCGTTCGACGGACACGTCGGTCCTGCTGCCGGGCGGCGCGTGTTTCGACGAGGAGGGCAACCCGGTGCTTCAGGAGAACCAGCGTCAGGAGGCGAGCTGGCTGTGGCCGGTCCTGCCATCGGTGGAGCTTCTGACGGGCTTGCGCTACGTGATCGCCGATCACTACGTGGTGAGCGTCGAGGCGGGTCTTCGGACCGTGTATCTCTTTGCCGGTCTGACGGTGGGCTATCAGTTCCAGCCCCGCTGAGGGGGTTCCGGGCGGGCGCGGCGACCAACGACAGGAGAAGGATGAGCAAGGTAGTCGAGAGTGCGGATGCGGCGATCGCCGATGTCTTCGATGGGATGACGCTGCTCAGTGGGGGGTTCGGCCTGTGCGGGAATCCCGAGAACCTGATTCGCGCGCTTCATCGGAAGGGGACGCGTGATCTGACGATCATCTCGAACAATTGCGGCACCGACGAGTACGGTCTCGGGGTCCTGCTTCAGAACGGGCAGGTGCGCAAGATGGTGTCGAGCTATGTCGGGGAGAACAAGGTGTTCGAGCGCCAGTTCCTGGACGGGACGCTCGAGGTGGAGCTCAACCCGCAGGGGACGCTCGCCGAGCGCGTTCGGGCGGGGGGCGCGGGGATTCCGGCGTTCTTCACGCCGACCGGGTACGGGACGAAGGCCGCGGAGGGCAAGGAGACCCGGGAGATCGGGGGCCGGATGTGCGTGCTGGAGCACGCCCTGACCGGGGACTTTGCGTTCGTGAAGGCGTGGAAGGGGGATGCGATGGGCAACCTCGTGTTCCGGATGACCGCCCGGAACTTCAATCCGGAGATGGCGATGGCGGGACGGGTCACCATCGTGGAGGTGGAGGAGCTGGTGGAGGTGGGCGAGCTCGACCCGGATCAGGTGCATCTTCCCGGGGTGTACGTGCAGCGGATCTTCCAGGGTCAGGATTACGAGAAGTGGATCGAGCGGCGCACGGTGCGCAGCCGGGAGGAGGGTTGAACATGGCACTGACACGCGACCAGCTGGCCCAGCGCGCCGCCCTGGAGCTCCGTGACGGCTTCACGGTGAACCTCGGCATCGGCATCCCGACCCTTGTGGCGAACTACATCCCGGATGGTGTGAAGGTGACGCTGCACTCGGAGAACGGACTCCTCGGGATGGGGCCGTTTCCGTTCGATGGCGAGGAGGATCCGGATCTCATCAATGCGGGCAAGCAGACCGTGACGGCGTTGCCCGGCGGGAGTTTCTTCTCGAGCGCCGAGTCCTTCGCGATGATCCGGGGAGGGCACATCGACCTGACGGTGCTCGGCGCGATGGAGGTGTCCGAGCGCGGGGATCTCGCGAACTGGATGATCCCGGGCAAGATGATCAAGGGCATGGGTGGGGCGATGGATCTCGTCGCGGGAGCGCGACGGGTGGTCGTGGTCATGACCCACGTCAGCCGAGACGGTGCGCCGAAGCTGCTTCGCGAGTGCGCGCTGCCTCTGACGGGGGTCGGCTGCGTGGACCTGGTCATCACCGACCTCGCCGTGTTCGAGGTGAGGGACGGTGCGCTGCACCTGATCGAGGTGGCTCCCGGGCACACCATGGAGGAGGTGCGCGAGCGCACCGAGGCCGGGTTCACGGTCGACGATGACCTGAGGGAGATCCGGCTGTCGTGATGCAGCGCGGTGATCTGGTCGAGGTCGACGACGGCGGGACCTTCGTTCCGGTGCTGGTCCTCGGCGTCAGTGGTCGGCGGGTCATTCTGCAGGAGGCCTCCGGGCGACGCTGGCAGGCGGAGCGACCCGTCGTCTCCTGGTCGATTCTGGAGCGGGACGGAACGGAGGAGGCACTTGCGCTGATCGAGCGGCTCGTGCCGGAGGCCGAGGGTGCGGTTGGCGCCCTGTGGGAGGGGGTGTGCTGCTCGCCTGAGCCCGTGGGCCTTGGCGAGCTGGTGGTGGCCAGCGGCCTGCAGGCTCCCGATGCCCTTGCGCGCTACGTGCTCCATCGGGCCCTTCGGGACGACAGCCTGTACTTCCGGTCGTCCGGAGGGTGCTGGGAGCCCCGCGGGCGCGAGGAGGTCGAGGCCCAGCTTGCGGCCCGGGAGTCCCGCCTGCGCGAGGCGGAGCTTCACGCACGGCTGGTTGAGGGTCTTGTGGAGGCGATGGAACGGAACGGGCCATCGTGTCCGGACGACCTGGAGGCGTGCCTGGATGCGCTCGGTGCGATGCGCGAGGAGCTGATCGATCTGGCGGCCTACGGTCCCAACGGGCGTTCGGGAACCCGGGCCATGCGGTTGCTGGAGGAGGTGTCGGAGCGGTCAGGACAGTCGGTTCATCGTGATGCCGCGGGGGTGGAGGTGCTGCTTCGTCGGGCGGGTGTGCTGGGTCGTCACGAGTTGCTGTCGCTGCATCGGGAGGGAGTGCGGATCGGCTTTCCGGAGCAGGTCCTTCGGGTGTCCATGGAGCTTGCTTCGGGGGTGCTGCTCGAGCCTTCAGGCGGATGCGCCGGACGGGCGATCGAGGCGTTCACGGTGGATGGCGAGGAGACGCGGGACTACGACGATGCCTTCTCGGTCGAGCGGCAGGACGACGGCTGGCGCGTGGGTGTCCACATCACGCATCCGCCCGCGGTTCTCCCGATGGACAGCCCGGTGACGCGGGAGGCGTTCGCCCGAGGCGTGTCGCTCTACCTGCCCGATCGCTTCATCCCGATGTTTCCCCGGAGTCTGGGTGAGGATGCGCTTTCGCTGCGGGAGGGCACGACGCGGCCGGTGTTGTCCTGGTTTTCGCATGTCGACGGCTCAGGGGCCATGCGGACGCAGGGGCTTGCTCTCGGTTGGGTCCGGATTGTGGGGAACCTGACGTTTTCACGAGCGGCGCGGTTGATCGGTGAAGCGGGGGAGCCGGAGGGGGAGTCGCTTCGGGTGTTGTACGAGGCGGCGCGGTGTTCGCGGATGCACCGTCTGGGGGAGGGCGCGGTGGAGCTGGGGTTGCCGGAGGTGCGGTTTCGGGTGCGGGAAGGGGTCGGGGTGGTGTGCGAGCGGTATGCGTCGGATGACGTGGCGCGCTTGATGGTGTCTGAGTGGATGGTTCGATTCAACGCGGCCCTTGGGGACTTCGCCAGCGCTCGCGGACTCCCTGTCCTGTATCGGGGGCAGGAGCTGATGCTGCACGGCGTCGAGGAGGGTGGGGGGGAGGCGGGCCTGTGGCGTGGCCTGAAGCTTCTGCGGCACATGCGTCGGGCGGTGTCTTCGCTGGAGCCGGTGCGCCACGATGGTCTTGCGATCGAGCGCTATGCGCAGGGGACGAGCCCGCTTCGTCGGGCAACGGATCTGCTGGCGCATCACGTCGTGGGTGCGGAGCTTCGTGGGGAGGCCAGCCCGATCGACCGAGAGGGCCTCGTGGCGCTCAGGGCGCGCCTGGATGCGGTGATGGCGGGCGCCGAGACGGTCAGTAGGGAGGCGCATGCGTACTGGGGGCTGCAGTACCTCCAGTCGCGGCGTGGGGAGGTCATGGAGGCCCTGGCGGTGGATGTCGAGCCCGGTCGTCGGAGGCATGTGCGGTCCTGTCTGGTGGAGACGCTGCAGCGTCTGCAGCTCCCGGCCCGGCACGCGTCGCGTCTGGGGGAGCGGATCCTTGTGCGCATCGGAGCGGTGGACGTTGCCCGCGGGCGGATCGAGGTTCAGGTGGTCTCCTGACGGGGGGGGCCGGTTGACAGCCACGCGGTGGCGTCTTTGGAACGGGCCGCGGCCCGAATCGGGGCCATGAGTCAAGGAGGAGAGAGACGATGACGGATCGGCGATGGACAGTGGCGGTGGTTGGTGCGACGGGTGCCGTTGGGCGAGAGATGCTTCGGATGCTGGAGGAGCGTTCCTTTCCGGTGTCGCGCGTTCGGGCGCTGGCCAGCCCGCGCTCGGTGGGCCGCCGGCTTCCCTTCGCGGGGGGCGAGGTGGAGGTGGAGGTGTTGTCGGAGGCGGCGTTCGAGGGGGTGGACATCGCGCTCTTCTCGGCGGGCGGCGCGCGCAGTCTCGAGTTTGCGCGGTCTGCGGTTCAGGCGGGCGCGGTGGTGATCGACAACTCGAGTGCGTGGCGGATGGATCCGGAGGTGCCACTGGTGGTGCCGGAGGTGAACGAGGACGCGCTCGATGCGCACCGCGGCATCATCGCGAACCCCAACTGTTCGACGATCCAGATGGTGCTGCCGTTGAAGGCGCTGGGCGATGCCTTCGGTCTTCGTCGGGTGATCGTGTCGACGTACCAGAGCGCTTCGGGGGCGGGTCAGGGGGGGATCGACGAGCTCTTCGCGGGGGTGGAGGCGCACCGGTCGGGGGAGGCGCTTCCGTCCGAGGTGTTTGCTCGGCCGCTGGCGTTCGACTGCCTTCCGCAGATCGGTGACTTCCTCGACACGGGATACACGAGCGAGGAGCAGAAGATGCTGGAGGAGACCCGGAAGATTCTGTCGATGCCCGAGCTGCCGAGTTCGGCGACGTGCGTGCGGGTCCCGGTGGCGCGCGGCCATCTGGAGTCGGTCACGGTGGACCTCGAGCGTCGGGCTACCGCGGCGGAGGCGCGGGAGGTGCTGTCGTCGTTTCCGGGGATCGTGGTCATGGACCGGCCCGGGGAGATGGTGTACCCGGTGGCCCGGGATTGCGTCGGGCGCACGGAGACGTTCGTCGGGCGAATTCGGGAAGACAATGCCCTGCCCGGGACGTTGCACTTCTGGGTCGTCAGCGACAACCTGCTGAAGGGGGCTGCGTGGAACGCGGTGCAGATCGCGGAGAGTCTCGTGGCCCGGGATCGGGTGAGCGTACCGAGAGGATGATACTTCGATGATGCGAATCTCCTGCCTCCTGTCCGTCCGGGCGTCGTTCAGCTGTGCCGTGGTGGCCAGTCTGCTGGTCAGCGGTGTGGCGCTTGCGGACACCTCGCCGGCGATTGATCGTGACGGGACGGGTCTGACGATCGACGGCATGACCCTCGAGGCCACGAACGTGGATCGTTCGACCCGCACGTACACGGCCAACATCCGGGATTGCCGGCGAATGCTCGCGGACAATCCGCGGCTCGAGTTTCGCTGGCAGCTTCGAAACAGTCCGTTGGCGGGTTCCGAGTACGCGATCAAGTATCGTCGTGGGTCGCAGGTCTGCGAGCTGAACAACGTGACGGACGACGCGGACTCCGAGTGCGAGGTTCCTGTGGCCAGCGAGTCCCTGGACGGCAGTACGGTGTCGTGGACGATCCGGGCGCGCGACCTTCTGGACGTGGATGGGCCGGAGGCGTGCACCGCAGATGCGCGGACCGCGGATGTCTATTTCGTGTTCAGCCGTCAGACGGGTTCGACCACGGCGGAGGCGTTCGACTCGGATCGGATACGGCTTCGCCTGGCGACTTCCCGCCCGGATCCGCCGCAGGCGGTTGACGTTCGGCCCGGGGAGAATTCGCTTCGCATCGAGTGGGAGGAGCCGTCGAATGCGGACGGGCTCGAGGGCTACGTGATCTACTGGGACACTTCGCCCTTCGACATCTCGGGGGAGCCGGAGGAGCTGGAGGGCACCCGCCGTCGGACCGTGGGCACGGTGACGAGTGCGACGGTGACCGAGGGGGTATCGCTGGGCAACACCTACTGGGTGGCCGTGACGAGCCGGAGCCGCAATCTCAACGAGAGCTTCTTCTCGTCCCAGGTGGAGGCGACGACGGTGCCGGTGCAGGATTTCTGGCAGTTGTATCGAGAATCGGGCGGTGTCGAGGAGGGGGGGTACTGCTCGGTGGCGCCGGCGGCGACGTGGATCCCTGCGTGGCTGTTGCTCCTGGTGGGTCTGGTCCTGGCTCGTCGCCGAACGGAGGTCGCATGAACGGCTATCGCGTGGCGCTGCTTCTCGTCGCGTCCGTGCTGCTCGTCCCGGTTGTGCCGGGCGCGGCCCTTGCGCAGCAGGATCGGTTCTCGTCTCCGATCAACTCGGCGTTCGAGCTGAAGCTCGGCCGGTATGTGCCGTCGATCGACGCCGAGTTCGAGTCTCCAGGCCCGTTCGAGACCACATTCGGGTCGCCCGGGCTGTACATCGAGGGGGAGTACAACCGTCAGTTCTACCGTGGATTCGGGTCCCTCGCAGTCGGCATGAACGTGGGGTATCTCGGCACCAGTGCGGGGTCGCTGACCGAGGACGGTGAGCGCGCGGCGGACCGGACGCGCTTCACGATGCTCCCCCTCCGCCTCGGTGTGGTGTACCGCTTCGATGTCCTGCAGAACCAGTTCAACGTTCCCCTCGTGCCGAGCTTCAAGCTGGGGCTCGACTACGCCTTCTGGTGGGTGGGGGACGGGGATGGCACGGCGAGCAGCGATGAGGACGGAGGCGTTCGGCGCGGGCGCGGCGGGACGGCCGGGTACCATGCTTCGATCGGCCTGCATCTGTGGCTGAACTGGTTCGCACCGGGCATGGCGAGGACATTCGACGTCAACACCGGCGTCAACAACTCCTACCTTTTCGTGGAGTACCTCGTGAGCCGCCTCGACGACTTCGGGAGCAGCAGCTCCTGGGACCTGGGGGACAACGCCCTGCTCTTCGGCATCTCCTTCGAATTCTGAGATGCGGTGGCGTCTCCGCGTGGCGTATGACGGGCGACCGTTTCACGGCTGGCAGGATCAGCCCGAGGTCCCGACGGTTCAGGGCACCTTGCGCGCAGCGTTGCGTCGCATGAACGCGGGTTCGGACGGCCGGCTCATCGGGACGAGCCGTACGGACGCTGGCGTTCATGCCCTCGGGCAGATGGCGGTGTTCGATGCGGCGATCGACCGCCCGGCAAAGGCTTGGTTTCACGGGCTCAATCAGGCGCTTCCGGATGAGATCTCCGTTCGGGAAGTGGTCCGGGTGGCCGATGATTTCCATCCGCGGAGACACACGTCCGGCAAGACGTACCACTATCATCTCTGGACGCACCCATGGCGCAATCCGCTGGTGTTGGGTCGTTGCGCCCCGGTTCGGGTCGAGCTTGACACCCTCGCGATGCGGGAGGCGGCGGGGGTCCTGATCGGGGAGCACGATTTCTCCGCGTTTCGGGCGGCCGGTTGCGATGCGCTGTCTCCAGTGAAGACCATCGATGGCATCGAGCTGGCCTGGCGCGAGGACGGCCGTCTTCGAATCGAGGTCCGTGGCTCCGGCTTTCTCAAGTACATGGTCCGGATTCTGGTCGGCACGCTGGTGGAGGTGGGGCGAGGACGTCTGAGTGCGGCCGACGTTTCCGCGATTCTGGGGGGGAGGGATCGCCGGAGGGCCGGACCGACGATGCCGCCCGAAGGTCTCGTGCTGGTCGAGGTCCATCTGCCGACGGTGGGCGAGTTGGTGACGGCGGAGCGGTGGCCGGTCGAGGCGAGCGGAAGGCTCCTGCCCTGAAGCCGGGTCGTGTTCGCTTGTGTCGTTCGTGTGAATCACTATAGCCCCTGCAATGCTCAAGGCATTGGTCCGCGACGTGGTGTAACCGGACCGACGGCGCCCTTCGTCGAGCTCCATGCGAATTCCCGAACGACGATACATCCTCCCGAACCTCTTTACCCTTGGTGCCACGTTCTGTGGGTTCACGGTGATCTGGATGAGCCACCAGGCAGCGACGGCCAGGGAGTTCTACCTGGCGGCGACCCTGCTGCCTCTCGCCGTGCTGCTGGACGGTTTCGATGGGCGAGTGGCACGGATGGTGGGAGGGGAGAGTCGCTTCGGCGTGCAGATGGACAGCCTGAGCGACTTTCTGGCGTTCGGTGTGGCGCCGGCGGTCCTCGTCTACTGCTGGGCGCTCCATGCGCTGGGGTTCGCGGGCCTTCTCCTCGCGTTCCTCTTCGCCGCCGGCGCCATGATTCGTCTGGCGCGATTCAACGTCCAGGCGGAGGAGGACGGAGGGTCGTCGGCCTATTTCACGGGCCTGCCTGCGCCCATGGCGGGTGTGTCCCTCGGGGGTCTGGTGGCGCTTGATACCGGGCTCCTTGGACGGGAGGCGGTGTCGCCGGAGGCCCTGCTGCCGATCAGCCTGTTCGTGGTGATCATGGCCTTCCTGATGGTGAGCGAGGTCCCGTTTCGCACCTACAAGGACCTCCGGCTCACTGCGGGGGTACGCCTCGTCCTTGCCACAGTGGTGACGGCCGTGGTGCTGATCGCGGCGGTGGCCGACTTCATGTTCGCGCTTAGTCTCGCGCTCTTCCTCTATGTTCTCGGTGGGGTGTATCGCTCTCTGCGGCTGCGACGCAAAAGGATACGCCTTGCTCGGCGGGCGGGGCCCGTCGACGATGATGACGAGCACGAGCTGGAGGAGGACCTCGCCCGTCTCTTCGACGTCGAGGTCGATCCGGAGCCCGAGCAGGGCAGGATCGAGACGCCCTGACGCATCGGCGCCCTCCCGTGTCACCGCCTTGACACGACCTTGCGCTTTCTCTAATCCACGGGCGGCCTGGCCCGATTCCGAGCAACCGACCGGTGCGGGTCGAACCCCCCCGGGCGCCGAAGCTGGCCGGTCGGTCTCGTTCATCCTCCAAAGGAGTACTGCTCATGTTCGAACGATGGAAGTTCATTACCCTTGCCGCGCTCTGTACGGCTACGCTGGCGTTCGCCAGCAGCTGCGGCAGCGACGGGCCGAGCGACGAGACCACGGACGGCACATCCGGCATCACGCCGCCCTCCAGTGACCCGAGTGGCCCCGGAAGCGTCACCAGTTCCACGCCCAGCACGGTCGATCCGTCGACCGGCGCGCCGGCTCCCTGTGCCGGACAGCTCCAGCAGTGCTCTTCCGAGGCACAGTCCACGAACACGTTCTTCTGCGACACCGCCGAAGGCGTCTGTCGTCTTCGCTGCAACGTGGAGCAGGCCGACGCGACCGACTCGGCCGACTGCCCGCGGCGGCACTGGTGTGTGGCGCTCGTCGAGAACGGCCAGCCTTCCGAGACAGACGGCGTCTGCCTCGAGGGGACCTGCACGGGGACGTTCTTCGACAACAACTGCGGTCCCGGGGAAAGCTGCTTCCCGGTGGGCAACGAGGCATCGTTCTGCGAAGCGGCCGGAACGCGCCAGGAAGGCCAGAGCTGCGGAGGCGACCAGACCTGTGGGCCGGGTCTCCTGTGCGGACCCGATGCGGAGTGCATCGTTCCCTGTGATGTGACGGGAACGGCGCCGAACGCCCAGCAGTGCGCGGGCGAGGAGTCCTGCATCGGCGTGTTCCGGGCCTCCGGCGCGAACCAGCCCGGCATCTGCGGCACCGCCTGTGAGCCCTTCGACATCGGCACGTGCCCCGAAGGCACGGCCTGCTTCCCCGGCATCTCCGGTGATCAGGTTCGGACGTGGTTCTGCCAGGAGGCGGGTGCGAACCCGGCCGGTCCCGGCCAGTCCTGCAACCAGGACGATGGCTGCACCGAGGGTTACATCTGTCTCAACGAAGGAACCGAGCAGGCTCCGGACCTCCGCTGCGTCCAGGCGTGTGACCCGATGGGCACCGCGACGGGTGCCGGTGCACTCTGTGGCCCGAGTGGAGAGTCCACCGAGCTCATCCCCGCCACGGCCTTCGGTTTCGCCAGTGACTACGCGACGACAGGTGCCGGCGCCGCCGAGGTCGAGGCCCGTCTCGAGGACGGTTCCCTGCTCGCGCCGCTGAGCCTCGATCTCGCCGACGAGACCACCTACTCCTTCGTGGCGGCACGGGACGCCGATGGCGATCTCGCCGTTCTGCCCTTCGTCGACATCGCGCCCGCAGACGATGCGCTTCCCGCCACGTGGCTCCGGGGCATGCACGCCGCCGGCGCCGCGGGGACTGTGCAGGCGTTCCTGATCATCGAAGGGAACTCCACGAAGAACGACCCGACGGAGACACCTGACCCGACGGAGACGCCTGACCCGACGGAGACGCCTGACCCGACGGAGACGCCTGACCCGACGGAGACGC
>REDH01000222.1 GCA_007693585.1 Deltaproteobacteria bacterium
TGACACCATGACCCCCAATCCGCACGCACCCCCTCTCGACCGGCTCTTCGCACACGCCACACACCCCGACACCCTCGCCAGCGCCTGGACACACATCCTCGCCCGACGCGCCGGACCCGGCATCGACCGCGTCACCGTCGACACCTTCGCCCAGGACGCCGAGGCCCGGCTCGAAGCCCTCCACCACGGTCTGCAGCACGGCTCCTGGACACCCCTCCCCGCACTCCGCATCTCCCTCGCCCACGACCCCCACAGACCCATCGCCGTCGCCACCGTCCGCGACCGCATCGTCCAGCGCGCCATGGCCGTCACCCTCTCGCACGCCTGGGACGCACACATCGCCGACCACGTCTATGCCTACCGCCCCGGACGCTCCGTCCAACAGGCCCTGCGCGCCGTCCACGACGCCCTCGACAGCGGACTCACCACCTGGGCACGCACCGACCTCCGACACTTCTTCGACCGCATCGACCGAACACTCCTCCGAAACACCCTCCGCGACGCAGGCATCGACCCGCGGTTCACACACCTCGTCGACCAGCTCGTCCACGCCGGCGCACTCGCCTCCGGCGCACTCCTCCAGGACGATACCGGCATCCCCCAGGGCAGCGCACTCTCCCCCGTACTCTCCAACCTCTACCTCGCACCCTTCGACGCCTGCATCGAAGACACCCACGCCACCGTCATCCGCTACGCCGACGACCTCCTCGTCCTCGCCGACACCCCCGCCCGGGCACGGCAGGTCATGGAACGACTCGAAGCCGCCGCCGCCGAGCGAAAACTCTCCCTCAACGCCCGAAAGACCCGCCTCGGCGACGCCCGCGAAGGCTTCCGCTTCCTCGGGATGCGCTTCGAACCCACAGGACAGGCCGTCCCCGACGTCTCCACCACACACCTCCACCAGAGACTCTCCGAACTCGCCCTGCAATACCCCAGGGATGCCCGACTCCTCCTCGACGAATGGCGCGCCTGGTACGGACCCCTCCCCGCAGAAGCCGCTCACGACCTCCGCGTGCTCCTCGCCCTCGTCCGGGACACCTGCCAGGACTCCACCCCACAAAACGCCCCCGATACCCTCCTGCGACTCGCCAGCCTCGGACGACGACGCGCCTGGCTGCAAACCTCCAGCGGTACGACCGCAGCCTCCCTCGAAGAAGGAACCGCACTCGTCCACGCCTGGAACCACGCACTCGAGAAAGCGGCCACCCTCGCCCCGCAGGACCACGCAAACCCCGCGCGCGAAGACGCACAGACACGCCTGCGCGAAGCCCTCCTCCGCGACGTCGCCACACTCCTGCGACGACGGGACGCACCCACTTCCGACCTCGCCGAGCTCCTCGGACTCGACCCACCAGACGTGGAAGCCTGCGTCCGACACGAGGACGACCCGCTCATTCCCCTCCTCAAGGCCCTGCGCAATGCCAACCGCGGACAGCTCGCCGCAGCCGCATACACCGTCCTGAACGCACCACCGTGCGTCGACCCGCCACCCGCAGAAGCCAGCACCCTCGACGCCGTCGACGATGAGCTCCTCCTCGGACTCGCCACACTCTGGTTCGGCGACGAAACCTTCACCGAAGAACGAAACCAGCGCGGCCACTACGGCTTCACCCCCGCAAATGCAAACACCCTCCGCGCACTCCGCAGACACCTCTCCGGCGAACGACGCATGGGCGTCGCCCTCACTCCCCGGCCGGGCATGACACGGGTCGCGACCCTCGAGGTCTCCCCCCGCAACCGCCCGGACCCCGGCAACGTCGACGCACACGACGACGCACGAGCCCTCCTCGAGGAGGTCCGCCGAGTCCGCCTCGACCTCCGGCAGCGTGCCCTGCAATGGGCCCTGCGCCTCGCAGGACTCGCCAGGGAACTCCAGCTCGACCTCCTGATCGAGGAGGCCCCCCGCGACCGCCTGCGACTGTGGTTCCTCCTCCAGGAACCCATCCCCAGCCTCCGCGCCGCCCGCTTCGTCCGACGCCTCGCCACACGCGCCGGTGCCCTCGACAGCGACCTCCGGCTCGTCGCCCAACCTCCCCCGGAACAGGGCCGGCGCGGCTCGGGAATCGTCCTGCCCCTGCCCCTCGGAAGATGCCCCCGAACCGGCACCTGGAGCCGGCTCCTCGACCCCCACGGAGAAGCACTCGTCGGCGGCATCCGAAGACTCGAATCCACCACGCCCATCCCGCCCGAAAGGGTCGATGCAATGCTCGGAGAGCACTCCGCAGGACCGCCCCAGCCCGCCGACCAACAGGACCAGCGACCCGAACGAACCGGAGCCCTCGCGATCGCCCTGCGCGACGCACCCCGCGCCAATGCCGTCCTCGAGGGATGCGCCATCCTCGGCGCCATCGCACGGAAACTCGACCGGATCGGCGCCATTGATGCCGACGAACGTGCCAGCCTCTTCGAGACCCTCGGCCACCTCCCGGACCCCGAAGGCACCGAAGTGCTCCAGACCCTCATGGCCCCCATCGGCCTCACCGAGGCCCGCGTCCGAAAGCGCGTCGTCACGCTGCCCGCCCTCCCGCTGGGATGCCGGAAACTCCACAACCGGCACCCCCGACACATCCCGGGCGATGGCTGCAACGGGTGCGACGGCGCCACCACCGCGACCCCAGCCCCGGCAGGCACGCCCGCAACACCGCCGGCCTACCCCAGCCCCCTCATGCACGCCGTTGGCGTGCGCGGGTGGTGCCCCCTCCGGCGCAACGGCGCCTGGCATACCGCATCGACGCAACGACACGAGACCGCACGCAACCGCGCCCTTCAGCACCGGACCATGCCGCACGACAGGACACACGCACCGAAGCCCGGGACCCCACCCGCAGCACCGGCCCCACCCGCAGCACCGGCCCCATCCGAACGCCGCGCCGAAAGGCTCGACAGATCATCCGCGCCGGCACCGATGGACCACGGTATCCTCCTGCTGACGGACCCCGCACCGACCCCGCACGAAGAGGAACGCGCCCCGTCGCCTCCAGCGGCCCCCGATGTCGTCCGGCCGAGTCCGGCCCGGACGACGCGAGGCCACGCAGCCTCCGCACCACCACCCCGCACGGAAGAGCAGGTCGACCACCCTGCGCAGGAGCTGCGCACAGACCCACCCGCGCCGGACGCCGAAACCCTCCTCGAGGAAGTGATGACCCTGCGCAGAAGCCTGGGGGAAACCGCGCAGAAGCTGCAACGGGCCGAAGGCACCCTCGCACGCCACTTCGAGCAGAACGGAGTCACGAGAATTCGTGTCTCCACGGGCTGGTTGGTGTATCGTCCGGGTGAGACGCCGGCGTTCGTGCTGGAGCTGGCCTGACACCATCTCTCGACCGCACGAATCGGCTGACACCGACGATTTCCGTAAACTACTGATTCCGCGTCCAGGTTCCCGATTCTAGCGGATACACCCCAAAACACCGGAAATGAAATCCTTTCTCGCACCTCCGGCACGACCGGAACATTCCCACACCCCCTCTCCACCTTTTCGTCGGAGGGGGTTGCCGATCTTCGCGTCGCAGACTACCGTTCAGTCGTCGGAAAAAAGGGATGGCCCTTCCGACGTCTCCCCGATGATGAGGGGATTGAAACGTGTCCGAGTAGCCCCCACGGAGCCTGCGCGGCGTTGCCTTCCGACGTCTCCCCGATGATGAGGGGATTGAAACTCCTTC
>REDH01000223.1 GCA_007693585.1 Deltaproteobacteria bacterium
AGCCAGTCACGTAGACGGTGGGCGCCCGATTCCGGTGAGGCCCGAACCAGCGACGGCGGCGGGGATCCGCGACGGCTGGTCCGGGGAAGCCTCAACTCGCGTGGTGCACCTCGGCCAGAGCGTGGACGGGAGTCTCCAATCCTTCCATGCGGGCCTTGAGCTGCAGCGCCAGGAACTGCGAGTAGTGGCGCGACTGGTGCAGGTTGCCGCCGTGGAACCACAGGTTGTCCTGCCGGGTGGGCTTCCACATGTTGCGCAGCTCGCCCTCCCACGGGCCGGGGTCCTTGGTGGTGTTGGAGCCCATCCCCCACACCTTGCCGACCTTGTCGGCCATCTCCTTGCTGACGATCTGGGCGACCCAGCCGTTCATCGACGAGTAGCCGGTGGCGTACACGATCAGGTCGGCCGGCAGTTCGGTGCCGTCCTCGAGCACGACGGAGCTCTCCGTGAGGTGGTCGAGCTGTCCGGTGACCAGCTTCACCCCGCCGTCGATGATCAGCTGCGAGGCACCGACGTCGATGTAATACCCGGAGCCGCGCCGTAGGTACTTCACGAACAGCCCGGAGCCGTCCTCGCCGAAGTCGAGCATGAACCCGGCCGCCTCAAGCGCGTCGTAGAAGTCCTTGTCCTGCTTGTACATCTCGTCGTACACGGGCTTCTGCAGCTCCGGCAGGATCCGGTAGGGCAGGGAGGCGAAGATCAGGTCCGCCTTGTCGGTGGTGACCCCGGCCGCCAACGCGTCCTCCGAGTACAGCCCGCCGAGCGCGAGCTCCATCAGGCTGTCGGAGCGGGCGATGTGCGTGGAGCTTCGCTGCACCATCGTGACGTCCGCCTCGTACTCCCACAACGCCGCGCAGATGTCATGGGCCGAGTTGTTTGAGCCGATGACCACGACCTTCTTACCGGTGTAGTCGTGCGGCCCGGGATGCTGTGAGGAGTGCTGCTGCTCGCCGGCGAAGACGTCCTGGCCCGGTACTTCCGGGACGTTGGGGACCGCCGACATGCCGGTGGCGAACACCAGCTGGGTCGGGTGCAGCGTGAGGGGCTCACCGTCACGGTCGACCTCGACGCTCCAGCGCTGCAGATCCTCGTCGTAGCTCGCGGACTCGACGACCGTCGAGGTCCAGTAGTTGAGCTCCATGATCCTGGTGTAGGCCTCGAGCCAGTCCCCGATCTTGTCCTTGTGCGAGAAAACCGGCCAGTCCTGTGGGAACGGCAGGTAGGGCAGGTGGTCGTACCAGACCGGGTCGTGCAGGTGCAACGACTCGTAGCGATTGCGCCACGAGTCGCCGGGCCGGGGGTTTTTCTCCAACACGATGGTCGGAATGTCGAGCTTGCGCAGCCGCGCTGCCAGGCCGATGCCGCCCTGTCCCCCACCGATGATCACCACGTAGGGGTCTTCGACATAGCCCAGCTCCGCGCGCTCGCGGGCGAGGCGCTCCGACCAGGTCTCGCGCTCTCGGACCACGCCGTGCTCGACGCCTCGGACGCGGTTGCGCCCCGTCTTCTCCTCGTGGCCCTTGAGTTCCTGCAGCGTGGTCAGCAGGGTCCAGGCGGTCTCGCCGTTGAGCCGCAGGTGCCCGCGCCCCCGGCCGACCGCGGTCTCGAAGGTGATGAACGACTCGGTGACCCCGTCGGCCTCGTCCGCGGCACCCTCCCGGGTGAACCCGCCCGGCGCGGTCTGCTCCAGCGTCGCCTCCAGCATGTCGCGGATCTGGTCGTGTCCCTCCGCGGTGTGCAGGTTCCAGGTCAGCGACACGAAGTCGCGCCAGTAGCAGTCCGAACCGAACAGGGCGCAGACACCGTCGACGTCACCGTCCGACAGAGCTGCGTCGAACCGCGCGAGCCACCCGTCGATCCGTTCGTTGGCGGGCTGCATGGTCGATGACACCGTGTGACTACTCATGCGGCGTTCCCTCTCCCTGAGCGGGCTCCCACCCACTGCCTCGATGTCCCGCAGCAGGCACCCACCCCGCTGCCTCGGCCGCCTCGGCAGCGGTCGCTCCGGCCCATCGGAGCCGCCAGCTCGGCGGTGCGGAACCGACGCTAGGCCATACCCCGTTGCATCGAGGTTGCACGCATGGTGACGGGCCCCGCGCGCACCTCGTTGACGCGACACCGATCGGCGGTCAGGATGCCCCTGGGAGAGTGGCCATGCGAAGCTCGACGTGCGGCCCATAACCTCTGTGCGTGACCAGTTCGTCGCCATCGGCACGGCCACGGACCTGCGTGCCCACGCGACGAAATTGCGTCGCCGGTGGGACGCGAGTTTTGGACTCGGCCGGCCCCGCGGCATGCGCTCGGTGGTCGCCGATTCCTGGTCACGCATGCTGGGCGAGGGCCTCGAGCCCGACAAGCTCGAACCGAGACGGGTGCTCGATGACGACGGGCTCGCCGCAATCCGTGAGACCTCGCCGCTGGGTGCGGTCCTGCCGGATCTGCGCGGCTGCCTCGCCGGGTTGGCCGATGACGCAGAACACATCCTGGTGGTGGCTGATGCCGCTGGACGACTGCTGTGGATCGAAGGCCACGAGCGGGTCCTCGAGCAGGCCCGGTCAATCGACTTCGTGCCCGGGATGAGCTGGCTGGAAACGAGTGCGGGTACCAACGCCATCGGCACGGCGCTGGCGATCGACCACGCCCTGCAGATCTTCTCGGCGGAACACTTCCTCATCGAGCAACATCCCTGGTGGTGCTCCGCCGCCCCGATCCACGACCCGACGAGCGGCGAGTTGGTGGGGGTCGTCGACCTGAGTGGTCCGCAGCGCACCGCCCACCCCCACAGCCTCGGGCTGGTTAGGGCGGCGGCGGCGATGGCCGAGCAGTCACTGCGCCACCGCGCCGAGGTGGTCGCCGCTCGACATGAAGCGCTCGACGAGCACCGCTACACCCACCACCGCGCGGTGGTCGCTACCCCGCCCGAACCGGTCCGGCTGCGGCTGCTTACGAGCCACGAACCCGTCGTCGACCTCCCCGGACGAGGTCCGTGCCGGCTCAGCTCGCGACAGGCGGAGGTACTCGCCCTGCTCGCGCTGCACCCCTCGGGGCTGACCACGGAGCAGCTCACCACCCATCTCTATGGCAATGCCGGGAACCCGGTCACCACGCGCGCCCTGATCTCCCGACTCCGGGAGGCGTTCGCGGGTGTGGTCGACACCCGTCCCTACCGCCTGGCAGCGGGCGTGAGCGTCGACTTGCACCTCGTGCGGCGACTACTTGTGAGCGGGGAGGGCCGCACGGCGCTTGCGATGTACCCGGGGCCGTTACTGGAAGGTTCCGAGGTCCCCGCGATCCGAGTCGCGCGCGACGAGGTGGACCTCGCGGTGAGGGCCGTGGCGATGAGCGGCGGCCCCGACGAACTGTGGCAGTGGCTCGACATCCCGACGGGGCACGGCGACCTCGCCGCGGTGGAACGGTTCCTCGACCGCGCCGCGCACGCCGATCCACGCCGGCCGCTGGCGCGAGCGCGAAGGGCGGCGATCCAGGAGGCCTGGGATGACTGAGCAGCGTGGTGAGCTTTGACGTCCCGGTAGACGGCGTCATCAGCGTCGTTACAGTAGAACTCGCGTTCCGCACTTCTCGATTAGCTTTCGGCCCCCCACTCCTCCGCGGCGATGACGG
>REDH01000133.1 GCA_007693585.1 Deltaproteobacteria bacterium
GTCGACGGGCCGCTGCGCTACGTAAGTGCCACAACGGGCTCTGCTGATCGGTTACTCCGCAGCCGGGGGACCTGGAGAGCGTGGAGCCGTGGCGGGCGTATCAGGGGCCGCTTGGAGCGCGGGTGTGCGTGGCGACGGCGCCAGCCTGCACACCGCTCGGCGATGGGGAGGTTCGACGCTCCGGGATGCCAGGGGGCTCGGCCATGCCGAGTGGACGCGGGCGGTTGGGTCGGCGAACGCGGGAGCCGCTGAAGGGATGTGTACGGGAGCACGGAAGGGGAGTAGAGCGGCTGGAGCAGCGGCGATCCGGCGCTGCGTGACGGGCAGAAGAGCAGGAGAGCACATGGGAAGGGTGAAGGCGCGACGGGGGGGGCCGGGAAAGCGGCCGCTGAAATGGTTGATGGCCTCGGCGCCGTGCGCGCTCAAGGGTGTCGATGGGCCGACGCATCTGGTGGCGCTGCTGGATCTGGACCGTCATCGCCTGCACAGCTCGGAGCTGCATCGCTGGCCCCTTCATCCGGCGATGGTGGAGGATGACATCGAGGAGGCGTTGGAATTCCACGGAAATGGGCGTCCGCTGAACACGCTGCGTTGTGCTCGTCCGGAGCTGGTGCAGGCGCTGCGGCCGTGGGCGAAGGAGCGCCAGGTCCGGCTGGTGCTGGACGAAGGGTCCGAGATGGCGCAGGTGGTGAAGGAGGTCGCCGAGCAGATCGCCGAAGAGGGGGACCCCCCGAGGCAGGGGCCCGGGGTTCCCCCCGGGCACGAGGCCCTGTGGTACCAGCTCGCCGAGGAGGTCGACGAGGTCATCCGCGAGGTGGACATGCTGCAGGACGACCTCGTGGTGACCGAGGGCCCACCCGCCCTCGCGGAGCGGGTCGTGGGGGTGTGTCTGCACGAGGACGGGTTCTCCCAGGTGCTGATCTTCCGGGATGAGGAGACCCTGACCCGTCTGACGGAAGAGGTCGATGCGCTGGACGGAGGGCACGTCGCGGCGGCTGATGGGGCCGCCGAGCCGGAGCTGCCGGACACCCTTCAACTCATTCCCGGAGCGGCGCTGACGCGGCTGGAGTGGGCGGACGCCATCGCGCGTGGCTGTCCCGTGCACGGGACGGTTCCCGTCCTGCTGCGGGAGCGGGAGCGGGGGGTGTTCGAGACGGTGGTGGACGCTGACGCCCACTTGACCTCCCTCGCAGCGCTGCAGATCCTGGCCGCCGTGCTTGCGGACCTGGATGCCGTGGCCCGAGGGGGTGTCGGCTTTCCCGTCGAGACGGTGCTCGGTCCGGTGACGGTGGCGTGGTCGCGGGATCTCGAGGCCGCGCAGACCGAGGGCGGCGGCTGAGGTGCGCGGACGGGGTGCTGCGTGTCGTCCTGCCGGGTGGGCGGGGGAAGCCGCATGCTCCACGACGGACATGTGCCGTGTATGCGCCGATGGGTCGTTGGAAGCAGCGCATGAGAGGCGCCGATTGTGGCCGGCCCTCGGCGCAGTGTTGCCGCCTGTGGTTGGGTTGACGAAGTGCTCCCGGGCGATGGCGGTGGTGTCCGCGACCCCTGTGGCCTCGGCGAGTCCGGAGCCGTTCTCGATCCCGAGCCGGGACCGGAGCCGTCGCGGCCGTGCCGGAGACTCGCATGCAGCCGTGCATCAGTCGCCGGAGGCCCGGAGGCTCTCCATGTATGCCATGAGCGCTTCCAGGTCGTCCCGGGCGAGGTCGTCGTAGGCGGGCTTGCGGATCCCGGGGCGCATCCGCTGCGGGTCCACGATCCAGAGACGGATCTCGTCGGCGTCGAGTCGGCTGCCTACCCCGTCGAGGGGGCTGCGTGGGCTGCCCACGCCGTCGATGGCGTGACAGCTCGCGCAGCGCAGCGCCTCGTAGACCTCCATCCCACGCTCCACCAGGCCATCGGCGACCGCTGCGGCGGGGGGGGCCTCGACCTCCGTGGGCCCGTGCGGATCGGATGCCGGCCGCTCCGCCTGCCCCGGCTGCTCGGCCTGCTGGAGCCAGGCGAAGACCGCGGCGGCCGCGACGATCAGGATCGTGCTTCCGAGGGCTGCTGCTCTCGCGATGGACTCTCTCATGGGCACTTCCCTACCATTGCAGGTGCTCCGAACGGCCGGGGCGGGATCGACCTACGCCAGATCGAAGAGCTCCGTGTGGATTCGGCTCCTCGGCACGCCCGCGTCCACCAGGAGGCGTTCTACGGCACGAATCATGGGGACCGGCCCGCACACGAAGTAGTGGAAGTTCCCCCGATCGTCGGGCAGGTGCCGCTCGAGGATGTCGGCGTCGATCCGTCCGCGCTCACCGCTCCAGTCCTCCGGCGGCTCCTCGAGGACGTGGATCCTCTTCAGATCGAGTTGCTCGGCGAGGGCCCGGACCTCGTCCCGGAGCGGAACGCGGTCCCACCTGGAATGCGCGGCGAACAGGAGATGCGGCCGGCGGTCCCCGCGGCCGGCGAGGGCCCGGAGCATGCTCGTCATGGGCGCGATCCCGATCCCCCCGCCGATGAAGACGTAGCCGGCGGCGTCCGGCTGGCGATCGATGGAGAACGCGCCGTATGGACCGTCCACATAGGCCCGCTCTCCAACGGGGATTCGGCCCACGGTCTGCGTGAAGTCGCCGAGCTCCTTGATCGTGAACTCGAGCCGACCTCCGGGAGCCGGCGCCGAGGCGATGGAGAAGGGATGCTCCTGCATGGCGAAGGGAGAACGCCCGATGGTGACCCAGGCGAACTGGCCCGGTTCGAACGCAAACCCGTCGTGGCCGACCGGCTCGAGGACCACGGTCCAGGAGCTCCCCAGCTCGGGGCGCACCTCGGTCACCCGATAGGGCGTGCGCAGGAGTCGCCAGGGTCGGATGACGCGGAGCCAGAGGACGATGCCCAGGAGCGAGAGCCCGATGCCCAGCCAGAGCGCGCGCACCACCGGTGTGGCGGTGTAGTGCCCGACCGAGATCATGTGAACGAAGGCGAGGGCCACCGCCGCGACGCCGAGGGCGAGATGGGCCACGCGCCACGCCTCGTAGGGGATGCGCAGGCGCTTGCGTCCGGCAGAGCTCACCACGAGCGCGAGGAGGCAGAGGAGGGATGCGCTTCCGGCGGTCATCGGCCACGAGACCGTGAAGGGGACGAAGGCCGATCGCAGCGCGGGGTTGATCACCATGGGGATGACCGCATGGGCGAGCACCACCCCGACGAGCGCGTAGGCGAGATACCGGTGCACGTAGTAGACGAGGTCGATGCCACAGGGCGCCGTGGCCCGCCGGAAGCGCGCCGTGAGCAGAAACTGGATCCCCATCATCACGAGGCCCGCGAAGCCCATGCCCATGGCGAAGTCCCACCAGAAGCCCGCCCCCCCGGGAGAGGGCGCCAGGATCAGCACGGCGAGCGGCCCGAGCACGAGCGCGAGGTAGAGAGCGAGCCAGAAGGCGCCCTGGAGCACGACATTCATCCCATTCTCATGCGTTCCCGGGTTCGCGAGGGCAGGCGGCCTCCAAGAGCTACAACACTGCGCCACCAACGCAAGCATTGCCCTGGCCACCCTGACCGATCCCCTTGTGTCTTGCCAGTAGTGCTATGCTGAGGCTGCCGAGGTCGACGCGGAGCCCGGTT
>REDH01000014.1 GCA_007693585.1 Deltaproteobacteria bacterium
GCCTCCGCCTGACGCATGTGACTGTGCTCCTCCCCCCCGCTCTTCTTCTGCGCCGACTTCCAGGTCTCCCGCGCACAGGCCGCTGCCCTCCTCGCCCGCTCCCTCGACATCACCCCCGACGACGACCCCATCCCCGACTTCGACGACGTCCCCCCCGGCGCCTGGTTCGCCGGACACCTCGCCGCCCTCGACGACGCCTGCATCGCCGAACCCTGCAGCACCGAACCCCGGCGCTTCTGCGGCAACCAGCCCATGACCCGCGCCGACTTCGCCCTCCACATCGCCCGCGCCTGGCAGCTCGACGACTTCGCCAACTGCCTCGTCGGCGAAGCCCCCCCTTCCGACACATCACCCACCGACACGCCCGATCCCTCCGACACACCACCCACCGACACGCCACCCACCGACACGCCCGAGCCCTCCACGCCTCCCGCGCCCACCGACCCCTCCAGCCCCACCCCGGGGGAAGGCGGGACCTCCGCGGGCGGCTCCGAGCTTCCCGGCCCTCCCGAGGACTCCCCCCCGGAACCCTCCGCGGGCGGCTCCGAGCTTCCCGGCCCTCCCGAGGACTCCCCCCCGGAACCCTCCGCGGGCGGCTCCGAGCTTCCCGGCCCTCCCGAGGACTCCCCCCCGGAACCCTCCGCAGGCAGCTCGGCCTCGGGCGACAGCGGCTGCGGATGCGGCGCGGCGCCGGGGAGCTCGCCCCTGCCCGCCCTGCTGCTCCTGCTCGGCCTCGTCGCCGTGCGGCGGCGGGAGGTTCGGGGGCCCGCATCCGCCGGCGCTCCACTGGACTGAGACCACCCCCGGGCGAGGCGGTCGGAACCGACCCCCTGACCCGCACAACGGCATGAAGGCCGGGGCACGCGACCGGGCCTTCCGGCGTTCCGGCCCAGGCCCGCCTCCGATTCGGCTTGGCCGCAGGCGTGTTCAGGACCGGCGCCTCACACCCGCCGCAGGCCCTCCTGCCAGCGGGCGAGGTGGGTTTCGCGAACGCCGTCGTCCATGGCGGGCGTGAAGCGGCGCTCCTCCTTCCAGTTGGCGCGGATGTCGTCGGTGGAGGCGAAGAGTCCCGCGCCGAGGCCGGCGAGGAGGCCGGCGCCGATGGCGGTGGTCTCGAGGTGGGTGGGTCGGGAGAGGGGGACGTCGAGGAGGTCGGCCTGGAACTGCATGAGGAGGTTGTTGGCGGCGGCGCCGCCGTCGACGCGCAGCAGGCGCAGGCGGTCGCCGTGGTCCTTCTCCATGGCGGCGAGGATGTCACGGTTCTGGAAGGCGATGCCCTCGAGGGTGGCGCGGGCGATGTGGGCGCGGGTGCTGCCGCGGGTCAGGCCCCAGAGCACGCCGCGGGCGTCGGGGTTCCAGTGGGGGGCCCCCAGTCCGGTGAGGGCGGGGACGAACACGACCCCGTCGGAGTCCTGGACACTCGCCGCGAGGCCTTCGATCTCGGCTGCGGAGGCCACGAAGCCGAGGTTGTCGCGGAGGAACTGGACGGCGGCGCCGGCGATGAAGGCGGAGCCTTCGAGGGCGAAGGTGGTGGTGTCGCCCAGGCGCCAGGCGGCGGTGGTGAGGAGGCCGTGGGTGGAGGGGACGGGGGTGGTGCCGACGTTCATGAGGAGGAAGGCGCCGGTGCCGTAGGTGCACTTGGCCTCGCCGGGGAGGAAGCACGCCTGTCCGAAGAGGGCCGCCTGCTGGTCGCCGGCCATGCCGCAGATGGGGATGCCGTCGGGGAGGAAGTCGAGGCCACTCGTGGCGCCGTAGTGTTCGGCGTTGCCGCGGATGTCGGGGAGGAGGGAGGTGGGGACGCGCAGGAGTCCGGCGAGCTCCTCGTCCCAGGCGGCGGTGCGCAGGTCCATGAGGAGGGTGCGGGAGGCGTTGGAGACGTCGGTGACGTGGGCGTCGCCGCCGGTGAGGCGCCAGGTGAGCCAGCAGTCGATGGTGCCGGCGAGGAGCTCGTCCCGGGCGGCGCGGTCGCGGGAGCCGTCGACGTGGTCGAGGATCCAGGCGATCTTGGTGCCGGAGAAGTAGGGGTCGAGGACGAGGCCGGTGCGGGAGCGGAAGAGGTCCTCGTGGCCGGCGTCCCGGAGGGCGGCGCAGGCGTCGCGGGTGCGGCGGCACTGCCAGACGATGGCGTTGTGGAGGGGGGCGCCCGAGCGGCGGTCCCAGACGAGGGTGGTCTCGCGCTGGTTGGTGATGCCGATGGCGGCGACGCGGGAGGCGCCGCCCGAGACCTTCGCGAGGGCCTTCCGGACGGCGGTGGAGACGGAGGCCCAGATGGCTTCGGGGGCGTGCTCCACCCAACCGGGCTGCGGGTAGTGCTGGGGAAACTCGACGTTGGCGCTGGCGACGATCTCGAGGTCGGGGCGGATGAGGACGGCGGTGGAGCCGGTGGTGCCCTGGTCGATGGCGAGGATCAGGTCGGACATGGGACGGCCGGGGTGAGGGGGTGGGGTCGACGGCGGGCGGCTGGGATCGTGCCGCGGGACCGGGAGCTCGGCGCAGGGATAGCGCAAGGGAATGCCGGAGCGCAAAGGGGGCGTTTGCCGCGCCGCGCCCCTTGCGCGGTCGGGGCAGGGGCGGCACCATCGGGCGCGCGGATACCGCACGTCCGCGCACCACGCTCCCCCCCCGGGTGTTTCATGCGTCCACAGATCCTGCTCGGCGCCGCCGTCGCTCTCGCCATCACCCTCGCTCTCGTCCTTCTGCTCGCCACCGGCGGTCGGGACGGGGACGCGCCGACGACCGGCGAGACGAACAGGGATCTGCCCTCCGCGGGCGCCGCGCTGTCCCCGACGGAGGACGATGACGACACCCCGGACGAGGGAGCGGGCGCCGAGGCCGAGGCCGAGGCGGCGCCCTCGGCGCTGCCGGCGGCGGGGGACCCGGCGGGGATCGCCGAGCGGCGGCGGGCGGCGATCGCGCTGGAGGAACGCGCCGAGCGCGAGCGGACGCAGGCGAGGGAGCTGCAGGTCATCGGGGATCGCGAGGCGGAAGCCGCGGCCGTGGAGACCCCGCCGGTGGAGGCCCCGCGCGCCGAGGTCGAGGCGGCCGCCCGCGACCGGCAGCAGATCCTGCAGGCGCTCACGGAAGGGCTGCAGGAGGAAGCGCGACAGTGCACCGCGCAGAGCCGGGCGGCGCAGACCTTCCGGGGGGCCGCCACGCTCCGCGTGCGGGTGGAGGAGACCGCGGACGGCCACGCACCCCGACTCGAGCAGGTCATGGGGGCCGCGGTCGAGGAGGAGGTCGCGGACTGCTACCGGAGCGCCCTGGACACCACCCCCTTCCCGCCGCCCGACCCGACCCTCGACTCCGCACGGGACGGAGTCCGCGGCTACGAGCTCTGGGTGCCGGCGAACGCGCCGGCAGAGGAGTAGGCTCGGGGCGGACGCGTCTGGACGGGGATGCGTGACGCACGCACGACAAGCCAGTGGACCGTCAGGCGTCCGGGTGCTGTCCCGGCGCAAGTACCTTGCGCTCACGCCGTGACGTGATGCTGTCGTCGCGCAGTTGTCTCGAACAAGTCACTTGACGTGCTGAATGCACGATGTGATCCCTGGTTCACGCACGAACCCGTGTTCATGCCCGAGCGCTGTCGTCCACGCCCG
>REDH01000112.1 GCA_007693585.1 Deltaproteobacteria bacterium
GGCGACACGGCGACACGGCGACACGGCGACACGGCGACACGAAGGCACTGCCAGGGCTGAAAGCGGATGACCAAACGGGACAGTATCCGGATTCGGGGAGCGCGTGTACACAACCTGCGCAACGTCTCGCTCGATATCCCCCGAGGGCAGCTCGTCGTGTTCACCGGACCCTCCGGAAGCGGCAAGTCGTCGCTCGCCTTCGACACACTTCACGCAGAGGGGCAGAGACGCTACGTGGAGAGCCTCTCCGTCTATGCGCGCCAATTCGTCGGACAGATGGAGCGCCCCGACGTGGATGAGGTGGAGGGGCTGTCGCCGACCATTGCGATCGAGCAGAAGGTCATCTCCAGCAACCCTCGGTCTACCGTCGGCACAATCACGGAGATTCACGACCACCTGCGCGTCCTGTGGGCGCGTCTTGGACACCAGCACTGCTCGAGCTGCGGCGAACCGGTGGGCGCGGCCGCTCCGGACGAGATCGTCCGGCAACTGGACGAAACCCAGGAAGGCACGCGGTTTCTGCTCCTCGCACCGCTTGTCCGCAACCGAAAGGGCGAGTTCCGAGATCTCTTCGAGAAGCTGAGAAGAGAGGGAATCGTCCGGGCCCGGGTGGATGGTGAGACCGTGCTCACCGAAGACATTGACATCCTCCGCAAGTCCGTGCGCCACACCATCGATGCCGTCGTCGACCGGTGCGTCGCGAAGCCAGGGCGCACGGCGCGCATACGGCGCAGCGTGGAGACGGCGCTCCAGCTCGGTGAGGGACGGCTCGTCGTCTCGTGGGACTCCGGCCTCCGGGAAGGCCAACAGCAGTTCTTCTCCACCCGGAACTGGTGTGAACCGTGCGCCATCGCCTATCCGGATCTGACGCAGCAGAGTTTCTCCTTCAACTCCCCACTCGGGCGCTGTCCCTCCTGCCACGGACTCGGACAGACCCAGAAGATGGATCCGGCGCGTGTCGTCCCGGATCCGACGCTATCGATCGCCGAGGGTGCTCTCGTCCCGTTTGCGCGCCAGAATACCCGGGAGACCCGCCTCCAGTGGCGCATCATCGAGGGGTTCTGCGCACTTCACGACATCCCTCTGCGCACCCCGTGGAGGTCCATTCCGGCGGCCGCACGCTCCCTGCTTCTCGAGGGGAATGGGACGGAAGACACGATCACCGTCCGCGGGCGAAAGCGCCCCGTGAAGATGGTCTTCCCCGGCATCCTGGACCTGCTCCAGCAGCGCTACCGGGACACCGAGTCTCCGGCGACTCGAGACTACTACAGTCGCTTCCTCCGACAGGATCCGTGCGGTGATTGTGACGGCACGCGACTCCGCTCGGAATCACGCGCGGTGCGGTTTGCCGGCCACGGTATCCATGAGTTGTCCACCCTGTGCATCCGGGATGCTCTGCAGCTTCTGCAGGGCATCGAACTCCACGGACGCGATGCGCTTGTCGGCAACGCCCTGCTCGAAGCCACCTGCACCCGCCTTCGCTTCCTGGACGAGGTAGGGCTCGGCTACCTCTCGCTGGATCGCAGTGGGCCGAGCCTGTCGGGAGGCGAGGCACAGCGAATCCGACTGGCGTCCCAGCTCGGCAGTGAGCTCACGGGTGTGCTGTACATCCTCGACGAGCCTTCCATCGGCCTGCACCAGCGAGACAATCGGCGCCTTCTCGACTCGCTCGCCCGTCTGCGTGACCTGGGAAACAGCGTTATCGTGGTCGAACACGACCGGGACACCATCGAGGAAGCGGACCATGTGGTCGACTTCGGACCCGGCGCAGGCAGCCGCGGAGGCGAGGTCGTTTTCGAGGGCCCACCGTCGGTGCTGCGCGAGCGGCCCGACTCCGTGACCGGCGCCTATCTGAGCGGTGAGCGGTCCATCCCGGTCCCGGACCGCCGTCCACCCGGACATGCAGGCTGGATCACCGTCGAGGGCGCCCGCCGCAACAACCTTCGGGACGTCACCGTACGCATCCCCGTGGGGGCCTTCACCTGCGTCTCGGGTGTATCGGGCGCCGGCAAGTCCACCCTCGTGAACGAGATCCTCCTGCCCGGAGCCACCGCGGCAGTTCACGACGGTGTTGCTGAAGCCTCGGGATGCCGAGGGCTGACCGGACTCGACGCTCTCGACAAGGTCATCGAGATTGACCAGAAGCCCATCGGTCGCACGCCCCGGTCAAACCCCGCCACCTACACCAAGGTCTTCGACGATATCCGCCGACTCTTCGCCCAGCTGCCCGAGGCACAGATCTACGGGTACACCCCGAGCAGGTTCTCCTTCAACACTTCCGGCGGCCGATGTGACGCCTGCAACGGCGCAGGCCTGCTCCGCATCGAGATGGCCTTCCTCTCCGACGTCTTCGTCCGCTGCGAGACCTGTCAGGGAAAGCGTTTCAACGACGCTACCCTCCGCGTGCGCTATCAGGGCATGTCCATTGCCGACGTACTGGATCTGCGCATCGAGGACGCCTTGTCCGTCTTCGCTCCGCATCCGCGTATTCGTCGCGGCCTCCAGACGCTCGTGGACGTCGGACTGGGCTACCTCACGGTGGGTCAGCCTTCGACCACACTCAGCGGCGGGGAAGCGCAGCGCATCAAGCTGGCCAGGGAGCTTGCGCGACGAGACACCGGACGCACCCTGTACATCCTCGACGAACCCTCCACTGGACTGCACTTCGATGACATCCGGAAGCTGCTCGACGTCGTCCAGCGACTCGTCCGGATGGGCAACACCGTCGTCATGATCGAGCACAATCTCGACATCATCAAGACCGCGGACTACGTGATCGACCTTGGACCCGAGGGAGGTGACAGCGGCGGTCGCGTGCTCGTTACCGGTACTCCGGACGACATCGCCCGCTGTGCCGAGAGTCACACCGGACGGTTCCTGGCCATCGAGTTGGACCGCTGACCCCTCCGATAACGACTCACGATCATGCAGAACAACGCCCACTCCGGCCTCGTCGCCCCCTGGATGGGACACACCCCCGACCTCCAGGAGGACACCTTCGTCGCACCAGGCGCCAGCGTCATCGGACAGGTTACTGCGGCAGTCGCTGTGAGCATCTGGTACGGGGCCGTCCTCAGAGGCGATGTGCAGCCCATTCACATCGGGTCGCGAACCAACATCCAGGATGGTGCAGTCGTCCACGCCACCACCGGACGAACGCCCGTGACCGTGGGGGAGGACTGCACCATCGGGCACCGGGCAATCCTCCATGGCTGCACCCTCGGCAACCGGATCCTGATCGGCATGGGTGCGATTCTGCTCGACGAGGTCGAAATCGGGGACGACTGTCTGATCGGAGCAGGCGCGCTGATCCTTGAGGGCACGGTCATTCCGCCCGGCTCTCTGGTGGTCGGCAGCCCGGCCCGGGTTCGTCGCCCGCTCTCGGCAGCGGAACGCACCGCCCTGCTCGCCTCGGCAGCGCACTACGTCGAAGCCGCTCGCCAGCATCGCGAGAGCCTGGCCACCCTCCCCCGCCCATGAGCTCCCGCTTCTCGCTCCTCGCGATCACGTCCCTCCTGCTGGCATGCGGCGGCACACCCGCACCGGAAGCGCTCCGGCTCGACGATCGCGACATCAGCCAGGTCGAGGCCTGCGAGGAGTTGCTCTTCACCCTTCGGAATACCAGCGTGGACACCCGAAGCCACGATACGCTCGACACCATCCTCGATGAGGCCGACGCGTTGCTTCCCCTGTGCAGGGAGGCCTACCCCCGCGTCGCCAGCAACCGGGCTGAGCGACACTTCAACGTTCACAGGGCCGAGCAGATCGCCCTGCAGGCCCTGTTCCTCGAGGCCGAACTGGCAGACGCCCGCCGGGACCATGCACTGTACTGCGATGTGCTTGGCCACGCGTTCCGGTTGCTGCTTCAGGGGGTCGCTCGCCTCGACGAGGCGTTGCTCGATGATGGAGTATCCCCGGACGAGCGGACCCGACTCCGCGAGCTTCGCGGCCTCGATCTTCAGGCCATCGACGTGCTCTTCCTGACCTATGAAGGGCGCTGCGGCGACCCTTCCTCTCCTTGAATCGACGGTGAACGATCGACCACCGAGCGTCGAGCCCGCTCGAGCCAGACGAGAGCATCCACCGGTGTCATCCGCTCCACGTCAAGCAGCGCAAGCTCCTCCATGACCGGATCCGGCGCAGGGCGAACGTCGGCGAAGAGCGACAGCTGATCCCTGCGCAGATCGTCCGGACACAACCTCTGGCCGTCAGGACGTGGCTGACCCGCCAACTGGGTCTCCTCCAGCCCGGACAGGACCGACCGCGCCCGGTCGACGACCGTATCCGGGACCCCGGCCAGACGCGCCACCTGGATTCCGTACGAGCGATTCGCCGGACCATCCACCAGCTTGTGGAGAAAGATGATTTCGTCGTTCCACTCCTTGACCGCTATGTTGCAGTTACGAACGCCGTCAAGCTCGCGAGCGAGCTCGGTGAGCTCATGGTAGTGGGTCGCAAAGAGCGTGAACGACCGCAGCTCCGCCTGCAGATACTCGACGACGGACCAGGCGATCGCCAGGCCGTCCCACGTCGAGGTTCCCCGCCCGATCTCGTCGAGGATGACCAGACTGCGCTCCGTCGCGTGCCGCAGGATGTGCGCTGTTTCGCTCATCTCGACCATGAACGTCGACTGGCCCCGTGTGAGGTTGTCGCTGGCGCCCACTCGGCTGAAGATCTGGTCGACGACTCCGATGCGAGCACTCCTCGCCGGCACATGACTGCCGATCTGGGCGAGGAGCACAATCAACGCCACCTGCCGAATCACCGTGCTCTTGCCCGCCATGTTCGGGCCCGTGATCAGGATGAGGCGATTGTCGGCATCGAGCCGGGCATCGTTGGGAACGAACCGGCCCTGAGGAACCATTGTCTCGACGACGGGGTGTCGTCCCTCCACGATGTCGATGCCGGGTTCGTCCACGATCTCCGGGGCCACATAGCCTCTTGTGTGGGCCAACTCGGCCAGGGCGGCGGTAGCGTCCACTTCGGCCAGATGCCGCGCCGTGTCCCGAAGACGCCCGAGTTCCGCCAGCACGGTCTGGCGGAGCCTCTCGAAGAGTTCCTGTTCCAGCGCCACCCGCTCGTCTTCGGCGGTGAGAATGCTGTCCTCGTACTCCTTGAGTTCCGGCGTGTAGTAACGCTCGGCGTTCGCGAGGGTCTGCTTCCGGATATAGTCCTCCGGAACCCGGTCGAGGTTCGCTCGCGTCACCTCGATGTAGTACCCGAAGACCTTGTTGTACTTGACCTTCAACGAGGAGATTCCGGTGCGCTTCCGCTCCTGCGACTCGAAACGCAGAATCCAGTCCTTTCCTGACCCGGAGAGAGCGACGAGCTCGTCCAGGCGACTGTCATATCCGAACCGAATGACCCCTCCCTCCGCGAACGTGAGCGGAGGCTCGTCCACGAGCGCTTCGGAGATGGCCAGCCGTACGTCCTCGCACGGATCGAGGCGCTCGGCCAACCAGTGAAGGCGCTCCGACGGCAGACTTGCCAGCTCGGTCTTCAGCTCGGGAATGCGACCCAGAGTGTCTCCCAGCCGGACAAGGTCGCGCGCATGGGCCTGACCGCTCGCGAGGCGCGAGGATACTCGCTGGATGTCCGCGCTGCGGGACAACAGCTCCCGAACGGCCTCGCGCCCCCGGAGGTTGTCCACCAGCGCAGTCACGGCGGCCTGCCTCCGCCGAATGGTCTCGCCCGCCGTAAGCGGGTACGACAACCACGTCCGCAGGCGACGGCCACCCGGCCCCGTCACGGTTCGGTCGATCACCGAGAACAGGCTACCCCGCTGCTGCCCGCCCATCAGGGTCTCGAAGATCTCGAGATTCGCGGCCGACGCCGGATCCAGGTGCACGAAGTCCTGCACCCGATACACCACGGGTGCGTCCAGATGTGCCGGAACCCGACCCTGCGTGTGGTGGAGATAGTCGAGAACGAGCGCCGCAGCAGCATCGATCGCCGCCCGATCGCGAAACGTCCGCCGGTCGAGCACGGCGAGGCGTTCCCGGATTGCCGCGGATCCCAGGGAAACGACCTGCTGCCGGAGCAGGTCCACTTCCGCACGGCCCGAGCCGCAGCGCTCGACGACCGAACCAAGTCTCAGCGCCCCGTCCGGACGCAGTGTCACCGGAACCTCGTCCAGCTCGGCCGCCCCCGCGAGCAATTCCACCTGACCCTCCGCGACAACGATCTCGGCAGGTCGGAGCCGGCGAAGCTCTTCTCGCACGGCATCGATCGTCTGTTCCTCGCAGATGCGGAACTCTCCCGTGGAGAGATCCACGGAGGCCACAGCGACCACGTCCCCCTGCTGCACGCTGGACACGGCCAGCGCGGTCAGGAAGTGATTGGCCTTCGCCTCGATCGCCTCGTCATCGGCCAGAAGACCCGGGGTGACGATACGGACCACACCCCGCCTGACGATGCCCTTCGCCTGGGCAGGGTCCTCCAGCTGTTCACACAGGGCAACGCGATGCCCTCGTTCGACCAGCCGACGGATGTATCCGTCGGCTGCATGATGCGGCACACCGGCCATCGGAATCCGGTCGTCATCCTTCTTGCCACGGCTGGTCAGGGTCAGGTCCAGCTCCCGTGCCACGAGTTCCGCATCATCAAAGAAGACTTCGTAGAAGTCCCCCATCCGGAACAGCAGGACACAGTCGGGATGCGCCTCCTTGGCATCCAGATACTGCCTCATCATGGGCGTGATCTTCAACTCGTCCCCCGTTCAGTCCCAGGTCAGGAACCACCCGTTGATGCTCCATGACGACCAGCGGTCGTAGAACAGATCCCGATACTCGAAGTCATCGAACGTGAACCCGATCACATCCACGGCGAAGACGATGAGCACGAAGGACTCACCCGGCTGGAGCGGGGCGCCTGGCGCATCGGCGGGCCAGTAGGGCAGGTTGACGAAGTTCTGATCCCCCGGAACCCACATCTCCCACAGCACGTTCTCCTGCCCGGCGTCCATGATGTACAGGTACTGAAGGTTGGGAGCGACAGGGCCCGTCACCTCCCACTCGAGACGGCGGCCTTCCACACGACCGAAACCGAATGGGGACGGGCGGGTCAGTCGAACGGGGGACATCAGGGACGGCAGTGTGATCTGCCGGCTGATGTCCCGGATCGTCCGGTCCATCACGGTCGACGTGGGGAGCCCGTCTCCGGGCCCCGACGCCCCCGCAGCCACCGTCAGCGTCACGTCGGAGAGGACCCCGCTGAACGCCGGCAGCTTGTCGATCGCGAACTCCTCGCCGCGCCCCTGGAGGCGCCACAGCCCTCCGAAGACTCCCTCACTGCCAAAGTCCAGATAGGGTGTAACCCAATTCGTCATGGTGGGGTTGGTCGGCACAGGAGAGTCCATGAGCTTGACCGTCGCGGTGCGGTTCAGACGCACATCGCAGTCGATGTTGGCCACAACCTCGCCCTCCGGAGGAACGAAAAGCCCTCGCGCCACCCCCATCCACCGCGGATCGAACTCCGACGTCGCCTGATCGTAGACGCCGCAGAATGCGACCGCCGCCTGTTCTCCAGGAAGCACGCGAAGCGCGTACGGGCCGTCGCCAATGGTCGCATTCGCGCCCATCGGGCTCGGCGGCGCGCCCAGAGGATCGCGGAGGGCGTTCCACGGGATCCCGAACGTGGGATACACGATGCCCATCACGACTCGTCCCGGCCCGGGATCGGCGATCTTGTCGATGCCCGTAAGCTGGCCACGAATCGTCCCCAGCGGCGGAGGCGGCGGCGGGTCTCCATCGCCACAGCGCGGATCATCGGGATCGGTACAGATGTAGGTCAGGTACACCACGATGTTCTCGGCGTTGACGTCCTGGACGGTCGCCGCCGAATAGTTCTCGGCGACCACGTGCACGCTCTGGCCACCCGAGACTCCATCCCCGGACACGGTGGCCTGACCCGCTGCGTTGGTCCGCGCCGTGTACACCGTCTCCGTCGCACGGACCGAGAGGGTCACGAACGCATCCTCCACGGGCTCCGCTGTCTCCGCGTCCAGCACCGTGACGTTCACCGCACCGAGGATGACATCCCCCCACCAGCCGCCTCCAGGCAGAAACGGATTGAAGTAGAAGAACGGGTCGTCCACGGCCAGCGTTCCGTCCGCGAGCACCACCTCCACCGTCGCCGCACCCTCGCTCCCCGGAGGTGTCCGGAAGGCGAGAAGCGACGGATCCCGCTCCTCGACCAGTGGCGCCTCGCGCCCATCCACCAGGACTGCCTCCACTCCGCTGAGTCCCCGCCCGGACAGCAGCACCTGGGTGTTTCCGGCGATCGCGCCCCGCGGTGGGGTCATGGCGAACACGGCTGGTTGCTGCGTATACAGCCAGCCTCCGTCCAGCACAGCCCGACGCCCCGCGCTCGTCACCACCACATCTGCCGAGCCTGCGCTGCCCGGCGGAACGCGAAGCGTCACCGAGCCCGGACCGTGGCCGAGGATCTCCGCATGGAACGCCCCCACCCGCACCGACAGCGGCGGCAGGAAGCCGTCGCCCGTCAGCTCGGCGACCTCGCCGCCGGACACATCACCGCGACCGGGCTCCATCGCCTCGACAACCAGGTCCGGCCGGTACTCGAAGGCGCCCGGGAGCAGCGCCCCCTCCTCGCCGGACACAACCTCGACGTCCACCCACCCCACCATCGCTCCCGCGGGAGTACGCACCAACAGCGCATTCGGCCTGGACTCCTCGATGGCGGCAGGAACTCCACCGAACACCACCTCATCAACCCCCGCCGGGAACGACCCCGCAATCGTCACCTGATCCCCACCCGACAGGCTTCCCCAGCCGGGAACCACCCCGACCACCGAGAGATGCTCCGACGGCGCCACGTACCGAAACGCGTCGTCCAGACGAGCGCTTCCCTGATCACTGGTGACCGTCACCGCCACCAGCCCGGGTGCACCCGCCGGCGTACGGACCGTGAGTTCCTCGTCATCGGACGCAAGAAGGCTCGCCCGCTGACTTCCGAACCGCACCTCCGAGACGGCGCCGAGGCTCCGACCCCGAAGCACTACCTCCTCCCCACCCATCGCACTGCCGGCCGCCGGATGAACACTCCGGACCAGCGGTTCCGCGGTCCAGCGAAAGACGCCCTCACCAATCGCCGAACCGTTGGGCCCAGAGATCCGAACATCCGCCAGACCCGGTGATCCCGCGGGAACCAGCGCCACCAGAGTCTCCTCGTCCATGAACTGCACATCGATGGCACTGCGCCCACCGATGGTCACCACCGTCTCCGGCGTGAACGACGCGCCCCGAATCGTGACGGGCGTCCCGCCGGTCTCCGGCCCCGATCCCGGCTCGATGCTCTCGAACGTCGTCGGCTCCAGATAGCGGAACCCATTCGGCAACGACGCCGCACGCCCCTCGCCCACCACGCGGACGCTGTAGAACCCCGCCGGATTGGGCGGCGTCATCGCGAAGATCGTGAACTCGTCCACCACGTCGATCGCTTCGGCCAGCCGGCCATTGATGACGACATCATCCCGAAAGTCGAAACCGCTGCCTCGAATCACGATCGCCGTGCCTCCCGACGAAGGCCCGCTCGATGGCTGCACCGAAGAAAGGGACAGGGTTCCGGAAGGAAGCGGGGGCAACGACGGGTCCGGGAGTGGGGCATCGGTGCCCTCGGTGCTTCCCGGTCCCGTCGGCTCGGGCCTGCCACTGCTCTCCACACCACCACCCGATCCACCGCCCGGGGGGCCCGATGTCGGGTCCGAGACCGACGACGGCACCGAAGCTCCGGTCGACTCAGCGCTCGTCGGCTCACCGCCGGACGCCGTACCGGGGTCCCCGGCCGTCCCGGAAGGCAGCGGGCCACCCGAATCCTCGTCGCCGCACGCCGAAATCAGGCCAAGAGCCAGCACGAGGAGCGCGTGAACCAGAAGCCGCCGGGTGGATGTCTTCATCGGATGGGCCGGGAATGGGGAGCGCACGAAGACCGGCATCAGTCAGCCGGAGGAGGAACGGGGCGACCTCGGAAATTCAGACCCGCCGGATAGCCGTAGCTCACGAAGCTGTCGTATCCGTGCACCATCGCCCCCACGGGAGCCGATGCCGTGATCCGCTGGACGCCCGGAGCCAGAGGAAGCCGAGCCGCCCGGAACCCACCCGTGCCGAAGGTCGTCCAGGCCGCCTCCGGAACAAGCTCGTCATTGAGCTCCACGCTCGCGCCGGCCGGAGCCGTGATGGTCACGTAGTTCTCCGCATAACCACGGGGCACGAGAAAGATGTAGTCGTCGAGATACTGAGAGGCGGGAGCCGCAAGCATGAACGCCGGATCACCCGTGCCTGCATTCTGGTGCGGCGGCTTCTGGTTGCGAAGGCTCGTGGGATACGGGGCCAGCTCCGCCGCGAGGAACTGCCCCACCTTCACCGGACGTGTCGCGTGGATCTCGAAATCCACCGGAGCGGGCACCTCGAACCACTCCCCCGCGTCCAGCGTCCACTCCCGCCGGTTGGGCACCAGCCCCGGCAACGGCCACTCATCCGGATCGGGCAGTCCGACCAGGCTCACCCGGGTGTCATCCTGGGTCGCGAGTACCCGCCAGTAGTCCGGTTCGTCCCCCCGCTGCTGGCTTCGCGCCGCGTAGAAGCGCGTGCCGAGCGCGAAGTCCGGGATCATCTGCTGCTCAAGGTGATCCGCACAGCAGGTCACGAAAGCCGAGCACCGCCGAATGTCCGGGAAACCCTCCGCCGTCGCACAGGGCGTCTGGCGATCGGCCTCACACACCCAGTCGTCCTGACGGGGACGATAGATGCACGAGTCGTCGTTCGGCGCGTTCGCCGCCTGACTGCCGGCAAAGACCGCCACGTCCCGGCTCGCCGTGACCCGCGTGCCCGTGAGATCGGCCCCCGGACGGTTCGTCGCGATGTTCAGGACCTCGTACTGGCGCAGGGAGACCGTGATGCGATCCCGCACCTGCCCGTTCCCGTCGCGGCACGACGCGAACGGCGCGTTGCGACCGCACATCACCGGCAACCCGACACCCTGCGCCCCAGGCTGCGTCTCCACCGGGTTCTCCGGCGTCCACTCCGGAAGCTGCACCGTCACCTCGGTCACCCCCTCCCGAACCCCGACCACCGTCAGGTAGCTCTTCAACTCCGGAAACGTCTGCCGACGCGTCATGATCCAGTAGTTCTGGCCAATCGCGCTCGTCGGGTACAACAGCGACGCATCGTTCGAATACACCAGCTCGTTGTTCAACGGATTGAACTGATACGCCACGATCGGCATCGAGGATGACAGCCTCATCCCCGTGAAGGACTGACTCGTGCCCCGAACACGCAACGTGTCCTCCTCCACGATGCAGCGACCATCCAGACCCCAGCGGTTGTTCTCTCCGCACTGCACCGTGAATCCATTGTCGCAGAAGATCCGCAGATCCCGCGCCGGAGTGCAAATCTCCTCGCTCGGCACGCACTCCGGATCGTTCGGGTCACACTCCGACGCGTCCGCCGGCACACAGGTCTCCTGACCCGGCAAGGTGCACGTCGCGTTCAACGGCACCTGCCCCTGAAACCGCGGAACCCCCGTGGACAGCACCTGAAGCCGACCCGCCGGCACCGAAAACTCGGCGAGCAGTCGCTCTTCCTGCGCAATGGGATCCCACGAGCGTACCACCACGTCCGCCGTGATCCGATCGTGCACATTGCTCACGATCACCGCATAGGGTGCCGCACCCGCATCGATGACGCCCCCCCCCTGCCGCACGAACGCCTGGTCGAGCTCCAGACCCCAGTACTCGCACCCCACGTACAGGCTCTCCTTCTCGATGAACTCGCACTGACTGACACACTGCCCCTCGTCGCAGACGTTCGTCTCGTTCTCCTGTGCACAGTTGCGCTGCGTCTCGAACGACAGCCCGCACGCGTCGCACACGTCCACCTCCACCTCACTCCCAGGCGTGCAGCGCGTCGCACCCGGCGCGCACGCCTGCGCCACCAGCCTCGCCCCATCCCCATCCTCCACGCACGAACGCCCCGGCGGCGAAGCGAACTCGCCCTCGGCACTCCCGACACCATTGCACCCCACGTAGCGGTCGCACCCCGCGCACGACCCCACCTGCAACGGCTCGCACGTCCCCTCTTCCCCACACTCGCCCGCAAAACACAGGCCGGTCTCCCCACAGGACTCCTCCACCACCACCCCTTCGTCACTGCAGAAGGCCACCGTGCGCGTCCCCGTACAGAAGCGATACCCCGCCTCACACGGCTGCCCGGGCCCGGGCCCAGTCGCCGTCGGCAGTGGATCCGCGCTCGACCGACCGTCCGTCACATCCGCGCTCTCGCTTCCCGGTGGCTCGGTCCCCGCCGTCGTCGCCCCCTCGCCGGAATCACTCCCCGAAGAACACCCCGCCCACAGCAGGAACAGCGCCGAAAACAGCACCACCAAAGGGCGAGAAGCAGGGACGCGGAAGACCATGAAGCGATGCACCGGAAGGGGGGATGAGGCCGAAAACCCCGACGGGCCGGCACACCACCCGAATCTAGTCAATCCACCCCCGACCCGCAAGCGACGCCCCGCGTCACTCCTCCCGTTCCCCCCCCGACCGACGACGAAATCGCCGCACCCCACCCCCACCGTCGA
Organism: Deltaproteobacteria bacterium; assembly: GCA_007693585.1. Taxonomy (GTDB): domain Bacteria; phylum Myxococcota_A; class Bradymonadia; order REDH01; family REDH01; genus REDH01. Next base: position 12,598 of record REDH01000112.1, read on the forward strand.
TCACCACCCCCCCGATACGCTCCGGATTCGGCTTCTCCTCCCCCCGATAACATCGACGACACAACAGCGCCGACCCGGGCTCCGGCCGAAAGGACACCGTGTCGTCCGCCCCGCAGCCCGCGCACGTGAACGCGTGCACCGACGATGACTCCACCTCGCGCCCGCCCGCCCAGTCCGGACCGAACTCCGCCTCCGCACACACCCGACACAGGATCTCACCCCGCGTCTTCGGCACGAACGGCAACCGATCCGCCGCCCCGCATCGATCACACTCGATCTCGTACGCAACACGCGTCCCGTGAAGCAACGACGGGGGGACCGTCCGCGGACTCTTCCCCCGTCCCCCTCGCCCCTCAGGACTCCCCCGTTGCTCTCCCGCGCCACGGCCACCCCCACCGCCACTCCGGGAATCCCCGCGCCCGCCCCCCGAAGCGTCCCGCGACCAACCGCCTTCCCGCTTTCCTCTGCCGTCCCGCTTGTGCATCATCACTCCCCGCCCGACCATCCGCGACCGGGCGCGCTCCCGGTAGTCCCTTCCCGCGCCAATGGCCAGAGGAATCCCCATGCCCGAACACGGCACACCACCCACCCAGATCGAGATCCTCGCCATGGACGCCGAGACGCTCGAACTCGAAGTCCAGCGCCACGACGCACTCTACCACGAACACAATCAACCCGAGATCCCCGATACCCTCTTCGACCTCATGGTCGAACGCCTCCGCCAGCTCCGCCCCGACTCCCCCGCCCTGCTGCGCATCGGGGGACTGGACCCCGACGCCTCCCACGACAACGCCGCATCCCCCGACGACGCCGAACAGCTCCACACCGGTGACAAGGTCCGACACTCCGTCCCCATGCTCTCCCTCGAAAAGTGCTACTCCGAACAGGAGCTCCTCCGCTTCTTCGAACGCATCGAGGACGACGCCGTCGCCACACCGAAGGTGGACGGCGTCGCACTCATGATCCGATACGACCACCAGGGCCGCCTCCTCCTCGGCGCCACCCGCGGGGACGGACGCGTCGGCGAGGTCATCACCGAAAACATCCGGCGCGTCCAGGGCATCCCCCACCACATCGATACCCCCGGACTCGAAGTCCGCGGCGAGGCCTACCTCCCCCTCTCCACCTTCCGACAACGCTTCGCCGAACAGTTCGCCAACCCCCGCAACCTCACCGCAGGCTCCCTCAAGCAGAAGGACCCCCAGCGCACCGCCGAAGTCGGGCTCCGCTTCATCGCCTACGACGTCCTCGGCTCCGACGAGAAGACCGAAACCGACAAGGCCGCCCTCCTCGAACGAATCGGGTTCACCCCCGCCCCCGGAAGCCGCTGCACCGCGGCCGAAGGCCAGGCCCTCTTCGACCGCCTCTCCACAGAACGCGCCTCCCTCGACTACGAAACCGACGGCATCGTCTACAAGGCCCATACCGTCGCCAGACACGCCGTCCTCGGCACCACCGCACACCACCCGCGATGGGCCATCGCCTACAAGTACCAGGGCGAAAGCGGAATCACCCGCTTCGCCGACATCGAGTGGAGCGTCTCCCGCACCGGCGCCATCAACCCCGTCGCCATCGTCGACCCCGTCTCCCTCTCCGGCGTCACCGTCCAGCGCATCTCCCTGCACAACCTCGGCATCATCGAGAAGCTCGCCGGCCAGCCCCTCACCATCGGCGACAACGACGCCTACCCCCTCTCCTCCGGAGCCCGCCTCCTCGTCACCCGCCGCGGTGGCGTCATCCCCCACGTGGAGGAGCTCATGGAGCCGGGCAGCAACACATTCAACATCCCCACCACCTGCCCCTCGTGCGGCGCCCCCACCGAGCGCCGCGAAGACCTCCTCATGGCCGATCACCGCGAGGACTGCGCCACCACCGGGCAACGCCGACTCCGGCACTTCGCCGACGTCATCGACGCCGAGGGTTTCGGTCCCAAGCTCCTCGCCCAGCTCTACGACAACAACCTCGCCACCGAGCCCGCCGACCTCTACCGACTCAACCGCACCGACCTCATCTCCCTCGAACGCATGGGCGAGAAGAGCGCCGACAACCTCCTCGCCGCCATCGAGGCCCGCCGCACCCTGCCCCTTGACACCTTCCTCGCCGCCCTCGGCATCCCCGGGCTCGGACGCACCCTCGCCCGCACCCTCGCCTCCCGCTTCCGCACCTGGGAGCACCTGCGAAACGCCTCCCGCGAGGAACTCATCGCCATCGACGGCATCGCCGAAGTCCTCGCCGACGGACTGCGCCAGGGATTCGAGGACCTCACCCCCGTCATCGACAACCTCCTCGGCGTGGTCCAGCTCACCGAGGTCGAGCAGGAATCCCCCGCCTCCGGACCCCTCGACGGGCAGTCCTTCCTCTTCACCGGAACCCTCGAGACCATGAAGCGGGCCGACGCCCAGGCCCGCGTCCGCACCCTCGGCGGCACCACACCCTCCGGGGTCTCGAAGGACCTCACATGGCTCGTGATCGGAGACGCCGACCTCGAGAAGTTCCGCGCCGGATGGCGTTCCAGCAAGCTGAAGAAGGCCGAGACGCTGCGCGATTCGGGCGAGGGCCCGGAGATCATCGGCGAGTCCCGCTTCCTCGCGCTGCTGGAGGTCGCGGAGGCCTGAGGCGAGACCACCGAGTCGGCAACGGCACACGGACAGGAGGCTTCTCCGGGGAGACGGGACCGCAGCGCGGACGCAGGGCTACTGCACGTCACTCGCCCACACGAGAGCCCACTCCAGCACCGCGCACGAGACCACCACCGAGATACTCGGAACCATTGAAATCTCCGCCGACGATGATCCGATAGCGCCTCGACTCTCCGACTGCGATGCCCGTGTCATCAACGATCAGCTGATCGGAGTTGGCCAGCGTGGTGTACTGGTAGGGCGTCTCGTTGGGGCTCCACTGCCACCGGATTACAGGGACCACGGGCTCTGCTCGCCGACCTTCCACCGCGACGGTCGGTTCGCTGGTTCCCAGGGCGTTCACCGCACGAACCATGTACGTCTGCCAGGCACCAGGCAGGACCTCCAGGGTTGCCGTGAGACGAACTCCATCCGTCCTGTCGAAGGAAGCACTCGCCGTGGCGATGGTGATGGTTCCTTCCTCCGCTTCCGTATCCGACCACGCCGTATCGACTCCGACATCCACCCACTCCCCCCTCGCCTCGACGAGGTAGCGCTGCACCGGGGGCCCACCGCGCGACCCAATCACCGCAGGCGCCGGCACGCTGAGAACGCCTCCCACACTGCTGACGACGATGTAGGACACCGGATCGCCAGACGTCACTGCCGGGTTCCATGACACCTCGACCAAGTCTCGCAGATCCGTCGTGGCATGGGGAACTCCCGTGATCCGGGGGCTACCCGCTTCCGGGGCGTCGTCGTCCACGAATACCTCGCTGGTTGCGGGAAGTTCCGCGACCAGCATCCCATCCCGGAACACCATGATCTGGTCGACGTCCGCAGGAGGCTGCCATGTCACCACGACGTGATCCGCGCTCGTTCCCTGCGAGGCGGCTACATCTGTCGGCGCAGAAGGGACGGGACTGCACGATACACCGCCCGGTGCGCAAAGTACCACACCCATGAGTTCAGCCCGGAAGCCTGGCGAACCAGCCCTACTCTCGGAAGACGGGCCACCCGCTCCGCCCTCCCCCGCCACAAAGTCGCTTTCGGTGACGACCAGGCTGGCCTGTCCCTCCCCCCAGACCGCCACCGACGGACCACCGCCACCACCACCACCGGGACCGCCCGGAGAGCCCGTCCCACCCCGCCCACCGTTTCCGCCCGGACCTGCGTTGCCAAACCAGCCGGAAGCGGATCTTCCCGCCCCGGCGCCACCGGGACCTCCCTCGCCTCCTTCGCCACCTGCGCCACCCGCGCCACCCGCTCCACCATCTCCCGCCGAGATGAGACCATTGGACAGCCCGACCACCGAGTCCCCGGAGATCAGGAGCCCGATGGAAGCGCCTCCGCCTCCACCGCCGCCACCTCCTGCTCCGCCCTGGCCGCCGCCGCCACCGCCGCCGCCACCACCGCCATCATAGCGGGAACAGGTGCACCACGAGCCTGTACCGCGTCCACCACCCCCACCGCCACCACCGCCACCACCCCCTACATGCCCCCTGCCGCCCGCCAGACCCTGAGCACCGAGATAACCGAGGGAATCCACCGTTCCCAGAGCACGTCCACCTGCACCGGCCGCGCCTTCCCCGATGGGAGACGTACCCCGGATACCCTCTTCTCCCTGTCCTCCAGACCCACAGCATGCCCCGGAGGGCGGGCGGGGGGGCGGCGGGGGGCGGCGCGGGGGGGGGGGGGGGGGGGGAGCGGGCCGCG
>REDH01000132.1 GCA_007693585.1 Deltaproteobacteria bacterium
ACCTGCTCATCAACGGCGCCACGGGCATCGCCGTCGGCATGGCCACCAGCATCCCCCCCCACAACCTGCGGGAGGTGGTGGACGCGCTGCTCCGCCTCATCGACGAGCCGGACACCCCCCTGGAGACCCTGGTCCGCAAGCACGTGCGCGGGCCCGACTTCCCCACCGGCTGCGCCATCCTCAACACCCGCGACGAGCTCGTTGACATCTACTCCCGCGGCCAGGGCGCCATCGAGATGCAGGGCACCTGGCAGGTGGAGACCGAGGGCCGGCGCACCTCCATCGTCATCGACTCCATCCCCTGGGCCCTCAACAAGGCCACCCTCATCACGGACATCGCCGACCACGTGCGCAGCGGCAAGCTCCCGCTGGTCGTCGACATCCGCGACGAGTCCACCGAGGACATCCGCATCGTGCTCGAGCTCAAGCGCGACGCCGACCCCGAAGCCGCCATGGCCTACCTCTTCAGGCGCACCGCCCTGCAGTCGCGCTTCTCGGTGAACCTCACGGCCCTCGTCCCGGTCCCCGGCACCGACGTCCCCGTCCCGCGCCGCCTCGACCTGCGCGAGATGCTCCGCTACTTCCTCGACTTCCGCCGCGAGGTCGTCGAGCGCCGCCTGCGCCACGACCTCTCCCAGCTCGAAAAGCGCATCCACCTGCTGCGCGGCTTCGTCCTCATCTTCGACGCCCTCGACGAGGCCATCCGCATCATCCGCGCCTCCAGCGGAAAGCCCGACGCCCGCGAAGCCCTCATGGAGCGCTTCGGCCTCGACCACGAGCAGGCCGAAGCCATCCTCGAGACCCGCCTCTACAAGCTCGCCCAGATGGAGATTGAGGCCATCCGCAGCGAGCTCGCCGAGAAGGAGGCCGCCGCCGCCGAGATCCGCGCCATCCTCTCCTCCGAAGAGCGCCTCTGGGGCCTGGTGCGCAGCGAGCTCGCCGAGGTGCGCGAAGCCTTCGGCGACCGCCGCCGCTCCCGCGTCACCGGCCCCCAGGAGCTCACCGAGTTCGACGAGGAGGTGTACATCGTCGCCGAAGACTCCTTCGTGATGGTCACCCGCGAAGGCTGGATCAAACGCCAGAAGAGCTACACCGATCTGAGCACCATCCGCGTCCGCGAGGGAGACGAGCTGGGCTGGGTGCTCCCGGCCTCCACCCGCGAATCCCTGGTCCTCTTCACCGACCGCGGCCGCGCCTACACCCTTCGCGTGGCCGACATCCCCTCGACCACCGGCTACGGCGACGCCGTCCAGACCCGCTTCGACTTTGCGGACAACGAGCGCATCGTCGGCGCCTGGACCACCGACCCCCGCGCCCTGCCCCAGGCCAGCGAGGAGACCCTCGCCAACCTCCCCCCGGACACCGCGCCCCCCCCGTGGATCGTCGCCGTCTCCCGCGGCGGCCGCACCCTGCGCCTGCCCCTGGAGATGTTCCGCGAACCCTCCACCGTCAACGGCCGCCTCTACATGCGCCTCGAGAGCACCCGCCCCGAGGACGCCATCGTCGGCGCCGTGGCCTGCGAGGGCAGCGAAGTCGTCAGCCTGGCCTCCCGCAACGGCCGCTGCCTCCTCTTCCCCGTCGACGAAGTCAGCGTGCTCTCCGGCGCCGGCAAGGGCGTCATGGCCATCAAGCTGGATCCCAAGGATACCGTCATCGGCTTCCGCCTCACCACCGAGCGCATGGACGGCCTCGAAGTCGAAACCAACCGCGGCCGCCGCGAGGTCATCCGCCCCAACAAGTTCGCCGTCACCAAGCGCGGCGGCAAGGGCCGCGAGCTCATCCGCCTGGGCTACATCGCCGCCGTCCACCCCAGGACCGTGGAGCTGACTTTCCGCGAGGGCAGCGCCGAAGAGGGCGCCGATGACGAAGACGCCGAACACGATCTCACAGCAGGCGGGGAGGGGGCGTCGGGTGCCCCCATGCCGGCGTCCGAGGAGGACGCCCCTTCGCAGCTTCCGCTGGTCGATGACGGGGAGGAGGAGCGATGACGGCGACCTACGATGCGGCGCAGATTACGATTCTGCGCGGGCTGGAGCCGGTGCGCAAGCGGCCGGCGATGTACATCGGGAGCACGGACCACCGGGGGCTGCACCACCTCTGCTGGGAGATTCTCGACAACGCGGTGGACGAGGCCATCAACGGGCATGCGAGCACCATCGACGTGACCCTGCATGCGGACGGCTCGTCGATGACCATCGAGGACAACGGGCGCGGGATTCCCGTGGACGAGCATCCCGAGGAGAAGCGGAGCGCGCTGGAGATCATCCTGACGACCCTGCACGCCGGCGGAAAGTTCGAGGAGGGCAACTACATGCGCTCGGGCGGGCTGCACGGGGTGGGGAGCTCGGTGGTGAACGCGCTGAGTACGGAGCTGCGGGCGACGATTCGGCGGGGCGGGAAGCTGCATCGCCAGGAGTTTTCACGGGGGGTTCCTCTGGGACCGGTGGCGGTGGTCGGGGACGCGGTGGGCAGCGGGACGGCGATCTTCTTTCGGCCGGATGCGGAGATCTTCGAGGAGACGACCTTCGATGCGGAGCTGATCGCGGAGCGGCTGGAGACCAAGAGCTTTCTGACGGCCGGGCTGCGGGTCATTTTTCGCGACGAGGCGAAGGGCAAGCGTACGGAGTTCAAGCACGAGGGGGGGATCTCCGATTACCTGGAGCGGCTGCTGGAGAAGGTGGATGGCCTGCCGATTCACGACGAGACGATCCGGGTGACCCACGAGGACGCGAAGGAGGGGTCGGTGGTGGACATCGTGCTGCGCTGGACGGAGTCGACGGCGGAGCGGGTGGTCTCCTTTGCGAACGGCATTCCGACCCACGACGGGGGTACGCACGAGTCCGGTTTTCGGGACGGGGTGGCCGACGCGGTGCTGGCGTGGCTGGAGGCGCATGACGCCGTGCCGCGCGGGGTGGACGTGAAGCGGCAGGATGTGCGGGAGGGGATGCTGGCGGTGGTGAACCTGCTGGTGCCGGACCCGCAGTTTCAGGGGCAGACCAAGGAGAAGCTGAACAACCCGGAGGTGCGCTCGCTGGTGTCGTCGCTGGTGCGCAAGGAGGTGGAGGGGTACCTGCACCGCAACCAGTCGGCGGGCAACGCGGTGGCGATGCGGGTGATCCAGGCGGCGCGGGCGCGGGCGGCGTCGCGCAGCGCGGCCAAGGAGGTGCGGCGCAAGAAGCCCACGAGCCGGCGGCTGAACCTGCCGGGCAAGCTGGCGGACTGCTCGTCGAGCGATCCGGCGGAGAGTGAGCTCTTCATCGTGGAGGGCGACTCGGCCGGCGGGTCGGCGAAGCAGGGGCGGGACCGGCGGCGGCAGGCGATCCTGCCGCTGCGGGGGAAGGTGCTCAACGTGGAGCAGGCGACGGCGGCGAAGGTCGCCGCCAACCGCGAGCTGGCGGACGTGGTGTCGGCGCTGGGCTGCGGGATGGGGAAGAACTTCTCGCCGGAGAACCTGCGCTACGGGCGGATCATCCTGCTGATGGACGCCGACAGTGACGGCCACCACATCACGACGTTGCTGCTGACCTTCTTCTACCGCTATCTGAAGGAGCTGATCAC
>REDH01000192.1 GCA_007693585.1 Deltaproteobacteria bacterium
GCCCCGCGCCGGGCGGTACGGAGAGCGGCCCCGCGCCGGGCGGTACGGAGAGCGGGGAGCCGAGCGACGTGTTCGCGGAGTGTTTTCCCGGGGACGAACGTGCGTGCCACGGCGAGGGTTCCGCGGAGGCTGTCCCCGCGTGCAACCGGGGAACGGAGCGCTGTGGGGCGGACGGTCGCTGGAGCGGAACGTGCGAGGGCTGGACGCGCCCGGCGGAGGATCCGTGCGACTCGCCCGTGCCGGAGTGCACGCCGGGGGATGTGGAGTCCTGCTACGACGGTCCGGAGGGTGCGGACAACGTACCGGCGTGCAACCTGGGCAGCCGGATCTGCGGCGACAGCGGCTGGGGTGCCTGCCAGGGCTGGACTCGTCCTTCGGACAACCCGTGCGAGGGTCCGGGTCCCGGTTGTGAAGGCGTGACGTGGACCCGGGCGGTCGTGCCCAACGAGAGCGCGCCGAACCAGAACGAGAGCCACGGCGCCTACAATGCCTTCCTTGTGGGCAACCTCGAGTCGTGGGGGTTGACCGTGACGCGGCGGGGAACGGTGCAGCTCGCGGACCTGTCGAGCGCTGACGTGGCCATCTTCGACTACTTCCGGGCGTCGACGGACTTTGGAGATTCGCCGGGGACGGTGCGATCCTGGATGGAGGCGGGCGGAATCCTCGTGCTGTTCGGTACGCGGCTGGGCACGGACTGTCGGTCGGCGAACGACATGCTGCTCAACACGGGCATTCGGTGGACGGCATGCGACGGGTCGATGGCCTACCCTCCGGTGGCGGCGTATCCCGGCCATCCGCTGACGGACGGTCTGCCGGCGGGGAGCTGGCCGCACACGTTCGGCAACCGGGTCCGGGTGACCCCGGGGTCGGATGCGGCGATCGTGGTGCGGACGAATCCGTCCATCGAGGCGCAGCGTGGCGACATCGTGGCGGCGCAGCGGATCGGCTGCGGCGGCCTGGTGGTCATCAGCGATCGGTCCCTGTCGGGTCCGTCCTCGGCGGGGATCCACGCGGCGTTCTGGTCGCGGATTCTGGACTGGGGCAGCGGAGCGCTCTGAGCGCGTGGGGTGCGTGGTGCGGCGTCGAGTGCGATGCTCGCGTCGCGCCGTCCGGGGGGAGTCGTGGTGGGCGGTGTCGGGAGGGCGGGGGCGCGTGCGGAGGTCCCTCTGGGGTGTGGTGGGCCGGGCTGGCGCGTGGTGGCGGGACAACGGGCTCGCGTGCGGTGCGCGGAGCGGCTAGGGTGCAGGGGTGGCCCCGCGGGACGGGGTGGCTGGCTTCGTGCAGGAGGGTCGGAGGATGCGGACCGGAATGGTGCTGGTGATGGCGGTGTGTGTGGGGCTGTGGCTGGGCGGCTGTGCGGATGACGCGGCCGATCAGGCGCCTGGTCCGGGTCCGGGTCCGGGGGTGGAGTCGACGGCGGAGGTGCGTCCGGCGTGTCAGGAGGACAACGACTGTCCGTCGATGCACCTGTGCGCGCAGCAGCGTTGTCTGCGGGTGTGTCAGGCGGCGTCGGACTGCGCTGCGGACGAGCGTTGTCACGAGCGTTCGGGGTTGTGCCGGCCGCTGATCTGCGAGGTGGACGAGGACTGTCCGTCGTTCGAGGTGTGTGCGCAGGGGAGCTGCGGGCTGGATCCGGCGTTGCCGTGTCGTCCGGGGACGATCGCGTGTGACGGGACGGAGGTGGTGACGTGCAGCCCGACGGGGGAACGCAGCGCGCGGAGCTGTGCGCCGGACGGCACGTGTGCGGTGAGCGGTGGGGTGGCGGTGTGCGTGGACTTTGCGTGCGAGCCGGGGGAGCGGACGTGCCTGGACTGGACGGTGGCGGGGGTCTGTGCTGCGGACGGGGCCGGGGTGACGGAGGAGCCTTGCGGGGCGGGGGAGTACTGTTCGGGTGGGGAGTGTCGGGCGCGGGTGTGCGAGCCGGGGACGGCGCCGAGGTGCGAGGGCGGGGATGTGGTGGTCTGCGATGTGCGGGGTTCGGCGGAGCGGGTGCTCGACATCTGTCCGGGGGAGTGCAGTGCGGGGCAGTGCGAGGATGTTCCTCTCGGGGATGGTTGCGAGGAGGGGGAGACGCTGCCGTGCTACGGGGGGACGGAACCGCCTTCGGAGCTGGGGCCGTGCAATCTGGGGGAGCGGACGTGTGGTGCGGACGGGGTGTACGGCGCGTGTGAGGGCTGGGTGCCTCCGTCGGAGGAGCGTTGCGTGGAGCGGGACTGTCCGACGGGTGCGCGGGAGCGCGTGCTCGTGGCGGGTGTTGCGCCCGAGGTGGTGTCGGTGCTGGAAGCGGGCGGCCTGACGGTGCGGACCGTGGCGAACGCGTCGGCGTCGGATCTGGCGGATGCGGACATCGTGGTCGCCACGGCGGTGCAGGCGATCTTCGACATCGGGCAGCTCTGGTCGTGGGTGTCGGTGCAGGGAGGGGTGCTGGTGCTGGCGGGGACGGGGAGCATGGCGGCGGACTGCCCGCTCGCCAACCCGTGGTTGACTGCGCTCGGCGTGCGATTCGTCTGTTCGGCCCGGCTGTCCGGCTCGGTGAGCGGGCTGGCATCTCACCCACTGCTGTCCGGGCTCACGGGGAGCGCGATTCCGTACGGCGTGGGTACTCGGCTGGACATCCTCGAGCCGTCGGCGTGGTCGGTGCTGTACCGGGTTGGGGAAAGTGCCGCGGCGGTGGTCAGCGACGAGCGCGGGTGTGGTCAGGCGGTGGTCCTGTCGCACCCGGAGATGGTGCAGCCGTCCTCGGCGCCGGCGGCCGCGGACTTCTGGTCGAACTTCGTGGAGTGGGTGGCCCGATGAGCGCAGGCGAGGCTGCGGAGACGGTCGAGGGGCTCCACGCGATCACGGCGCGGCTGGCGGATGCTGCGGATGCGCTCGCGTTCTCGGCGCCGGTGGCGATGGTCTACAACCCGCTGCGCCATGCCCGGCTTCCACTGCGCCGGTACATCGAGCGCTACGGGGGCGGGCGGGGCCGGGTGCTGCTGCTCGGCATGAACCCGGGGCCGTTCGGGATGGCGCAGACGGGGGTGCCCTTTGGCGACGTCGAGATGGCGCGCAGCTTTTTGGGGGTGGAGGCGCCGGTGGAGGTGCCGGCGCGGGAGCACCCGAAGCGGCCGGTGGAAGGGTTCGGGCTGACGCGTCGGGAGGTGAGCGGGAGCCGGCTCTGGGGCTGGGCGCAGGAGCGGTTCGGGACGGCCGAGGCGTTCTTCCGGCACTTCTTCGTGGTGAACTGGTGCCCGCTGGTCTTCATGGCCGATACGGGCCGCAACGTGACGCCGGACAAGCTCGCGGCGGCAGAGCGGGATGCGCTCGTGCAGGTGTGTGACCGGGCGCTGGCCGAGACGATCGAGATGCTGTCGCCGCGGCGGGTGATCGGGGTGGGGGCGTTTGCCGAGGCCCGTGCGGCCGCGGTTCTGGAGGCCAATGGATGGCGCGGCCGGATTCCGCTGGGCCGGGTGCTGCATCCGTCTCCGGCGAGCCCGAAGGCCAACCGGGGCTGGGCGGCGGCCGCGGAGGCGGAGCTGGTGGCGCAGGGGGTGGACGTGGCGGTGCT
>REDH01000104.1 GCA_007693585.1 Deltaproteobacteria bacterium
GGCGGTTACCGCGGTGGCCGCGGCGGCGGTGGCGGCGGTGGTTACCGCGGTGGCGGTGGCGGCGGCGGTCGCGACCGCTGGTGAGCCGGCCCCCGTCGCGTCACGACGATTCCCCCTGCGCCCCGATGGCTGGTCCGTCGGGGCGCAGCGCGTTCTTGCCTCCCCCGAACCCGGTCTTCCCTCACCGGGCACGCTCGAGTGGTCTGCCCGCCCACCCCGGGGCCGGTCTCAGCGCACGAGCCGATCGGCCTGCTCGCGATGCCCCAGCGCCCTCCACTGCGCGGCGGCCAGACGACGCAACCGCTCGGCATGGACGGGCTCGCCTGCGGTCTCGGCCAGCTCCGCACCGATCTCGCCGTACTGGGCGAGGTCGAGGTCCACATGCCGGGACGCCTCGAGGGCCTCGACGGCAAGGTCGATGTGGTGCGTGAACTCCGCCCAGTCCTCGAGGCCCGCACACGCCACAGCGGCCATGAAGTGCATGTAGCCCCGGTCTCCCGCATCGCTCCCGCCCCGCAGCCGGGCGAGGAAGTGCTCCATCGTCCGCAGCGGGGCCCGGTACTCCCCCCGGGCGAGCTGCACGAGCGCCAGGTTGATCTGCGGGATCGTCACCTCCGTGCAGCCGTAGGAAAGGTCCAGCTCGATGGTTCGGCGGTATCCCGCTTCGGCCTCCGCCAGAGCGCCGCGCAGCCGCTGGCACTCGGCGATGCCGTGCGTGCACTCCGAGACCCCGGCGATGTTGCCGATGCGCGCGAAGACCGCCAGCGCGTCGCGGAAGTGCGTCTCGGCGAGCACATGGTCGTCCCGGTTGCGCGCGATGTCCCCCAGGGTGCGCAACGCACCTGCTTCGCCGCGCCCGTCTCCCAGGCCCCGGAAGAGCGTCAGCGCCTCGCGCGCATGGCGCTCTGCGGCGTCGAGTCGGGCCTGCAGCAGCTCGGCCCACGCCAGGCTCCGCAGCGCGCGTGCGCGGCCCCCGGCGTCCTCGATCCGGATGAAGCCGTCGAGGGCCTCCTCGAGGTCACGCTGGGCATCCGGGTGCCGCGACTGGAGGCGTCGGAGGTGACCCCGCTGCAGGAGCGCGTCTGCGCGCAGGTGAACCGCTCGTGCCGCGTTGGCGTGCGCGAGCGCGGCCTCGATGGCCTCGGCCGCAGGTCGGGTCTCGCGGCGGAGCAGCCGCACGGCGGCACGCAGCGAATGCAGGCGGGACCACTGCGGGTGCGCGTCGGCCTGGGCCGCCAGGGCCTCTTCGGCGTCGTCCAGCAGGGCGAGGGCCACGTCGGGGTCCGAGCGATGCTCCGCCAGCGCCGCAGCATCCAGCAGGTGGTGCGAGGCCTCGACGGGTCGTCCCGCATGGAGCAGGTGGCGGCCGAGGCGCTCGGCGAGGTTGCGAACCCGTCGTGTCTGGTAGCGCTCCTGCAGCATCGCCGCGCACACCGCGTTGTCGGCCTTCCACCACCCCCCGCTCCGGCTCTCGTCCTCGAGCACCTCGCGCAGCATGCCGTGCGCGAACGACCATCCGTCCGGCTGCATCCGGGCGAGGCGCCGCTCGATCATGTGGTCCACGAGGCCCTCGGGGATCGGCACCGCGGCGTGCCGGGCCAGCTCGGCCCAGTCGGTGTGCTGAACCTCCTGTCCGAGGACCGCGGCCAGGCGCAACGCGCCACGGCCGTGTCCGCCGAAGGCCTCGGTGAGCCGGTCAAGATGGCTGCGCCACACGGTATGAACATCCGGGGGGAGCTGCTCGATCGGTTGCGGATCAGGGGCATGGAAACCGTGGGGCCCCGGGCGCAGCACGCCGCGGGATACCCAGTCCCCGATGAGCTGGATCGCGAAGAGCGGGTTGCCGTCCGTGCGCCGGGCGATGCGGGCGCTCGAGGCCGCGTCGAGTCCCACGAGCTCGTGGATCAGCCGTCCGAGCTCGGAGGTGCGCAGGGGGGAGAGCGCGAGCACCTCGCACCCGGGGGTGGACACGAGTCGCTCGAGCCTGGCCCGGGCCAGCGGACGGTCCACGAGCGCCTCGTCCCGGACGGTCAGCAGAAGCAGGATCGGCAACTCCTCGGCATGGGCAAGGATGTGGCTGGCCAGCCCGATCGCATCGGGTCCCCACTGGATGTCGTCGAGCCACAGCACGAGCGGGCGAGATGCTGCGAGCTCTCCGAGCAGGCGAACGAGCAGGTGCCAGCGCTCCTGGACGCGCCCGAAAGCGGCGGTCGCGGAAGCATCTCCGCTGCGGAGGAGTTCGCGCAGCGCCCCGCGCTCGTCGTCCGAGAGCCCCGGCGCAGGGTCGGGAAGCCGGCTCCGGTCGTGCGGGTCGAACAGCGGACGGAGCTCGCGATGTCTCGCCAGCGCCCCCTCGACCCCGTCCTCGTTTCCGGGCATGGCGTCGTGCACGACCTTGATCAACCGGGCGGCGCCGCTCTCCTCGGCCCGTTGTCCCACCCACTCGGCGAGGCGGCTCTTGCCGCAGCCCGACGGGCCCCGGAGCACGACGGCGCGCGGGCGGCCGTGCCCGTGGACCTCGTTCAGCGCCGCCCAGATGCGGTCGCGCTCGTGTTCGCGACCGATGAGGGGGACATGGCGCAGGCCGAACAGCCCGAGCCCCACCCCACGAAGATCGGACGTCGGCCCGGGGATCTCGGCGCGCCGCCAGGTGGAGGGGACCGGCGGCCGGCTCCAGCCCGGCCAGTCGCTGTCCCGGAGGGCACCGGCTGCCGGGACGGGGCCGTCCAGCGCCACCGGCGACGACCCGGCAAGCGGGGTCATCACGGGTGCGGTCCCGTCGGGATCCGTCGCCGCCAGCGCGCTCTCGGAGGTGGCCCAGGCGCCAAGGGTCTGCTGGAAGCTCTCCGTCGATCGCCGAGTCGGATCGGGGCCCGGCGAGGTGTCCGCGTCGTCGGCGCCGGACCCGACCGGGATCTCAGACAGTGTGGCGAGGCACGCGCGCAGCGCCGGGGACCGGAGGGTCTCCCCGTCGAGCTCGGCGAGCGCATGGAGCGCGTCCGCGGCGCACGCGAACCGCTTCCCGATCTCGGGGTCCACGAGGCCCTGCAGCCAGGTGTCCACCGTCGCCGGGAACTCCGGACGCGCGGCGAGCACGGGAATCCGCTCCCCCCGGAAGTGCAGCTGCGCCAGCGCCGGGACACTGGCGGCCGTGTACGGGGGGGTCCCCGTCGCGAGCTCCTGAAGGACGATGCCGAGGGAGTACAGGTCCGTCCATGGGCCGAGCGCGTCGGTGTGCCCCCGGAACTGCTCCGGGGCCATGTAGGTGGGCGTGCCCGCCAGCGGAGCGTCCGAGCGGTCCTCCCCGCGCAGATGAGCGATGCCGAAGTCGGACAGCTTCACGCCAGGCCGATGATCCGACGTGGTGCACAGCAGGATGTTCTCCGGCTTGATGTCGCGATGGACCACGCCCCGAGCGTGGGCATGGGCGAGGGCGTCCAGAAGGAGCGCGGCGAGGCTGCGCAGCGCCGGCCACGACATGCGACGCCCCCGTAGACCCAGGGTTCCGCCGGACGCCAGCTCCATCGCGATCCACGGCGTTCCCTCGGGAAGGACCGTCGGCTCCCCGGGTACCTTCCAGGTCCGGCGCAGACGGCCGTGGTCGTGCAGGTGGATGATCGCCGGGTGATGAAGCGCAGCGACCGCACGCGCCTCGTTCAGGAACATCCCCACCACATCGAGTGCGCGAGCATGCGTGCCCACGAGCGCCTTGATCGCCACAGGCACGCCGCTCGCCCGATGGCGGGCCTCCAGCACCATCCCCATCCCCCCGCGACCGATCACGCGGAGTGACTCGAACGCTTCCGCTGCCAACTCTCCTCCGGTCCCGCGATCCCTGCTCGACACGACGCCGGTCGCTCCCGGACCGTCGTCGCACCCTCCAGCATAGCGAACCACGCCCCGCGGAAACAAGCGCTGAAGACGCAGCGGGGTTGCCCGGGAAGGCCGCCACGGCGTAGGCTGCCGTGACCCCGTCCGGCGCCGCCGGCCTGAAGGGGCCAACGACCCCCCCCGGAGCACCATGATCCTCGAGTACAGTCGGCGACGGTTTCAGCGAGACGGCTTCCGCATCGCGGGTCAGGAACTCGGCGATGTCCACCGACGCTGCGTCGTGACCGCCGCACCCCACACCAGCAACCTGGACGTCTTCTACACCCTCGCCGCCTTCGACCTGCTCGGTCTGCCCGTCCGGTTCACCATCAAGAAAGAGTGGCTGCGCTTCCCCGTCCGAAAGCTCCTCATGGACGCCGGGGCCATCCCCATCGACCGCACCCCGCGCACCCAGAACGCCGCCAAACCGAGCATGACCGAGATGATGGTACGCCTCTTCGAGGAACACGAAGGGGATCTCGCCCTCGCCGTCACCCCCGAGGGCACCCGCTCGCCCGTCACCCGATGGCGGACCGGCTTCTGGCACGTCGCGCGCCAGGCCGGCGTGCCCATCCTGCTGGGCTACCTCGACTACGGACGCCGCGAAGCCGGCTTCGGTGGCGTGATTCACCCCACCGACCTCGAGAAGGACATGCGCACCCTCACCCGGTTCTACCGGGACCTCACCCCCCGGTACGGGGACCGCTACCTGCTCGACCAGCGGTACGTCGACCAGCCCGACGAACAGACGGGCTGAGCAGCCCGCGCCCGCGCCCGCGCCCGAGCCCGAGCCCGAGCCCGAGCCCACGGCACCGATGCCACCGAGCCACCGACCCCCGATCCGCACCTGCCGCTTCCTCCCCGCTTCCTTCTCCGGATTGCCCATGACGAGCCGATTTCGCGACCACACGGGAGCCCGCGTGCCCCTGATCTGCGGCGCCATGTACCCGTGCTCCAACCGCGCCCTGGTCGAGGCGGTCGTCGGCGCCGGCGCCGTCGCCGTCGTTCAGCCCCTCTCCACCGTGTTCGCTCACCGCGAGGACCTGCGCGAGACCCTCCGCACCGCCCAGGCCGCCGCCCGGACCGGGGGAGGAGCGGTGGGGCTCAACGCCCTCGTCGAGAAGTCCTCCCAGCTCTACGAGGACCGCATGCGCGGCTGGGTGGACATCGCCCTCGAGGAAGGCGTCCGCTTCTTCGTCTCCGCCCTCGGCAACCCCTCCTGGGTCGTGGACAAGGTCCATGCCGTGGGCGGGGTCGTCTACCACGACGTCACCGAGCGGAAGTGGGCCGAGCGGGCCCTCGACGCCGGCGTGGACGGCCTGATCTGCGTCAACGGACGGGCGGGCGGACACGCCGGAACCCAGCCCATGGAGCGACTCTTCGACACCCTTCAGGACCTCGGCGTCCCGCTCGTCGCGGCCGGCGGCGTCGGAGACCCCGACGCCTTCCGGAGCGCCCTGGCGCTCGGCTACGAGGCGGTGCAGATGGGCACCCGGTTCATCGCTACCGAGGAGTGTACGGCGCACGACGACTACAAGGCCGCCATCCTGCATGCCCGGGAACAGGACATCGTGCTCACCGAGCGCATCTCCGGCGTCCCCGTCTCGGTCATCGAGACCGACTGGGTGCGGCGCACCGGCACCCGCGCCGGCCCCATCGCGAGGCGGCTGCTCAGGCATCCGCGGGCGAAGCATTGGGTGCGGGCCTGGTACTCCGCCCGGTCGGTCTGGGCCCTCGGTCGAGGCGCCACCCGCGATGGCGGCTACAACCGCTACTGGCAGGCCGGGCGCAGCGTGGAGGGCATCGAGCGCGTGCTCCCGGCCGGCGACATCGTCTCGCGATTCGCGGCGGCGCTCGACACCTGAGTCGAGCCGGCAGCGGCGTGCGAAGGGATCCTCCGTCGCGTCCGGACCCTGCTCCGCGGGTTCCGGCACGGATTCAGGCGGGGTGCGCAAGACCGGTCACGAGATTCTGGGCGCCTGCAACCCTACTCCGCAGGGTCCGGCACGGGTTCCGGAGGGTTCGCAGGTGCAGACTCCATCGCCTGCTGTCGTGCCAGAAGCTCCGGCACGGTTTCGCTGCGGCCGTCCGGCTGCCAGCCCGGAGGCCGGAACAGGTACTCGAGTGCCCGCGCGGGACGCCGCGCGATGTCACGGAACAGGGCCTTCCACTCGTGAAAGGCGATCACCACGGGGTTGTGGCTGTCGAGCTGGTGGATCAGCCCGTACTCCACCGGCTCCTCGTCCCGCTCGGGCTCGAACGTGCCGAACAGCCGGTCCCAGATGATGAAGATCCCCCCGTAGTTGCGGTCGAGGTAGCGCAGGTTGCGCCCGTGGTGCACGCGGTGGTGGGACGGGGTGTTCAGGACCCACTCGAGCGGGCCGATCCGCCCGACGGACTCGGTGTGGATCCAGTACTGGTAGAGGAGGTTCAGCGCCTTCTGCAGCAGGATGAGTTCCACCGGGAAGCCGAGGAGGACGAGGGGGACCCAGAACACCCAGCCGGTGAGCGAGGTGGTCCACGACTGCCGGAGCGCGGTGGAGAGGTTGTAGTGGCGCGAGGAGTGGTGGTTGACGTGACTCGCCCACAGGACGCGCACCTCGTGCGAGCAGCGGTGGTACCAGTAGTAGCAGAGGTCCTCGAGCACGATGAGCAGCGGCCACGTCCACCAGAACCCGGAGAGGTCGAAGAAGGCGTAGCCCGACAGCCACATGTAGAGCGGCACGGTGGCCAGCGCCGCGGCCCCCGCGATCACGAGATAGCCAACCCCCATGGAGAGGCTCGCCGCGGTGTCCCGGCCCGTGTAGCCCGCACCCTGCCGCAGGCGCCGCAGCAGGCGCCACTCGCCGAGCATGGTGAGGACGAAGAACGGAATGGCGTAGAGGACGATCGGATCCATGGCGACTAGAGGGTCTTGAGGAACTCCACGAGGTCACGCCGAGCCGCCGCGTCGAGGATCTCGTTGCCGTCGGCGTCGAGGAGGAAGGACTCGTGCCCCTGGTTCGAGAGCCCGGGCACGGAGGTGTCGTGCCGGTTGTGCGGGTCGTCTCGCCACTCGGCGGGCACGGCGTCGCCCACGGGCAGGCCGACGCAGTCGTGATCGAAGTCGGTGTCGGGATCCTCGTCCGGGCCGATCCAGAACTCCGTGGTCCGGAACCGCGCCGGGCGGATGACCTCGCAGAGCGACGGCACGGACGCGTTGTGGAAGTACGGATAGCGGGCCCAGATGCCGTCCAGCGGCGGGGGCACGTAGCCGTCCTGCACCTCCACCACCGTCTCCATCCACTGGGAGATCGCGAGCTCGTTGAGCCGGTCCGCGAACCCCGCCATGCCCTGCGCCCGCTGGGGCGACGTCCCCACGTCGACCACCTGCGTCTCGCGGGGATAGTCGAGATGCACGTTTCGCAGCAGCTCGACCTGCGTGCGCTCGGCCGCGTCGTCGAGCTCCCACCCCTTCGTGTACGTGCCGTGGCAGGCGCTGCAGATCGCGTTGAAGTGCGCCTGACCGCGCTGCGCCGCGGCGAGGTCGACGCGATCGAGCCCGAAGAAGTCCTCGTAACGGGGGGCCTCGGTGGCGAACGCGGCGACGGTCAGCTCGTCGACGATGTGCATGTTGTTCCGCAGCCAGCGCTCGAGCTGCTCGAGGTCCGTGCCCCGGCCGATCTCGTTCCACAGGAAGTTCGTGAAGATCGGGTTGCCCGACACGATGGAGCCGTCCGAGAGCCACCGCGTCTTGTACCGCAGCGTCCACCACACCGCGGGCTTGGAGTCCGCCGCATGATGGTCGAGCAGGTTCTCCCGCGGGTTGCGCTGGCGGGCCCGCTCCACCGAGGCCCACTCGTCGAGCGCACGCTTCGACAGGCTCAACCCCACCTGCGCCAGCGACGTGTCCAGACCACGCACGAGCGGCTCCCGGGTCTCCACCTGGAGCAGGCTCTGCTGGGTCTGAAGGAACAGCTCCAGCTCCAGCTCCGTCGGGTCCGTGAGCGACTGGAACACCTCCCCGGGCAGCGTCGGGTAGAACTGCCGCGCCACGTGGAAGTACTCGTTCGCCCGCGCCCGCCGGTTCGTCGCGCCCACCACCGTGCGCCCGAAGAGATCCGCCACATGGCACGTCGCGCAGGAGTACGTCAGCGCCTCCCCCCACCGCGTGTCGATGATGCCCGCTCCCAGAGGCGTCCCCGCGTCGAGGCCCTCCGGCCACCGGACGCCCGGCATCGCCTCCTCCGACCCGTCGAACCGGGGCAGCCCCACCCAGTCGTACATCTCCTCCGTCGTCCCGAAACCGAGCATCCGCCGCGCCAGATCCTGCTGATCGAGCACCCGCCGCTCCGTGGCATCCGGATCGAGCATCCGCTGCAGCGGCTGCCAGGGCAGCAGCGCCCCCGAAATGTCCACCGGCCACACCAGCACATGCGCGAGCCCGGACTCGACCACCCCCTCCAGCTCCGCCCCCAGCCCGTAGATGTCCCGCCGGTCGCCACCCTCGGGAAGCCGCGCCTCCCGGCTCCAGTCCACCCGCTCGCGGTCGCAGTGCCCGTCCCCGTTCCGATCCAGCCCGTCCTCGCACCCGGGCCCCGGCTCGACGCACTCCCCACCCATGTCCAGCCATCCATCCGGGCACGACACCCCCGCATCCGCTCCGTCCGCCCCACAGCCCGCCCAGGCCACCACGGCCACCGCCGCCACAAGCGCGAAAACCGCTCCCCGAATCCGTGCCGACTCCATCTCCACGTCTCCTCCCCCGGTGTGCCCATCGCCCCACTCTCCAGCCACCGAAATTCTGACAGGTCCGACCAGTCCGCGCAAGCTCGGCCGCCGCCGCAACGCGCAACGCGTTGCGTTCCCGACAGCCATCCCGCCGCGGGGCTCCTGTGCCGCAAGGCTTGCACAGTCCCGAAAGCGGCATCACCGTCGATATCATCGCCGCGAACCGGTTCACCCCCCGGTACCGATCCCACTCCCTGCCTTCGGATGCGAGACCAAGGACCGCCATGCCCCCCCTGACCGCCACCACCGACGTCGCCATTGTCGGCGCGGGACTGGCCGGAGCCGCCTGCGCCCGGCGTCTCCACGAGCTCGGACTCGGGGTGCTCATCGTCGACAAGGGGAGGCGCCCCGGCGGCCGGCTCGCCACCCGCGTCGAAAGCCACGGCACCTACGACCACGGATGCCAGCACTTCACCGCCTCCTCCGAAGCCTTCCGCGAGCGCATCGACCAGCTCGTCGACACAGGCTCCGCCGCCGTCCTCACCACGCCGACCTATGCCCTGCACGCGGGCGACCGGCGTCCCGTCACCGCGAGCGTGCCCCGCTACGTCGGCGTCCCCGGGAACTCCGCGGTCGTCGAAGCCGAACTCCACGGACTCCACGACTCCGGCAACGTCTCCGTGCACTGCGGCGTCCGCGTCAACCAGTGCCGGCGAAGCGAAGGCCGGTGGCACCTCGACACCGGCGACGGACACGATCTCCCCGCCGCGCGCGCCCTCGTCGTCACCGTGCCCGCACCGCAGCTCCCCCCGCTCATCGGCGCCACACACCCCATCGCCCGGCGCGCCGCCACCATCCGCACCTCGGCGTGCTGGACCCTGCTCATGGCGCTCGACCAGCGCCTCGACCTGCCCTTCGACCTCGCCTTCATCGATGGATCCGCCCTCACCTGGGCCGCGCGAGAACCCTCGCGACCCGGCCGATCCGGAAAGGAGCGATGGACCCTCCATGCCACCGCCGAATGGTCGGAGGAACACCTCGAAGGTGACCCGCAGGACGTCAGCCGCATGCTCCTCGCCGCCTTCTCCCGCGATGTAGCCCGCCTGCCCGGATCCCCCGCCGCACTCGTGGCCCACCGCTGGCGCCACGCCTTCGTCGAGAACCCCCTCACCGACGGCGCCTTCCTCGACGACGAACGGCACCTCGCCGCCTGCGGAGACTGGTGCCTCCTCGGCAACGTCGAGGGCGCCTGGCGCAGCGGACGACTCGCCGCCGAGAAGGTCGCCGCCCTGCTGGCCCGAGACTGACGGGTTCCCGGCCGGCGCGCCCCCACGGCCCGGGAGACAGACGAATCCGTGCCGGACCGGCCTGCATCCCATGGACGACCGCGGCACGGTCGGCGCATCCCACCGGCCCACCCCCCGCTTCCGTCTCCCGCCCCGGACACCCCCGTGCCCGAGCCCGTCATCCAGGTGCGGCCCGAAGGCCTCTACGTGCCCGCAGCCGACCTCCACATCGACCCCCGGCGGGCCGTCCGTCGGGCGATCATCACCCACGCCCACGCCGATCACGCACGCGCCGGGCACGGTCGGATCCTCGCCTCGCCCACATCCCGTGCCCTTCTCGAGCACCGCCTGCCCGGGACGCCCGTCTCGGTGCTCCCCTGGCGAACACGCCACCCCTTCGGAAAGGCCACCATCTCCCTGCACCCCGCCGGCCACGTGCTCGGCTCGGCGCAGGTCCGGGTCGAGGTCGACCGCGAGACGTGGGTGGTCTCCGGCGACTACAAGCGACAGGCCGATCCCACCTGCGAGACCTTCGAGAGCGTCCCCTGCGACACCTTCATCACCGAGGCGACCTTCGCGTTGCCCGTCTACCGCTGGCCGGAACCCGCCGACGTCGCGACCGACGTGCTCCGCTGGATCCGCCACAACCGCGACCAGGGACGGTCGTCCCTCCTCCTCGCCTACTCCCTCGGCAAGGCACAGCGCGTGCTGGCCGAGCTCCATCGGCACCCGGAGGCGCAGGCCGTCCTCGGCGATCCGGTCGTGGTGCACGACGCCGTCGCCGCCATCAACCAGCTGTATCGCGACGCGGGCATCGACCTTCCGCCCACACGCCGGATCGAGGACCGCCCGACGGGCGAGCGTCGCGCTCCCATCGTCGCCATTGCGCCGCCGGCGGTGGACGGGAGCCGCTGGGCAAAGCGGCTCGGCGTGCACGACCATGCCTTCGTGTCGGGGTGGATGCGCATCCGTGGCATTCGGCGCCGGCGCGCCGCCAGCCGAGGGTTCCTGCTGTCGGACCACGCGGACTGGCCCGGATTGCTCCGGACCATCGAGGAGAGCGGCGCCCGGCGTGTGCTCGTGACGCACGGCCGCCCCGACGTGCTCGTCCGGGTCCTGCGCGAGCGCGGCGTCGCCGCCGCCCCCCTCGAGGGGCCGTGGGAGCCGGCTGGCGAGGAGGGGTGACGTGGAAGATTTCTGCAGGCTGTACAGTGATCTGGATTCCACGACCTCGACATCGCGGAAGGTGTCCGTGCTCCGTGCTCATCTGGCGAAGGCGAGTCCCGCCGATGCGGCCTGGACCGTGTACATCCTGACCGGAGGACGTGTTCGGCGGGCCGTGCGGACAGCGGAGCTGCGCCAGTGGGCCACGGAGCTGGCCGGCCTCGAGGAGTGGCTCTTCGAGGAGTCCTACGCCACCGTGGGAGACCTGGCCGAGACGATCGCCCTGGTGCTCGACCTGGGCCTGCCCGGGCCAGCGACCGTCGAGGGCAGCCTGACCCACTGGATCGAGGACATCCTCCTTCCCTTGCGGACCGAGGACGATCCGGTGGCGCGGCGACAACGCGTCGTCGCCGCATGGTCCGCCCAGCACACCCTCGGCCGGTTCTGCTTCACCAAGCTCCTCACCGGCGGGCTGCGGGTGGGGGTCAGTCGCCGGCTGGTGGTCCGTGCGCTGGCCGCGCTGACCGGCCTGGAGGATGACATCCTGACCCACCGGCTGTCGGGGGGCTGGGAGCCCACGGAAGACAACTGGGCATTGCTGACAGCAACGGATGTCTCTTCCTCCGTCGGTGCGCGTCCCTATCCGTTCTTCCTCGCCAGCGCGCTCGACGACGGTCCCGACTCGCTGACGGGGGAGCCGTCCGACTGGCTCGTGGAATGGAAGTGGGACGGCATCCGTGGCCAGCTCGTGCGCAGGGACGACGAGGTCTGGATCTGGTCGCGCGGCGGGGAGCTGGTCACGGATCAGTTTCCGGAGGTCGTGGAAGCGGGGCTGAAGCTGCCGCCCGGGACGGTGGTGGACGGCGAGCTTCTCGCCTGGGCGGACGACGGCCCGGCGCCGTTCTCGTCCCTGCAGCGCCGCCTGCAGCGCAAGCGGGTGGGAGCGAAGCTGCTGCGCGAAGTGCCGGTCGTGCTGCTCGCCTACGACCTGCTCGAGTGGGCGGGTCGAGACATTCGTTCCCTGCCCCTGCACGAGCGACGCGCGATGCTGGACGGGGTCATGCGACGCACGGAGGGTAACGGAATGCGACTTTCGCAGGCTCTGAACGTGGGAAGCTGGGCAGAAGCCGCTCGGTTGCGGGCCGGGGCCCGCACGGCCCGGGCGGAAGGGCTCATGCTCAAGGCGCGCAACAGCCCGTACCGGACGGGTCGGCGTCGCGGGGACTGGTGGAAGTGGAAGGTTGATCCGCTGACCCTCGACGCGGTCCTGATCTACGCTCAGGCGGGACACGGGAGGCGGGCGAACCTCCACACGGACTACACCTTCGCCGTCCGGAACGCGGAGGGTGAACTCGTGCCGATCGCCAAGGCGTATTCCGGACTGACCGATGCGGAAATCATTCGGCTGGACAAATGGATACGTGAAAACACGCGAGAACGCTTCGGCCCCGTGCGCTCGGTCGCGGCCGAGCAGGTGTTCGAGCTCGCGTTCGAAGGGATACGGCGCTCGCGCCGGCACCGTTCCGGTCTCGCCCTGCGCTTCCCCAGGATTCTGCGGTGGCGCACCGACAAGCCGGTGTCGGAGATCGACACCGTGGCGAACCTGGAGAACCTCGTCGAGAGGCTCGGGTCATGACCGGGGGGCCACGCATCCCGCTGGAGCGAGAGCCAGGGCGACGCGCCGCTGCGTCGGTCGTCGAACGGCGCCTTGATCGGTTGCGGGCCTTCTACGCGGAGCGCGGACTGACGCCGCACCCCTTCCAGGAAGAGACCTGGCGCGCCGCATGGGCGTCCGGGAGCGGTCTCGTCCAGGTGTCCACTGGTGCGGGAAAGACCTGGGCGGCCTTCTGTGGCCCCCTCATGGAGCTCGCGGACGAGTTCGAACGGGACGGCAGCCTGCCCGACGCCCTCCGCGTGATTCACGTCACACCGCTGCGTGCGGTGGCCAACGACATCGCCCGGGCCCTCCAGGCTCCCGCACAGGCCCTCGGGCTCCCCCTGCGCATCGAGACCCGCACCGGCGATACCCCCGATCGTGTGCGCAGGCGCCAGCGAGAGAACCTGCCCCACGTCCTCGTCACCACCCCGGAGTCCCTCGCCGTGCTCCTCACCCGCGACGAGGCCCCCGCACTGCTCCGACACGTGGGCACGGTCGTGCTCGACGAATGGCACGAGCTCATGGGTACGAAGCGGGGATGCCTGCTCGAACTCTCGCTGACCCGCGTGCGAGCCGTTGCAGGAAATGTGCGCACATGGGCACTTTCGGCAACAGTGGGCAACCCGCAGCAGGCACTCCGGACGGCGGTCGGGGCGTCGGGACAAGGACGGATCGTCCGGGGCGACGCCGCCCGTCCGCTCGTCCTCGACACCCTCGTGCCGAGTCCGGTGGAAGCCTTCCCGTGGGCCGGACACATGGGGCTCCGCATGCTCCCCGAGGTGTTGCGCCTGCTCGACGCAGCGCAGGGCACCACCCTCGTCTTCACCAACACCCGCAACCAGGCGGAGAACTGGTTCCATGCCATCCTCGACCAGCGCCTGGAATGGGCGGGCGCCATCGCCCTCCACCACGGCTCGCTCGACCGGGCCAATCGGGCCGCCGTCGAGGAGGAGCTCCGCGCCGGACGCCTTTGCGTCGTCGTGGCCACCTCTTCCCTCGATCTGGGCGTCGACTTCGCCACGGTCGAGCGCGTGATTCAGGTGGGCAGCATCAAGGGCGTCGCGCGCCTCCTCCAGCGGGCGGGGCGCAGCGCACATCGGCCAGGCGGAACGATGAAGTTGCACTGCGTGCCGACCCATGCGCTTCAGTTGCTGGAAGTGGCCGCAGCGAGGCGCGCCATCGAGGCCGGTGCCATCGAGGCGCCCACACCGCTCGACGCCCCCCTCGACGTCCTCGCCCAGCACATGGTGACGGCGGCCATCGGCGGCGGATTCCACCCGGCTCACCTGTTCGACGAGGTGTGCGAGGCGGCCTCCTTCGCGGACCTTTCGCGAGCCTCTTTCGACTGGGTGCTGCGCCTGCTGCGCGACGGCGGAGACGTCCTGCGGCGCAATCCGGAGTACCATCGGCTCGTGGAGGACGAGGACGGCCTGTACACGGTGGAGGACCCCCGTCAGCGGCAGCGTCACCGCATGGGGATCGGCACCATCGTCAGCGATGCGCAGGTGGAGGTCGCTTTCCGGAACGGCCGCCGGCTGGGCACGGTCGAGGAGCGATTCATCGCGGGGCTGCGACCTGGCGACACGTTTCTCTTCGCCGGTCGCGTCGTGCGCTTCGACCGGCTGGAAGGGCTCGTCGCGCGGGTCGTGGCGGCCGGCGGCGCCCCGGCGACGTCCCCCCGGTGGGCGGGGGGGCGGCTGCCTCTCTCGTCGTGCCTCGCCGAGCATGTCCGGGAGACCCTCGGTGCGTGTCGGGAGGGCGGCGGGGAAGGGCCCGAGGTCGAGGCCGCGCGGCCCGTGCTCCGCGCGCAGGAGGCGCTCTCGGTGATTCCGGACCGCCATCGTGTCCTCGCGGAGTGCTGGCAGGCACGGGATGGGGCGCACCTCTTCGTCTACCCGTTCGAGGGCAGGGTGGTCCACGAGGGTCTGGGGGCGCTGCTCGCGCTGCGGTTGTCGCGGTGGCGCCCGGCGACCTTCGCCATCGCCGTCAACGACCACGGCATCGAGTTGCTGGGGCCGAGGGACTGGCCGTTCGGAGACGCGCTGGCCGAAGCGCAGCCCTTCGGGCGGGAAGCCCTCGAGGAAGACGTCGAGGAGAGCGTCAACCTCTCCGAGCTCGCGCGACGGCACTTCCGGGAGGTGGCGCGCATCTCGCAGCTCGTCTTCGAGGGCTTTCCCGGGGCGCGTCGGAGCAACCGGCACCTCCAGTCCAGCGCGGGCCTCCTGTGGGACGTGTTCGTGGAGCACGACCCGGGCAACCTCCTGGTGGCGCAGGCGCGTGAGGAGGTGCTCGCCCGGTCCTTCGACCTGCCGAGGCTGGTCGGGGTGCTGGATCGCGTGGAGCGGCATGGCATCGAGGTGCGGCACATCGAGCGGCCCACGCCGCTGGCCTTCCCGCTCGTGGTCGAGCGCATGCGCAACCGGGTCGGCAGCGAGACCCTCGAGGACCGGCTGCGGCGGATGGTGGAGTCCTGGGACGGGGGGGCGCGATGAGCTGTGGGGCGATGTTCTACCGCGCGACGTTCTGCCGCGCGCTGTTCTGCCGCGCGATGGCCGGGGCAGTGCATGCCTTTGTTTGCTTTACCGCTTCCGGTTGCGGCGCTGGCAGCAGCAGGGCGCGGTGGTCGGTGTACTCGCGGGTGTGGGCGTGCTCGACCGCGCCCGATCGCGGAGCAGGGTCATGCTGAGCGCATCGATCGGGCTCGAACTGGGCGGGGAGCGGGTGGAGCTCCTTGCCCATCGCGCGCTGTGGGTGCCGGCACGGCGGCGCGTGGTCGTCGCGGACGTCCACCTCGGCAAGGAGGCCACGTTCCGCCGCGCGGGCGTGCCGCTGCCGCGGGGCGGGCTGGAGGCCACCCTCGCGGCGCTCGACCATCTCGTGCGGGCCACGGGTGCCGCGGAGCTGCTGGTGCTGGGTGACCTCATCCACCATGCGGACGGGCTCACCTCGGAGGTCCGGGAGCGGGTCGTGGCGTGGCGGTCCTCGCAGCCCGTCCCGATCCGCCTCGTTCGGGGCAATCATGACCGCGCGGTGGACCGTGTGGCCTCGGCGTGGGGCGTGGAGGTGATCGGCGATCACTGGCGGGAGGGGGGCATCGTGTGGGTGCACGACCCCGGGGAGGCGGAGGAGGGCATCGCCCATGTGGGCGGTCATCGTCACCCGGTGGTTCGGGCGAGCGGGCCTGCGGAGGCCATGCGGTTTCCCTGCTTTCACCTCGGCGCGCGGGGGAGCCTGCTGGTGCTGCCCGCGTTCAGCCGGTTCACGGGGGGCCTGCCGGTGCGGCGGCGTCGGGGGGACCGGGTGTTCGCGGTGGTGGACCGCGGGGTGTCGGCGTCTGGGTTGCTGGAGGTGCCGGCGCGCGGGACGGTCGACCGCGGGAGGCGTGGGTGATCGGACGCGGTGATCGGTCGTCCGGCGCTGGGCGGTGCGGGGCGCGCAGGGCTATCGCAAGGTGAGCAAGCCGGCCTCACGACGATCGCGGTCGAGCGTTCCCGAGCGACGAGATGTTGCGTCACCCCGGCGCCGCGCGGCGCCGGGGTGCATGAGTGTTGACAGGTGTGAACGAGGCTCCCACTTCTGTGGACGAGCGGTCACTCACTGCTCGGCGGTCCGAACGTGCTTGCCCATTCGAGGGTTATGAGTTGGGTGAACTGATCGCCGGTCGGATCGGTCACGTCGCGAAGTGCCCCGACCTCGTCCCGACCGAAGCGGCCGGACGACATCGAGGTTGCGAGATGATGCAGGACGTGATCACCAAAGTCCGTGTCCGGGTGTTTCATCGGGAACTCCGGGCAACAGTGGATCCTCGCACCAACTGATCGCCGCTGGCTTGCAGTTGTGGCGGTGGTGAAATGCCCGGACACCTCACCGCCTCTCAACGCGAGAGCAGCAGGTTAGGACCAACTGATCGGCCTCCGGTTGCCACTCCTGAAGCGCTTCCGCAGACGCTTGTTCCGGAAGGGCCAA
This sequence comes from Deltaproteobacteria bacterium, assembly GCA_007693585.1. Lineage (GTDB taxonomy): Bacteria > Myxococcota_A > Bradymonadia > REDH01 > REDH01 > REDH01. The sequence goes on from REDH01000104.1 coordinate 16,654, forward strand.
GCACTTACTGGCTGGACAGCGGCAGGCAGGCTCGTTCCGACAGACAAGGGGGGTGCGATGCATCATGGGGGATTCGAGATTCGTTCTGTGCTTGTTCTGTTCATCGCGGCAGGATGGTGCGCATGTTCGGCTGGCGGGGCGGATGCG
>REDH01000094.1 GCA_007693585.1 Deltaproteobacteria bacterium
GGGAGTTTACTCCTCTCCGCCGGTCTCCTCGCCGCCAGTCTGTTCGCCGCAGGTCTCGCGGCCGGTCTCACCGCCAGTCTCGCCGGCTGTCTCACCGCCGGTCTCACCGCCGGTCTCGCCGCCGGTCTCGCCGCCGGTCCCACCGCCGAAGCTGTCGAGGTCACCGGTGCAGATGTCGAAGTCGGCCTGGCAGTTTTCGTCACGGCACTCGACGCACGCCGCGCTGGAGGGTGCGGCTGCGCACTCGCCGAGGCAGTTGTCGAAGGTGCAGGACACGATCAGGCCGTAGCAGGAGGCGCAGCCGGCCGAGAGGTCGGTGCCGTCGATGACGCACTGGAGCACAGCGGCGTTGCGCACGTCCTCGTCGCTCTCGCCGAGCTGGCCGAGAGCGCAGTTCGTGGCGATGGTGGTCTGGTCGACGTCGGGATCCATGAGGATGTCGTAGTCGTCCTGGTTGAGGCAGGCGTCGAAGGGTGCTTCGCCGGTCGGCTCGCCGGAGGGTTCGCCGGAGGGTTCGCCGGAGGGTTCGCCGGACGGTTCGCCGGACGGTTCGCCGGAGGGCTCGCCGGAGGGTTCGCCGGACGGTTCGCCGGAGGGCTCACCGGAGACGGCGGAGGTGGCGTCGTCGTCGTCGTCGCCGCATGCGGTCACGGAGAAGGCCAGTGCCAGGCTGGCGAGCAGGATGAGCAGAAAGTTGATTCTTCGCACGGTACACTCCTTTGCGGGGTGATTGGGACGGGATGACCGGGGCGCGGGTGCTCGTTGTCCTGGTCATCCGGGGAGACGTTGCTCCGCCGGGTTCTATGACAGGCCTGTCATTGCGATTCAACATTTCGGCGGACGATTTCGGGACAACGCATCGCGTCATTCGTATCGTTTCGGCACGATGCGCTTGTTTCGTCCCGGTTGACGGGGGTTCAGTCGGGTCGCCCGTCGTGGAAGCAGTATCCGTCGCAGAAGTTTCTGACTTCGCCGGTTTCGAGGAAGTGCATCATCTGGTCGCGTCCTTCGGGGAGGCGCCTGAGCCAGCCGTGGGTGTCGGTCTCTGCGGGAGCGGGGATGCGGAGGTCTTCCTGGTCGGGGATGCCGAAGTCGAACTCGGTGACGGCGCTTCCTTCCCATGGGTAGGGTTGTTCATCGAGTCCCCAGACGTCCCATGGTCTTGGGGGTGTGGGGACGAGGATGGGTGCACCGATGGCACGTCCGAGGAGGAAGCTGAGTTCGTTGTGGACCTGTCCGTCTTCCTTGGCGACGTGGAGGAGGACGCGTCGTGGTTCGTTGCCGGGGAGTTGTTCCCGTTCGATGTAGTGGGACCAGACGAGGCCGTCGATGCGGTTGAAGGCGCTGCCGAGGAGTCCGAGGGTGAGGGAGACGTTGACGGGGTCTCGGTAGATGATGCCGAGGAGTCCGGTGAAGTCGGAGAAGACGGTGCTGCGCTGGAGCAGGAAGGGGAAGGCGCATCCGGGTACGCCGAGCACGCCGCGGGTGACGTCGGGCGAGGTGGCCATGACGAGAGTGCCGAGGGTGCCGCCCTGGGAGTTGCCGTAGTACCAGATGCGGTCGGGGTCATGGATGGGTTCGCCCTCGAGTGAGAATCGCTCGTCGGTCTCCTGGAGGAAGCGTCCGGCCATCATGCGGAGCGCGGCGGCGTGGTTGACGATTCCCTGCATGACCTCTTCGGCGAGCAGGGGCATGCGGGTGGCGTCGCGGTTGAGGGTGAAGAGCCAGACGTCCATGCTGCCGTCGGTCATGCCCTGCATGTCGAGGCCGAGGATGAGGAACCCGTACTCGTCGGCCTGGGAGCGGAGCCAGCCACCGTTGGACTGGCCCTTGTTGCCGATGAAGCCGTGTCCGTACATGAGCACCCCGAGGGGTTCATCGCGCTCGGTGGCGTTGGCGGGGATCTGCAGGGTGAACTCGACTTCCTCGACGCCTTCGGCCACGGGGAGTCCTTCGGCGTCCCGTCGGATGCGGCGGATGCGGGTGGTCTCGTCTGCGGGGAGCAGGAAGCTGGGGACGAGGAGACGTCCGGTCATCATCCAGTCGATGTGTTCGCTGTTCACGGGTTCGATGCTGTCGATGATGTACTCGGGTCCGTCCTCGCCGACGATCTCGAGCATCCGCTCGCGCATGGTGGCAAGGAGGTAGGTGCTGTCCTCGCGGGTGGCGGTGGTGAAGTCCCAGGCGAGCTGGATCTCGTCGCGGAGCACGCCGTGTTCTTCGAGGGGCGCGAAGACGTGTTCCTCGAAGTGCTGTCGTCGTGCGTGGACGCCCTGGACGACGGAGGCTTCGCGATCGCGGAGCGCGCGGAAGCCGCGCGGGGGCTCCATGGGGTCGCCTGCGTCGTCGACGAAGCCGCGCAGCGCGACGACGTAACGGGTGTCGTGAGCGAGGGGCACGGCGGGCCGCAGGGCGATGACGGGGTCGCGGGCGTTGTCGGTGAGCCAGTCGAATTCGACCCAGTGGGGGAGGCGCTCACCGGTGCGGGTGTCGAGGACGACGGTCAGGCTGCCCTCCTCGAGAGACTCTCCCGGCTGGAAGATGGCGGCGGTGCCCTCGAGGCTGGCGCCGGGCCAGGTGATGAGAATGGGGGAGGCGATGCCGAACCCGTCGAGCTCGCCGAAGTAGGTGTCGGTCATCTGGGTGCCCCGCGCGTTGACGGGGAGGGAGGTGGGGAAGAAGCGGAGCCGGCGCTCCTCCTCGTTGTCGACGAAGAAGTAGTTGCTCGGGAACGGCATGATGCAGTTGCTCTCGAGCAGGTTGTCGCAGTCGGGGTTGCCTTCGGCCTCCTCGACGAGGAAGTTGTTCTCGAGGGAGGGCTGTTCGCCGGACGGGGTGGTGTCTCCCGGGTCGCTGGTGGGGTCGCTGTCGGAGGGAACGCTGGGCGTCTGGCTGCCCGGGTCGGAGGACTCCGAGGCGGTGGACGGCGAGTCGTCGCTGCTGTCGCCGCAGGCCGCGAGAGCGACGGTGACGAGCAGGGCGGTGGAGAGGACGAGGGAAGGGCGCATGGGGGCATCCGGGGCGTGCGTGGCGCTTCGGGAGCGCCTGGGAGGATCGGGCCAGGGGGGGAAGCTGGCGCGGAACGCGTTGGTACTGCGTCAGTCCGGTGTCGGGTTCAAGTGCGACGGGACCTGGCGGCGCGTCGCGGTGCGTTGTGGGCGTCGTGACCGGCGCCCCGGAGGCTTCACCGGGCTTGTGGAGGTCCCTGGCCAGGTTCAGCTGTGCCCGATCGCGACGGCGAGGGCGAGGAGGAAGGCCGACAGCAGCCAGAAGTAGGACTCGACGGCGACGCGCGGGCGTTTCTCGACGAGGAGGGCTGCGACCGCTCCCGCTGCGGCGGCGGTGGCGAGCGCCAGGCCGACGGGATGGGCGCCGATCGCGAGGGCGATGCCGAGAGAGAGCGCCATGGCGGCGGCGACGGCGATGGAGAGTCGGCGATGGAGGCGGAGCGCGCCTTCGTCGTCGCGGGAAAGGCGGACGTAGAGGGTGGGGATGCCGGCGGCGCGGTCGGCGTCGATGTCCTTCCAGTCCTTGGGCATGGAGAGCAGGGCGCCACCGCCGAAGGCCAGCAGGCAGGCGAAGAAGAGGGGGCGATCGGGGGCGAAGGACTCGTTGAGGGCGAGGCCTGCGGCGACGGCGCAGGTGGCCCAGACGCCCTCGACCTTGTAGGAGAGGCAGAAGTGGCGTTTCAGGCGCATCGCGGGGTGCTGGTAGAGGAACCCGGCGAGGAGCATCATGGCTGCGGCGAGGCCGACGAGCGGTGCGCGGTGGAAGACCATGAGGAGAAGGTTGAGGAGCAGGAGCATGGTCCAGGCGACGTCGTCGCCGGTGGCTCCTTCGGGGCGACCCTGGGTTCGGTCCTCCTCGGCGTCGTAATGATCGTTGTGGATGATGAGCACGGTCCATGTCCACGTCATCAGCAGGGCACGCCAGGCCATGTCGAAGAGGGACTGGCCGACCCAGCTCGCGGCGATGAGCGCGAGCGCGCCGAAGGGCAGCGCGTGGTTGACGCGGGCGAACGAGGGCCAGAGTCGTCGGCCGCGCAGGGCGACGTAGAGCAGGATGCACCAGGCGTACGACGCGAGGGTGTTGGCGAAGCGGACGGTGTCGTTGTCGACGTGTTCTGCGAGGAGTCCCGGGAAGACGACGATGGGGAGGACCAGGAGGCACCAGGTGAACGCGGAGGTCGCGGCGGCGCGACCCGGTCTGCGGGTGTGCCACAGGCTCACGAGTCCGGGCCCGAGCACGGCGAACCACAGCGTGATCGTCTCCGACACGGGCTGGCGTTCGGGGGAGTGGAAGAGCCACTCCCAGGCCCAGAAGTAGTCGTAGGGGGCCTCCGGGACGTTTCGCACGAGGCTCTCGAGCAGCGGCGGCAGCAGGCCGAGCAGGAGGCCGACGGCGGCGAGGTTCGTCACGCGATCCCCTTCCCCCGGCAGTCCGAACCGCAGCGCGGCCCAGACGCTGAGAAACATGACGGTGTAGAAGCCGACGAAGTCCGGCATGAACCCGAGCAGCTCGCCGGCCCGGACCTCGTAGCCGAAGAGCGCGGCTTCCTGCACGAGGCGCACGCCCGCGACGAACAGGATCATGCAGATGGCGACTCGTGCGTCGGTCGGCGCGGCGAGCAGCCGACGGATGGTTCGTCCGACCATGTCACTCCGGAGTATGGGGGTGCGACGAGCCCGGGCCGGGACAGGCTCCGGCTGGCGATCCATGCGGCTTGGCTGGGTAGCACACGAAGGCGGCGCGCGCCAACGCGAGCGGCGCGCGGTGGACCGCTTGTGGCAAAGCCGGAAACGCGTGTCTCGGGCGCTTGCGGCGCCCCGGGGCCCCATGCCATGATGGGAGGCCCGGTGGGGTCGCCGACACCCCGGCCGTTTCCCGTCCCGGACACCCATGTCCCGCAACACCCCCACGGGCGCGCAGGTTCCAACCGAATCCCAGCGCGTGGCGGCGCTCGCCGGCGAGCGGGCGCAGGAGGTGCGCGCCGAGTTCATGGTGCGCCGACGGCTGGCGTTCGAGATCACCCTCACCGTGGCCGCCGGCATTCTCGCGCTGAGCCTCGCCATCGCTTCCGCCGACGACTGGTTCATCCGGTGGATCTATCCCCCGTTCACCGTCGCGTTCCTGGTTCTGGCGGGCCTGTCGAGGGCGCGGCGGATTCCCCAGGCGACGATGGAGCTCGTGGGCTTCGGCGTGGGGTGTGCCCTCGTGCTGTCGCGGCTGGTCTGGCACTTCACCACGGACGGAGCGCTCGAGGAGCGCATGGTGGGCCTCGCGGGCGGACTGTTCTGGGCGGTGGCGCTCCTGATGGCGGCGAGCTTCCTGTTCCTGGACCACCGTCGGGGCACCCTCGCCGCCGGCGCCGTGCTCGTCTCCTCCGCCATCATCACCGCGGGCGGGCTGGCCGTGGCCGACGTGAACGGTGGCTTCACCGGCCAGAGCGCGCGAGAGCTCCTGCGCGTGCACATCTTCCTGGTGGGCCTGCTCGTCATCGTCCGCTCCATCTCCGTCGTGCAGCAACGTTTCCTCGGTGCCCTCGCCCGTGCCGAGACACTCGACCACTGGGCACGCACCGACGAGCTGACCGGTCTCGCGAACCGGCGTGCCATGCAGCACCTGCTGGAGCGGAGTCTGCGGGAAGCCGAGGAGACCGGGCGCCCTTTCGCGGTGCTGCTCGCCGACCTCGACCACTTCAAGCGCATCAATGACACGCTCGGGCACGCCGCGGGAGACGAGGTGCTGGTGCACACGGCCCGGGCGCTCTCCGGAGCGCTGCGGGGGAGCGACGCGGTCGCGCGCTGGGGCGGGGAGGAGTTCCTCCTGCTGTGCCCCGGCTCGTCGCCGGCGCAGGCGTCGAGCATCGCGGAGCGCTGCCGCAGGCAGCTTGCCAGCGAGGAGATCCACGGCCTGACGATCACCGCAACCTTCGGGGTGAGCGGCTGGCGCGACGGCGATACCATCGACAGCGTGGTGCAGCGGGCCGACCGCCGGCTGTATGCGGGCAAGCGCGCTGGACGCGATCGCGTCGTCGGCGCGGACGACCCGGAGGAGCCGAAGGCTGCCGGGCACGGGACCGACACGAACCGGGGAGAGGGATGACACGGAACAGGAAGGGGGGATGGACGGACGAGGAGACCGAGACGCCGGTGACGGACAGCCCGTTCGGTGCGCTCGCGGAGCTGCGCGGGAAGGTCGCGACCGGGGGCCGCTCCGAGCCGGTACGGGGCGCGGACGGAGCGTCCGCGCCCGGTTCCGGAGCGGAGGCCGTGCCCGCGCGCGCGGTGCTGCGGCTGGAGCGCAAGGGACGCGGGGGCAAGCCGGTCACGGTCGTGTCGCACCTCGACCTGGGGGACGACCAGCTCGCCGCCTGGGCCGGGTGGCTGCGCACCCGGCTCGGCTGCGGCGCCAGGGTCGAGGAGGACACGGTGGTGGTCCAGGGAGACCAGCGGGATCGCTGCGCCGCCCTGTTGAAGGAGCGCGGAGTCCGGAAGGTGTCCCGAAGCTGAGGCCGGTCGGCTCGGCCCAGGGGGCCGCGGAACGCGCCCGCAGCGCTGGGTGTGCGCAGAACGGCCACCCGCCGGCCCGAATCAGGGAGGTGGCAGGGCTCGCCCGCCGGAGCCGTCGATGGCCTGCTCGAGATCGGTCACCGTCCACTCCTGCGCCGCGGCGGAACGCTCGACGAGCTCGGCGAGGGAGGCGCGCACGGGCGGGCCGCCCCCGACCGGCCAGCGCTCGGCGAAGACGTAGGTGAACGACGGATAGTGACGCTCGAGCTCGGCCACCACCTCGGCGGCGTCCGCGCGATGGCGCAGCAGGTCGTCATCGATGGGGGTGGCGCGGGCGTAGCGCAGGTTCTCGGGCGCCAGGCGGACGTGGAGGATCTCGACGACCACGGACGCATCCTCGGGCGCGTCGGCGAGGGTGAACGAGAGCTCCCGGCGCTCCCCGGGGGCGAGGCGATTGTCGTCGAGACGGCGGGCGGGGTCGTTGCGCAGGGAGTCCCCCCAGTGCCACTCCTGACCGATGCGGTGGGTGGCGTGGTCGAGCAGACGCCCGTCGGCGGACTCGAGGCGGACGTGGATGCGGAGGTGGCGCTCCGGGTCGGCGGTGGGCACCGCGTGGCCGGCGCGGTCATTGTGCAGGTCGAGGCGAACGCGCGTGCCGTCGGCGGCGGCCCGCGGAGGTCCGACGGTGGCCGAGAATCCGGGGTGCCAGCCGCGATCGAGGAGGGTCTCGTAGCCGGGGAAGTCCTTGGGGACGCCACCGCCCGCCCAGAAGTGGTGGACGGTGTCGCGGGGAGGCGACCCCAGCGCGATCGGACGATGGGTTCCGGGCATGTGGCAGCTCGCGCAGTCGCGGTCGGCGTGGGGCCCCGCGGCGAGCTCGGCGTCGGTCTCGAACCAGCAGGGGAACGTGGGGGTGAGGAGGCCCTCGCCGGGGGTGTGGCAGCGGGCGCAGGCGTTGCGGAGCGACGCGGCATCCACGGTCACGCGGTGGGGGGCGTCTGTGTCGCCGCGGGCGCCGAGGATGGTACCTCGTCCGTCCTCGTACAGCCGAACGTGGCAGGAAGCGCAGGTGACGGCCTCCTCGGCGAGGGCGGGATCGAAGCCGGGGTGGGGCACGGGCTCGGGGTTGCCCAGGGCGGTGTCGGTGGCGCCGAGGAGGAGGGTGTCGGACTGCAGGCGGACGGGATGCTGGTCCTGCAGGGGGGCGTGGCAGGAGACGCAGAGCCAGCGGGGGGAGTCGTGCTTGGCGAGCTCGGCGATGAACTGGGGGTCGCGCATGGCGGCGGCGTGGGTGGACTGGCTCCACTCGCGGTGGATGTCCTGGTGACATGCGGCGCAGTCGGCGGCGCGGATGCCGATCTCGCCGCCGCCGTGGAGGGGGACGGGGGCGGTCTCGATGAGGGTGGCGAAGTCCCACTGGCCGAGGCGCTCGGCGACGGTCATGGCGGCGGCGTGGTCCTCGGTGCCGGGTGCGGACGCAGGCCGTTGCGCCGGGCAGCCCTCGCAGGCGGCGAGCGGGGCGATGGCGACGAGAAGGAGGACGGGCGCGAGGCGAGAGACGTTGAGCCTGACGGAAACCATGCGCCGGGTGCGCGGGGCGGCGGGCGTGGGGGCCCGGGCGGAGAAAGGAGACGGCCTGGCGGGAAGCACTTGCCGGGTATGCGGATCGGAGGGAGCGGGGGGCCGGGCGGGGACCATGCGGTGGGCACGCGGGGCGGGGGGGGAGGGGTGGGCGCTGCAGGCCGGCAGGGCCGCACCGGCACCGGCACCGGCTCCGGGACACCGGACCGGTACTGGGCACGGTAGCACGGAGGGGCCGGGCGCGCATCCTGCAAGCGGGTCGCGCATCCAAGCGCGGGGGTCGGAGAGGAGGCAGGATGGCGCAGCGAACGCGGTGGTTGCTGGTGGTGCTGGGCGATCAGCTCGACCGGGAGAGTGTGCTCTTCGACGGCGTGGACCGGGACCGGGACCGGGTGTGGATGGCGGAGGTGGTGGAGGAGGCGACGCACGTGCCGTCGAGCCGCGTGCGGACGGCGCTCTTTCTGACGGGAATGCGTCACTTCGCGCGGGAGCTGGAGGAGGAGCGGGGGCTGCGGATGTCGTACCGTGCGCTCGACGATCCGGACAATGCGGGGACGCTGGCCGGAGAGCTGGCTGCGGCGCTGGAGGCGTTTCGTCCGGAGCGGGTGCGGGTGGTCCTGCCGGGCGAGTGGCGGGTGCTGCAGGCGCTCCGTCGCACCTGCGCGGAGGCGGAAGTGCCGCTGGATGTGCTCGAGGACGGGCACTTCTTCACGACACCGGAGGACTTCGCGGCCCATGCGAAGGGGCGGAAGATGCTGCGCCTGGAGTACTTCTACCGGGAGCTGCGGCGGCGGTTCGGGGTGCTGATGGACGGGGACGATCCGGCGGGGGGGGAGTGGAACTTCGACGTCTCGAACCGCGCGTCGTTTCCGAAGGGCGGACCTCCGGAGCGACCAGGGGGTCCGAACGTCGCGCCGGACGCCACGACGCGGGAGGTGCTCGACCTGGTGGAGGCGCGCTTTCCGGATGCGGTGGGGGACCTGTCGACCTTCCGCTGGCCGGTGACTCCTGCGCAGGCGGAGGAGGCGCTGGAGGCGTTCGTGCGCGAGCGGCTGCCGCGCTTCGGGCGGTGGCAGGATGCGATGTGGACGGGGGAGGCGTGGCTGTATCACTCGTGGCTGTCGACGTCGCTGAACCTGAAGCTGCTGTCGCCCCGGCGCGTCGTTGCGCGGGCGGAGCGGGCGTGGCGGGCGGGGGAGGCGCCGATCGAGGCCGTGGAGGGGTTCATCCGTCAGGTGCTCGGTTGGCGCGAGTATGTGCGGGGCATCTACTGGCAGGGGATGCCGGAGTACGCGGAAGGCAACGCGCTGGAGGCGACCGAGCCCCTGCCGGCGTTCTACTGGTCGGGAGAGACGGACATGGTCTGTCTGCGCGATGCCCTGCGCGCCACACTGGACCTCGGCTATGCGCATCACATCCAGCGGCTGATGGTGACGGGGCTGTATGCGCTGCTGCTGGGGGTGCGCCCCCGGGAGATCCACGAGTGGTTCCTGGCGGTGTACGCGGACGCGGTGGAGTGGGTGGAGCTGCCGAACGTGATCGGCATGGGCCAGTACGCGGACGGGGGGACGATGGCGTCCAAGCCGTACGTGGCCAGTGGGCGGTACATCGACCGGATGGGGAACGCGTGTGCCGACTGTCGGTATGACCCCGGGGAGCGGGTGGGGGAGCGCGCGTGTCCCTTCACCGTGCTGTACTGGGACTTCCTGCTGCGGCATCGGGAGCGGCTCGCCGGGAACCCGCGCATGCGGCTTCAGCTCGCCAACGCGGACCGGCTGGGCGAGGACGAGGCGGAGGCCATTCGCCGGCGCGCGCGTGACCTCCGCGCCACGCACCGCGACGGTTCCTGAGTTTCTGCGCCGAGCGCGGCTCCGGCCCTCGGCGGGAACGGCGTGGAGCCCCGACGGAAGCTGGGCTCCGGATCGCCGCCCGCCGCGATCACCATGGCGCACCGCACCATTCCCACGCATTGACGCGGCTTCCCGACCATCGTCACGATGGGGATCGCTACGCGTGCGGGCGCCAGCGCTCGCACCGGAGATGCCGGCCGTAGCCGGCGCGCACGACATCGTCCCCCCTCCTCCCCACCCCGCGACAGCGGCTCCCGCGCCCTTCCCCAGCGAAGTTGCGCGGCATCCCGACAGGAACTCCCATGGTCGACCACCCCTTTCGCCTGATCCGCGCCGGCCTCCTCGCCTGCATCGCCCTGCCGCTCGCCCTCGCCCTTCCCGCGTGCGGCGACGACGACGATGACGTTGACGGAGGGGCCACCGAGCTTCCGCTGAACCCGAACGACCATCACCACGAGGCGTGCGCGGACATGGACCGCCGGGTGGTTCCCGTGACGACGGACATGGATACCGACGCCATCTTCCAGTTGTTCGTCGACGCCGAGCCCGGGGACATCATCCACTTCGAGGCGGGCCGCTGGCAGATGGAGCGCGAGCTGTCCCTCGATGCGCCATGCGTGGTCCTGAAGGGCGCCGGAACCACCGAGACGATCCTCGACTGGGAGGGCACGACCTCCGGCAAGGGCATCTTCGTCGGCACCGGCGCCGACCACTTCACCGCCGAGGACTTCACCATCCTCAACACCTTCGACAACGGGCTCGAGGTGCGCGGCACCGAAGGGATCATCATGCGCCGGCTCCACGTCGAGTGGACCGGGGACGCCGCCAGCTCCAACGGTCGGTACGCCGTCTACCCGGTCGAGTGCCGCAACCTCCTCATGGAGCACAACGTGGCCCGCCGCGCCTCCGACGCCGGCATCTACGTCGGCCAGTGCCACAACGCCGTGATCCGGTGGAACGTCGCCGAGGAGAACGTCTCCGGCATCCAGGTCGAGAACACCCTCGGCGCCGAGGTCTACGAGAACCTCTCCATCAACAACACCCTCGGCTTCCTCGTCCACGACCTGCCCAACCTCGCGACCACGAACGGCCTCGACACCCGCGTGTACCGCAACGCCGTCATCGCCAACAACTTCCAGAACTTCGCCAACGACTTCGACCTGGCCTTCAACGTGCCGAGCGGCACCGGAATGATCGTCCTCGCCCGCGACAACGTGGAGATCTTCGACAACGTCTTCGAGGACAACCGGTCGGTGAACTTCGCCGCCGTGAACTACCTCCTGCTCAACCCGGACTTCGACATGGGGAGCAACCCGGACTTCGACGTCTATCCCCGCCGCATCCACCTGTACGACAACACCTTCTCCGGTGGCGGCGACAACCCGGACATCGGCCGCGACCTCGGCTTCTTCCTCGCGGCCATCCGCCTGCAGCAGCCCGCCGGCCTCGACCGCATCCCCGACATCGTCTTCGACAACATCGCCCCGGCCGACTCCACCGGCGACAACCCGCTCCAGTTCTGCATCGGCGACGACTACGACGGGCACGTCCTCAACCTCAACATGGACCTCGAGGCCCTCATCGCCGAGGACATCGCAACCCTGTCCGCCAACCTCGACAACGAGATCGCCCCCTACCGCTGCAGCCTCGACCCCGTGCCCGAAACCCCCATGCTCGAGACCGTCGGCCCCGGCGAGGGAACCCGCCCCGACCACAACCGATGAACCGCATGGCCCGACGCCTCGCCCTGCTCCTCCTCCTGACCCCCGCGGTCGCCGCGCTCGCCGCCTGCGGCAGCGATGACTCCATCGGAAGCACCACCAGCTGCGCCGGAACGGCCTTCCACGACCCCGAACACGCCCCCTGCGACCAGCTCTCGCAGTACGCCCTCTTCGACGGAACCGACGACCGCGGCTGGCCCATCCCCGCCGAGGGCACCTTCGTCTACACCCTCAACAGCTCCCTCTTCTCCGACGACACCCTCAAGCTGCGCACCATCCGGCTCCCCGAAGGCGCCGGACCCATGCGCTACCAGCCCGACCTCCCCTTCGACTTCCCCGTCGGAACCATCATCACCAAGACCTTCGCCGTCGGAGAGGACCTCCGCGACCCGGACACCCCAGTCCACCTCCTCGAAACCCGACTGCTCATCCGCCGCGCCGACGAGTGGTTCGCCGCCCCCTACGAGTGGGACGACGAGAACCGCGATGCACGACACCGCGCCATCGGACGCAACAACATCTCCTTCTCCTGGATCGACGCCGAAGGGCAGGAGCGGTCCACCGACCGCTACACCATCCCCGCACGCACCGAGTGCGGACAGTGCCACCGCGAGCGACGCGACCTCGACGTCATCGGCCCCAAGGCCCGCCACCTCAACGGTCCCTCGCGCCACGACCCCTCCATCGAGAACCAGCTCACCCACTGGGCCGAGCTCGGCCTCCTCGAAGGTCTCCCCGATGACCTCGCGGACGTGCCGCGCAATGCCGACGCCTTCGACCCCCACACCGGCACCCTCGACGAACGCGCCCGCGCCTGGCTCGACATCAACTGCGCCCACTGCCACAACGACACCTCCGAGGTCGCCTCCTCCGGCCTCGACCTGCGCCCCAACATCGATGAGGCCCGCCTCCTCGGCGTGTGCAAGACCCCCAGCGCCGCCGGCGCCGACGGCACGGGCGGTCTCCGCTACGACATCATCCCCGGCGACCCCGACCGCTCCATCCTCGTCTACCGGATGAGCGTCGACGCCAGCAACACCATCGCCATCATGCCCCGCCTCGCCCGCTCCATCGTCGACGAGCCCGCCCTCGCCCTCATCCGCGACTGGGTCGAGTGGCTCGGCACCGAGGACGCCGAGAATCGCTATCCCGGCATCACCCGCGCGAGCTGCATCGACCGGTAACGGCGCCCACCGTCGCACCGATGACCGGCGCGCGGACCAGCGCGGCACCATAGCGCCCCGCCCCGGGGCTGCTCAGGCTTCCTCCGAACGGCCAGACCGCTCCGCCAGCGTCGCCCAGCGCCCTTCGGGGATCTCCGGATGGCCCTCCGCGTCCTCCGGGCGCATCACGTACGTCAGCGCCGTCCCGCCATCCGCCAGCGGAACCTCGATCCGATCGTAGAGCGACGGATAGTCCTCCAGCCGATCCAGCGCCTCGAGCGTCTCCTCGCTCACCTCGTAGACCTCGCCGTGAATCTCGCGCCGGCCGTCCGCGACGATCGCCGGATACGGCCCGCAGCTCACCATCGTGAACCGCAGCAGCGTGTGCGTCGTCACCATGAACCGCGCCCGCGAGAGGAGGCGGTGGTTTCGCCCTCCCCGCTTGAGGGTGCCATAGACGAAGATGCGGTGCAGTCCGGACATGCGGGGACGGGGCGACGGGGAGCACGGCGACCACTGCCCCTGTGCGCTCCGACCGACGCGGGCGCAAGCGCCACTCGCGTCCGAAGGGCGCGGACGGCGGATTGCGGTCCGGCGGTCCTCTTGCGCCCCGCGTGGTCGATGCGACCCGGCGTCCGGAAGGACCCGGGGACGCTCGCCGCATCGGCCCGGACTCCGCCAGGGGCGCCGGGACCGTTGCGGTCCATCGTGGACCCGGGCATGCTGGCCGAGGACCGTCTCCTGTCTTGCCCTCCCGTCCCCATTCGCCCTCCACCGGGTGTGGGTGACGCCCCATGTCCCGAGGACCGCCATGACGTGTTCGCCACACCGCATCGCCGCACACGCCCTGCTCCTCTTCCCGCTGTCCGTTCTGCTCGCTGGCCTGCTCGGCTGTGGCGACGACGGTGCCGGGGCCGAGTGCCGACTCAACTCGGACTGCGCCCGAGGATTCACCTGCGACGACGGTCGCTGTCTGCGGGAGTGCCGCGAGAGCCGGGACTGCCCGGCCGACCTCGTGTGTACCGCCCGCGGATGCGAGCCTGGCGCAGACCCGCCCCCGGGTCGAAGTGGACCGGAGTCCCGCGTCCCGACCGGACCGGCCGAGACCGGGGGTTCGCTCCCCCCGGATCCCACGGCGGACCGCACAGGCGCGCCATCGGTGCCCACGGATCCCACGCCGACCGACTGCGATGCCATCATCGGCACCACCTGTCTGGGCAACAACGTGGTGCAGCAGCTCGCCTGCGGCGGCACGGGCGAGGTGGAGGAGACCTGCGACGCGTTCTCGCGCTGCGACAAGGGCGTATGCGAACGCGAACGCTGCCCTGATCCGCCGGTGCCCGAGTACGGCGCGGCTTCCTTCACGTCCACCGAGGCCGGGGCCACCGTCGAGTACACGTGCGACGAAGGTTACCTGCCCGCCGGCCGCACCACCCTCGTGTGCAGCGTGGACGGCGACTGGGACGGCTCGCCTCCCGCATGCGAGCCGGCACCTCCCCTGCTCGGCAACCCGTGCTCCCGGGACTCGGACTGCGCGGACGGCGCCTGGTGCCCCCCCGCCCCGGCGCTGCGGCGCTGCGCGCCACACCCGGAGCCCAGCGGGGTCGACCTTCCCATGCTCTACATCCCCGCCGGATCGTTCACCATGGGCTCACCCACCTCGGAAAACGGACGGGTGGGCTGGAAGGAGGGGCAGGTACCGGTGACCCTCACGCGACCGTTCTTCCTCCAGCGCACGGAAACCACCCAGGCCCAGTGGCGGGCCCTCAGCGGAGGCGCGAATCCGTCGTGCTTCCAGTCCGCGGCCGCGACCCTGTCGGACTGCTCGCAGTCCACCGCCCACGGCGACCACCCGGTGGAGCAGGTGAGCTGGTGGAGCGCCGTGGCCTTCACCAACGCCCTCAGCGAGGCCATGGGCGTGCCCCCCTGCTACACCCTTCCCTCCGCAGGATGCACGGGCTCGTGGCAGGACGGCACCCTCGCCTGTGAACAGGACGACATCTCCACCCTTGTCCGCGGCGGCGACGTGCACGCCTGCCGGGGCTTCCGCCTGCCCACCGAGGCCGAGTGGGAATACGCCGCCCGCGCGGGCACGGTCACCGCGACACCGCTGGGCAACCTGGAAGGTGAGGTCTTGAACTCATGCTCCACCCCACCCCAGCCCTTCCAGCCCGCCCTCGACCCCATCGCCTGGTACTGCCGGAACACGGACGAGCACACGGAGCGGACGGGGCAGCTGCCCGCCAACGCATGGGGCCTCCACGACATGCTCGGCAACGTCGAGGAGTGGGTGTGGGACCGGTTCGGCGCCGAACACGTGGGGGGCACCGACCCGGTTCGTGACGACGGGCCGCGAGCCGTTGCACGTGGAGGCTCCTGGATTCAAGCCCCTTTCCGGGTGAGATCGGCCACCCGACTTGACCTCAGGCCGGAAGGCCGACTCAGCATCTACGGCCTCCGCGTGGCGCAGTCCCTGTACTGACTCGAGCAGGACCAACATGGCACCACCCTGACGCAGCCCCACGGGGTGGGCTCGGGTCGCCCCCCATCCCGCGCACGCTGCACCTGTGCAACCTCGTTCCGCAGGCCGCGCTGGCCTCAACGCCCATCCCCTCGACGCGCGCATCCTTGGCCGGACCGTCCGGCACAACCCGGAGGGCGCCGCCGCGGCGCGCCTGATGGACGATCGCCGTCCGGCTCCGCTTGCCCACGAGAGGCCCGCTGCGGTACCCCGCCCCGGGCCGCCACACCGGCGCGGCCTGCCCTCGCACCCGCTGTTCCCATGACTGATCTCGACGACCGCATCCGTGCTGCCATCCAGCTCCTCGAGGACCTCCGCGAGGATCGGGGCCTCCTCGCGACGGTGGACGAGGACCTCCGCGTGCGCCTGCTGCGCGCGGCCGGCGAGGTGTCCCGACCGGATCGGCACGCCCGCAAGGCGCTCGCGCGGGAGCGGGCGCGCCAGCGCCGGCGCGAGGACCGCGAGGCCGACGAGGCCATGCTCGACCGCACCGGAATCCGCCGAATGCGGGAGGTACCCATCTTCCTGACGCCGCGCCGGCTGCACCACGTGGAGCGCCTGGGCCTGACCCGGGACGACGAGTCCTCGGGCGGGGGTGTGGTGGCTCCCTCCGGCGCGCTGCCACCGGCCCACGCGGGCGATCGGGAGGACGACGCCGCAGGTCGCGCAGCGACCCCCCACGGGGTGCTGCGCGAGGCGGACCTGGCGACCCGCGACGACGCGGCGAGCGCAACGGATCCGATGCTCGGCAGCGCGGTCGGCCCGGACAACGTGCCGCTCGCCCGCGCGCTGCGCGGTCCGGACCACGCCAGCGCCGGGGACGGGGCGGGGGAGTCCTCGCGAACGCTGCGGGAGGGCGAGGCGCCCGCGGAGGTCCATGCCGGAGCGGAGCGTGAGGGCGAGGCGCCCGCGGCGGGCGAGGTCATTCTGGGGCACACGGTCGAGGAGCGGGTGTGCTACGTGTGCCGCCAGCCGTTCCGGGAGGTCCATCGCTTCTACGACCAGATGTGCGTGGGATGCGGCGAGTTCAACTGGGAGAAGCGACACCAGACGGCGGACCTGCGTGGGCGGGTGGCGCTGGTGACCGGGGCGCGGGTGAAGATCGGGTACCAGGCGGCGATCATGCTGCTGCGGGCAGGGGCGCGGGTGATCTGCGTGACGCGTTTTCCACACGACGCGGCGAGACGCTATGCGGCGGAGGAGGACTTTGCGGAGTGGGGAGACCGGCTGACGGTGCATGGGGTGGACCTGCGACACACGCCGAGTGTGGAAGCGCTGTGTGCGCACCTCAACGGCACGCTGGACCGGCTCGACTTCATCATCAACAACGCGTGCCAGACGGTGCGGCGGCCGCCGGGGTTCTACGACCACCTGATGGAGGCCGAGCGCTCGGGCGCGGAGTTGTCACCGGAGGCGCGGGCGCTGGTGGGGGCCGTGGACGCGGGGCGGCTGGCGACGGCGCTGCGACGGGCAGGGGACGAGGAGGTTGCGGGATCGGCGCAGCTCAGCCAGATCGCGCTCCTCGCCGAGGACGGGGAGCGCGGGCATCATCTGTTCCCGGCCGGGCAGCTCGACGCGGACGAACAGCAGGTGGACCTGCGCCGCGTGAACAGCTGGCGGCTGAAGCTCGCGGACGTGACGGCGGTGGAGCTGCTGGAGGTCCACCTCGTGAACGCGGTGGCACCGTTCATCCTCAACGCAAGGCTCAAGCCGCTGATGGCGAAGGTGCCCACACGGGACAAGCACATCGTGAACGTGTCGGCGATGGAGGGGCAGTTCTACCGCGTGTTCAAGACGGACCGGCATCCGCACACGAACATGGCGAAGGCGGCGCTGAACATGATGACCCGGACCTCGGCGGTGGACTACCTCGAGGACGGCATCCACATGAACAGCGTGGACACGGGCTGGGTGACGGACGAGGACCCGGCGCACCTGGCGCAGGAGAAGCGGGAGATGCACCGGTTTCATCCGCCGCTGGACATCGTGGACGGCGCGGCGCGGATCGTGGATCCGGTGTTCTCGGGCTTCAACAGCGGCACCCACGTGTGGGGCCAGTTCCTGAAGGACTACATGATCACCGACTGGTGAGGGCGCGGGGTCGGGTCAGCGCCGTGCCGAGGTAGCACAGCGCCGAGTCGGCGCAGCGCCAGGTCGGCGCGGGGTCAGCGCAGCGCGGCGGCGCGCTCCTCGGCGCGCTCCCACATGCGGAGGTATGCTTCGGCGGAGCGGAAGAGAGGCTCGATGTCCTCGTCGCTCATGCCGTCGCGGCGGAGCTCCTCGATGAGCTCGGGGAGGAGCCCGATGTGGATCATGCCCTCGGTGTTGAAATCGACCTCGCGGTTGCCGAGCTGGGGCTGGGTGAACTCGATGTCGCCGTCGAAGGAGGCGAAGGGGTAGGTGATGGGGTTGGGCTGGGGCTGGGGGCAGGAGGAGAGCTCGCCGAAGCGGGGCTGTCTTCCGCCGGCGAAGCCGTTCATGTCGAAGGAGAAGCCCGCTGCGGGGTAGAGGCCGCGGTCCCGCAGGAGCTGCACGCGGTTGCGGATGCCGTTGCCGAGGGTGTCGGGCTGATCGGGGTCGGCGCAGCGGCCGACGCTGACGCGGCCGTGTCCGCCGATGTCGAAGAGGCGGCCGTTGTAGGTGTCGCCGTGGGTGGAGCTGGCGGGGTAGTCGGCGGCCTCGAGCATATCGAGGGCCTCGATGACGGCGTGCTGGGGGATGTGTGCGATGTCGATGATCATGCCGCGTTCGATGATGCCCTCGATGAGGGCTCGCCCCAGGGCGGTCAGCCCGTGCTGCTGGCAGTAGTTGCCGCGGATCGGCGGTTCCTGGAGGCGGGAGAGGAGCGGCAGGAGGGCGACGATGGGGTTGTCGCGGAAGCCGAACATGTTGAGTGGTGCGAGCATGTTGTACTCCTCGCGGGGCTCGTTGAGGCCGCCGAAGAGGACGTCGCCGCTGTCGAAGACGTGCTGATCGAAGGGGCAGTCGTCGACGAAGTTGGAGTAGTGGCCGGTGTTGATGAGGTTGCCGAGCTCGATGATGCCCCGGTGGCCGTCTCCGGGGGAGAAGGCGTTGTCGTACTTGTGGACGGGGAAGATCACGCGGACCCCGCGCGCGTGGTAGTCGTCGAGGGCGGTGAAGACGTCTTCCGGGGTGCAGGGTTCGAAGCCCGGAGGCGGGTTCAGGAAGCAGTCGAAGAGGTTGGAGGTCTCGATGCCGAGGACGACCGCGAGGCGGCCGCTGCGGATGACCTCGCGCGCTTCGGCGGGGGACTCGACGATGCGGAACCAGCCCTCGCCGGGGCCGCCATGCTGCGCGTCGATGTAGCGCTCCATCTCGCGCGCGGCCTCCATGGCGCGATCGACCCCGACCATGTCGCTGCAGTCGTAGAGCGTCCCCTGGGCGCGGATGCCGACCATGAAGTCGCAGAGGACGGAGTTGCCGGTGGCGAGCTCCACGACGAGGCGCAGGCCGCCCTTCCAGGCGCGCTCGAGCCAGCGGTAGTACTGCATCTGGTGCGTGGCGCGCTGCCAGGAGCTGGGCCACTCGACGAACTCGGGGTAGCCCTCGGTGTGGTGGTTGAAGTCCGGCGTCCGTCCCGAGGCGATGATGGGCAGCATGCTGTCCACGTCGAGGTCCTGATCGCCATCGAAGAAGAAACCGATGATGTCGCGGCGGCCGTCCTCACCATGGGTATGATCGCAGTCGGGCAGTGCGTGCTCGACGCCCAGCCGATGATAGGGGGCTCCGTGGAACATGCCGCCGCCTCCGAAGCCCTTGTTGGTGAGCAGGTGCGAGTGCGCGTCCACGATGCCGAACACGTCACCGTCGTCCCACTCGCGGGGCACGACCTCCCCGATGGCGTCGACGGTGAGCTCGGGGAACTCGACGCAGCCATCGGCGGGCACGAGGGTGATGCGCGCGGCGCCCTCGGCCTCCGCGGCGAGGCCGTCGAGGCTCAGGTAGAGGTCGACGGAACCGTTGCGAAGCTGGAGCCGGCTGGGGTCCACCTCGCCCAGCGCGAGGTCCCACTCTCCGGTGGAGCGGTGGCGGTCGATGCGGAGCGTCTCGGCGGACTGGAGGGCCGCCTCGCGGCCGAGGACCCACTCCGGATCCGGTGGCGGTCCGCTGTCCGCGTCGGAGCCGTCCTCGACGGCGGCGGCATCGCGCGCCGTGAGAAAGTGCCGGCCCGTGTCGTACAGCAGATACGTGCCGAGGTCGGCGGCGCGGAACAGGAAGGGGGTGGCGGCCTCGGGCGTCTCCGCCGTGAAGGCAAACGCGACCCCGTCGGTCTCCACGAGGTAGGCGACGCGGTCGTCCGCGTCCTCGCCCTGAAGGACGAAGCAGCCGTTCGCAGCTTCGTACACGGTCTCCTGCGGCAGCGGTGGCGGGCGCTCGGTGCTGGACTCCGGGTCGCTCGTGCCGGAGTCCGCGTCCTTGTCGCCGTCATCGCTGCACGCGGCGAGCGTCAGCGCGAGAAAGAGGGAGAGTACAAGGAGAGAAACGGGGGAACTCGACTGCGTCACGATGTGCTCTCCCTGTCTGTTCGGCCACCCACGCGCGCACGGTAGCTGCCCCGGTCTGCGGGCAGGTCGCGGAGTCTATCACCGCGCCCTTGCGCGAGCAAGGAGACGGCCGAGCGGCGCTGGTGAGCGCGCCGTCGAGGTTGGGGCAGTTTCTCTCGGGAGACGGGGTCGCGGACGGGCGGGCGCCGCGGGGCTCCGGTCGTGAGGGGAGCGCCCCGGGGATCCGATGGGCGCGCACGCAGCGGCTGGACGCTGTGCGTGGGCGCGCGGCGCGGCCGGAGGCCGGCGACGACGTCGAGCCCGGGCACGCCTGCACGCCCGGCGTCGCCGGGCGTGCAGGCGTCAGCCGTTCGCCGTTCCGTGGGCGGTCGGGCGCCCTGCGCTGCGCCTGCGCAGAACCGCGACTCCGGCCAGGATCGCGAGCAGCAGGGGGAGGGTACCTCGCCCGGGCCGGGCCCCGGAGGCGGCGCAGCCGATGTCGTCGTCGCCGCCCACGATGACGGGACGGCAGTCGCAGGCTCCGCAGCGCAGCCCGGGTGTGAAGACCGCGGCATCGGAGAGGGCGGCGCATGCGTCGGCGTCGAGGCGATCGTGGCATTCGCCGGTGGCCATGTCGCAGCAGGCGCCGCGCTCGGGGAGCTGCTGGCACACCCCGGCGGCGCAGCCGCCGGCGTCCACGAAGGTGCCGCCCAGGGAGGCGCAGAAGGACGGGCGAACGTCCTCGAAGCACCCCACCGGGGCGCAGCAGTCGCCGGCCTCGGGCGCGCAGCTGTTGACGTCCTCGCAGGTGCGGTCCGGGTACCACGTGCCTCCGGCGGCTGCGCAGCGGCGCGCGTCGACGCCCTCTTCGGTGCAGGTGCCCGGCAGCTCGCCACAGCAGGCTCCCGCCTCGGTGGCGGGGCAGTCGATGCGATCATTGCAGCGCATGCCGTCGTTGAACACGCCACCCCGCAGACTGCACTCGGTCGCCTGCAGCCCGTCCACGCACTCGAACGCGGTGCAGCAGGCCCCGCGGCGGAGATCGGCGCAGGGATCATCGGGACTCTGGCAGGTCGAGTCGGTGAGTTCGGTCCCGGGACAGCCGTCGAGCAGCGTCTCCACGCAGGTGCCCGCCGCCGGGGGCTGCATGAGCCGAATGATGCTTCCGGTACCGTCACCGAGGTTCCAGCACGTGACGCCCCCGCCTTCCAGAACACCACAGGTACGTCCCTGATCGCTGTCCGCCCGTTCGGGAGGCATCCCTCGGAGCAGCCGATCGGGCTGTTCCACCGGCCCGATGCAATCGAGTGCTCCCTCCGGTGTGCGTCCGCACACGGTGCACTCGAACGGGGCGAACAGGCTTCCCGGGCGGAGGATGCCGTTGGCCGCCTCGCAACCCGCGTCCCCATCCGGCACACAGGTGACGGTCTCGCCGTGGACGGCGCACACCAGGCCGTGCGCGGCGAAGACCTCCTGACCCGGGATCGCCTCGAGCGGAAGGGCCGTGAGCGGACGCGGCCGGAACGGGGGCAGGGGTCCGGAGAACGCTCGCCGCACGAGGTAGGGCAGGATGGTGCCGTCAGGCTCGACGCCGTAGAGGAAGTTCCCTGTCGGATCGAGGGCGATGTCCGTCAGGATCCGGTCGTCGAGCTCGCCCTGAGTCAGCACACTCCCCGCCCTTCCCCAGCAGGTGAGCGAGCCGTCCTCATCGAGGGTGCATGCCCGGGTCGGTGACATCGCGAGATGCGTGACCCGGTCCGGGGGGGCCAGCTCGGGAACCCTGCCGGGGCCGAAGCAGGTGACGACCCCACGGGCTTCCACCGCGCACGCCCACTCGCCGGCGGCAGCGATCGCCGTCATGACCCCGGGTGGAGTCCGGATGGAAGCGTTGCCGGTCTCATCGAAGCACGCGACGACGCCCCCTTCGCTCAGGGCACAGGCAAAGCCGTCGCCCGTGGCCACGTCCCCCCAGACCCCACCGACGCAGCACGAAGTGCGCAGCCGGCCTTCCGGGCAGGCCCCACAGGTGCCGCGGGGCAACCAGGTCCCCACGAGGGCTTCGCACTCCCGCTCCGTTCTCGCGGCGGCGCAGCCCCCCACCTCCATGCAGCAGGCACCGACCTCGGGGATGGTCGGACAGCTCGCCGCCACGTCGCACGGGGTGCCTTCGTGCCAGGCTCCGTCGTACATGTCACACACGAATTCGGGAACGTCCGGGAAGCAACCGGCAGCGACGCAGCACGCGCCGGTGCTGGCATCCTTGGGCATGGTCGCGTCCTGTCCGAGAACAACCGCGACCGCCTCCCCGCACAGGGGCAGCGCTGCGGGACCGGTGGCGACATCTCCGGGCTCGCCCGCGCAGGCCCCGGTGAGCGCAGCGGCGAGGCCCGCGAGCACAGCGACGACCGCGAGGCGACGCCGGCGGCGCACGGCCAGCAGGCCGAGCAGCAGGATCATCCAGGTGAGCGGTCGGGCCGGCGCGCCCGCGGCGGCGCACCCCCCGTCCCCGGAGCCGAGATCGATCCGTGCGGGCGCGCACAGGCACTGCTCGCACGGCAGCCCGGGGTTGAAGGTGCCCTCGTGCTCCTCGGTGCACATGCGCTCGGTGATCGCCTCCACGCAGAAGCCATCCGGGCGGCAGCACCCGCCGAGGGTCTCGTCCACCATGCCGGGGCAGATGGCCGGGCTGCAGGAAGCGCCGGGGGTGTACGTTCCGCCCACGGCGGCACAGTCCTCCTGATGCTCCACCTGCATGCACCCGGTGACCTCGCCGATCGATGTGCAGCACGCCCCGCCCGGGACGCCGAAGTCCGGGTCATCCCCGCCCGGGCGGGGGCGGCGATCCGGCGCGTCCGGACACTCCTGGACCTCACCGGGAAGCTGCACCCGCACCGGCGAGCACTGCAGCGGCGTGGATCCGGAGACGCAGATGTTCCGGCCGACGACGGAGCGGTAGGCGTCGCTGCAGACCGCGTCGGGATCCATCGCCGTGCAGTCGCTGTTCCGGGTGCACGAGCACACGTGCTCCGCGACGCGGCTGGAACGCTCGTCCATGCAGCTCGTGAAGCGGGAATGCCACCGGAGCCCGATGTTCCGGCTCAGCAAGGCGATGGCCGAAAAGTCTGCGCGCTGTTCCGGCATGGGATCGGCGATGCCCGTGGACCCCGGGTAGTAGAGGAACGCGAAGGTCGTGCCCATGTCCCCGAAGCTGAACGGCTCCGCCCCGTGCCGGCCGTCGTGGTAGATGCGCCGGATGTCCATGATGCGCCGATCCGGATCGAAGAGCCCGGGGCGAAGAAGCTGCCACCGCAGCCTGTGATCGGGCACCGACGGGTTCAGGAGCCGGTTGGTGAGCATGGTCGTGGTCAACCGCCGGTTCGGAGGCAGGTCGGGATAGAGGGTCAGGGCGAAGCCCTCTTCGGTGAGGCGACGCAGGTGCTCGGGATTGCGATCGAGGGCACGGATGCTCGCGTCCAGCATCGTGGAGTCCTCGCTGCCGGAGGGCGCGATCTCCATGCAGCCCCAGATCTCGCCGAGGGCCTCGATGATCTGCCCGCAGGGGAACAGGCAGTCGCTCCCCGAGCATCGATCCGTGTGACGCCCGCGGTACTCGCAGGTCAGAACATCGAGGTTCGGCACGAGATTGGGGGTACCATCGAAGAGGACGGGCGGGCCCTCGCCCTGCACGAACATGGAACCCAGGAACTCCTCGAGGGGCTCGTCGCCGACGCAGAGTTCGGTGGTCTGCCAGTAGTCCAGCACGAGGTCGTACGTGAAGCTCGCAGTGTCCACGATGCTGCCGGTGAGCTGTTCGTTGGTGCTCTCCCGGATGTCGGGCTCGCGCTCGTCGGGCATGACGCCGGCGCACCAGTCGAGGAACTCCCCGACGGAACGACCGGTGTTGCCGATGGGGACGTTGGCCGGCGCCGGCGAGGACCCATCATCCTCGAGGTCGCCCCGGTACCGGCAGACGCCCGACTCACCTGCGCACAGGCGGCCGTCGCGAAGACCGGTGGCCCCGAGCGCTGCATTCGCCGCATCGGCGATGCCGCCGGTCGTGGTGCCGAACGGCTGGTAGTTCGTGATCGGCGAGAACGACGGGTCGAAGAGGTGCGCGTCGCTGCCCGCAGCTCCCTCTCGCGTCTGACCGTCATGACACTCGTGGTGGTACCGGGCCTCGAGGCCCGGCTGGTACCAGGCCTGCATGTTGGATGCGAGATCGATCACATCGTCGAGGTCCAGGATGTTCAGCGGGTTGCGCAGGAACCGCACCTTCAGATCCAGGGTGAGGCCCAGTCCCAGCGTCACAAGCTGTTCGAAACTCGCCAACGCGTAGCTGGTGATGGCGTGCGCCGGGTACTGGCTGTCCGCATCACGAACGAACTGGGCGACCTCCTCCGTGAACACGGTGTTCGCGCCGCGGGGGCGGCAGACGGGTACCCGCTCCGCCCCGAGGAACGCCGGCGGGAACGTGCAGACTCGGTCGGTTCCGCAGTCGTCGTCGGTCCCGCAGGGGATGAGACACGCCCCGGCCACGGCGACACGACCCGCGGGACACGGCCCGGGCGACGCGGAACACGAGAAGGTGCTGCCCCGGGTGCCCTCCGGCCCGGTCACGCAGTGCCCGATCGGCATCTGCTCCCCGGTGGTCGGGTGCTCGTCGGGCCGACAGCGCTCCCCCTCGGCGCAGTCCGCATCCGCCGCGCATCCGCAGGCGCTGGGGAAGCCGCCCTGCAGCGGGTGGCACCCCGCACCCGTCCAGCCGAGCACGATCTCGTCGTGACTCCGCGCGTCGCGCTCGCAGTGGTACGGCACGAAGGCTGCCCCCACGAACCGGTCCACCTGGCACTCCCACGCCGTCAGCCCGTGATGAACGCGGCCATCGGCCAACAGGCAGTATCCGTGCGCGCTGCACGGGATCGCGCCCGCGACCAGGCTGCTCAGGCCCCGGGCAACGAGATCCGCTTCCGGCGTCCCGAACCCGTCGTCGCGCGCGTTGCACGACTCGTTCGACCAGCGGGCTTCGAGCTGCGGCGGCATCTGCTGCATCTGCTCGGGTCCGAGCAGGAGCAGCAGCTCGCGCACGGGCGCCAGCACGTCGAGCGTCTCCAGCCGTCGCGCCACGGCCTCGGGACCGAAGCGGCTGTCCGCCAGCAGCTCCTCCAGCGCCTCGCAGCTCGACCGGTCGAACCCGGTCCACCCGTCGACACAGGCCGTCTGGCTGAGCGCATCGCCCAGCACCGTCACGGTGATGCCGCAGGACCCGGTCGGCATCTCCTCCACCTCACACGCGTAGTCCTGCTCGAATCCGGTATAGCCGCCCGGTGGCCGGCAGATGCCCTCCTCGCACCGGCCGAACGGGCAGGGGTTTGTTCGGTCACAGCCGGGCATGCACCATCCGCCGCCGTCATCCCCACCCCGCGCACAGTACCGGCCCGCCGGGCAGTCCTCGTTCGTGGCGCACGCGCCCCAGGTGCTGCTGGAGCAGCTCCGGGAGGATCGTGTCGACAGGACCGGCTCGCAGGTGGCGTCCCCGTCGGGGTTCGTGTGGCGCATCAGCTCGGCGAGCGCGACATTGGCGTCGAGCACCCCGCCCCAGCCGCCGGCCTTGAGTGTCAATTCGAGCTTCATGCTGGCACCGAGGATGACCTCGATCAGGCGGGCCCCGATCGTCAGGTTCAGGTCCGCCTTGATGAACGGACCAAGCCTCACCGCGGTCATGTTGTCCGCGCTGACGTCCGGCGCCTGCATGGCGTGCATGTCCCGCGCGAAGTCCTCCGGCCAGGTCAGGCCGTCGTCCCGGAAGTCCTCCGGCAGGTTCGCATCCTGGGCGGCCAGAAACGCGTCCATGAACGCGTTGAACTGGTGCTTCCACTCCACCCCGAAGGAGAAGCCCAGGCTCGGTTGCAGGGTGACGTCCACGGTCCCCGTGCTGAACAGGAGAATGGGGGGCAGTTCCCAGCTCTCCGAAATCTCGAAGTCCAGATTCAGCCCGAACGACGCCACGGCCACGGACCGCTGCTCCCACTCCGGAACCTCGCGCCACGTGCCGCCCAGATTGAGGCCGGCGGGGAGTCGGGGCCAGAGCGTGTTGGCCGCGTCGTCCGGATCGCCGGCGCCGCCGCTCCCCGGGGCCCAGTCCGCGGGGCGAACGGGATAGAGGTTGCGCACGAGCTGAAGGCTGCCGCTCTCCACCTGGTCCCGCAGGGCCGACCCGCCGCCGTCGGGCATGTAGGCCAGCGCCCCCACGTTGTCCGCGAGATCATCGAACGCGCCCGCCCCTGCGCCCAGGGGGAGCCCGAAGGGCCGCAGGGGATTCCACGGCTTGAACCCGTCCACCTGCATGTTGATCTCCACCGCGGGCATCAGGCTCAGGTCCAGCCCCCCGGCGGAGACGGCGAAGCCCCCCGACCGGAACTGCAGCCGCTGCGCGCGGCTCAGGTTGTGGGAACCGAAACGCCCCCCCACCGCGAACGCACGGCGCTCGTCGTCGGCGCCTTCCCCATCCGCCCGACCCCCGAAGGTCGCCATCGGCCCGTGGCCGGCCCAGCCGATGCACATGTGCAGATCCGGACGCAGCTCGCTGTAGGCCCCGAGATGATACCCGCTGGCGAACTCGTCGATGTACCGGAAGGCATCCCCGAAGAAGTCCGCGATGGCGGTGACCACGTCGGCGATGTCCCCGATCGCCTCCGCGAGCTGCTCCACCTCCTCCCCGAGATCCCCGAGCAGCGATCCGAGCCCCTCGTCCACGATGAAGGACACGACCTGGTCGAGGAACCCGATCTGCTCGAGGAAGAACAGCCCCTGCGCGAGCCCGCTCTCCACCGGGCGCTCGGCGTAGTCCACCGCCGCCCAGAACCACACCCCGTCATAGTGTTCCTCGCAGTAGGCATTGCAGCCGCATCGGCTCTGCTGCGACAGGCACCGGAGCGCGGCGAAGTCACGACCATCGCTCGCCAGCCCCACCTCGAACAGCGACCGGAACCGCTGTCCCATCCGTTCGAAGATGTTCTCGAATTCCGATGGCAGCCCCTCGAAGACCGCCCGCAGATTCGCCTCCACCGCATCCACCAGCGCCGTCGCCCGGTTGAACTGCTCCTCCACCCGCGCTCGCACCTGCCCCGGAAGCCCGACCTCGCTCATCACGTCCAGAGACAGGAGCTGGCAGAGGAAGCTGGAGTCCACGAGCACCTCGCCTTCCTCGTCCTCCAGCGCAGGAATCCGGCAGTTCTCCATCGACAGGGAACCCTCGGGCACGCTGTCCCGCACGGCGATGGCGCACGCCTCCGCCTCCTCGAACAGTGCACGACCGGCATCCCGGCTGTCCCGGGCCAGGGCAACGAATGCGTTCGCCAGCTCCCGCGTCGCCGTCAGCCCCTCGCCCAGACGGCCACTGAGCGAAGCGAACCGCGCACCGATGCCCTGCACCGTCTCGATGCCATCGATCACCGACGCCACATCGGCACCCAGCTCGACCACCGCGTCGATGAGCGCGTCCCACTGGACCTGCGCAAGGGACTCGATGTCCCGCACCTCGGCGAAGAACTGCCGCAGCTCCCACGCCCGCTCGAGGATGCTGACCACCGTGGACACCAGCTCCCGCAGATCCCGCACCGCGGCCTCCTCGAGATCGCCAACGAACGCGCCCCACTCGGTCACCAGCTCCACCAACTCCTCGTCGACGCCGTCGACCAGCTCGAGGAACGCGTCGACCTGCGCCTGCAGATCGCTGACCCGCGCCGGCAAGCCCTCGCAGGCCTCCACGGCCTCGACCGCTCCCTCGGTCAGCCAGTCCTCCAGCGCGCTCGCGTAGGTCTCCGCCGCCACTTCCACCGACGCCGCCCAGCCCCGCGCGATCCGCAGGATGTCCAGGGGCAGCGCCAGCGGCGCCTCGAGCGCCTCCGGGGCATCGGGGTCCTCGACCCACGGCGCCGCCCAGGCCCCCAGGATCTCCGGGCGCAGATCCGTGTTCAGCCAGGACGGACCGGGAACCATCTCCGGACCCACTTCCACACCCAGCAGCGCCAGGATCCAGGCCAGCGCGGGCCGAAGACCCACCGCCTCGCGAAGACCGTCGCCGTCCACCACCCCGTCCAGCGCTTCCTGCACCTGCCGCTGCGCCGTCTCCAGCACGTCCCCGGGCACCCCCTCCGACAGCTCCGACAGCAGCGTGTCCAGCAGGTCATCCAGCAGCTCCTGGGTCCACGCCAGCAACGCCTCGGGAGACGCCTCCTCCGGCAGGCACGCGTTCCGGCGACGGTCCTCGGGACCGGTCCCGCACACGCACAGGCCGCTCACGTCGTCGAAGGCCGCACACGTGTCCAGTGACGCCGTCAACCGACGCGCGAACGCCGAGGGCGACGGGCTCGACATCTGCTCCGAGAACGACGTCAGCGTGGAGGCCAGCAGGGCGAGACTGTCCAGCACGAGGAAGTTGTTCGAGATGTAGTCCCAGTCCGGCGCCCGCGTGGTGCTCGCCGCCGTGATCGGTTCCGCCTCCTTGCTGTAGTCGACCGTGACCTCGCGACCGTCGAAGTGGGGGCCCTCGATCACCCGGCTCCACGTGGGGCGCTCCCGCTCCGGGTCGAAGGACTGGCCCCAGCCGTCCCGCATCGCCACCGGCGGCCGATCCGGATCCGGCGACGGAACGAACGCCGCGCAGTACCCCGCCTCCACCTCGTTCTCGAAGTCGTAGTGCGACGTCGCGGTCGCCTGGTGACGCACCGCCGTGCCGGGGTCGTCCACCGTCTCCGCGCAGCCCGCCACGACGACCAGGGCGATCAGGGATACCCACCCGAACCCTCCTCCGCGCGGTACGACGCGTGCGGAAGGGGTCCGGTGAAGCGGGCGGCATGCTGCAACGACATCGGCACGGAACATGGGCTTTCCTCGACGCGCGGGGTGCTGTGGTCTGGTCCGCAGTGGACACCACGCAGCGCCGCTTGGCAAGCCCGTTTCCCGTCAGGCCGCCTGCGGCTCGGCACCCTGCGGGGCACCGGAATCCCACGTCGGCCGACCGGCTCGACCACCGGGCAGGGACAGCCGCACGATGTTCCGCGCCACGCTCCAGAGCTGACGCGGCAGGGAGCCGGTGTTGTACGCCTGCCCGTACCGTTCGCAGATCTCCCGCATCCGCATGGACATGGTGGGATATCGATGCGCCGGAATGTCCGGGAAGAGGTGGTGCTCGATCTGGTGGCTGAGGTGACCGCTCAGGATGTGCATCCAGCGCGGCCCGTCGAAGTTCACCGACCCGTTGAGCTGACGCAGATACCAGCCCCCGCGGGTCTCGCGCTCCAGCGTCTCCTCCTCGAAGAACGCCACCCCGTCCGGGAAGTGCCCGCAGAAGATGACCGAGAACGCCCAGACGTTGCGCGTGCCGTTGGCGAGCAGGTTGCCCAGCAGGACGCGCGGCGCGTTCCAGAACGCAAGGACCGGGTAGAACACGTAGTCCTTGCCGATCTGCCACCCGGCCTTGCGCAGGAACGGCGACCACCGCGCCCACTTCGATCCGAGCGGCTCCTGCCGGGCCTCCGGGTCCAGAGGACGCAGGTCATGCATCCCCACCCCCCACTGGAACAGCGCCGCGAGCGCCAACGCGCTGAGCGGCTGCACCAGATGACCCGGCCGCCACGGCTGCTCCGCCGTCACCCGCAGAAGGTCGTACCCGATGTCCCGATCCTTGCCGAGAATGTTGGTGTACGTGTGGTGCTCGACGTTGTGATAGTGCCGCCAGTTGTCCCCCGTACACACGTTGTCCCACTCGTAGCGCAGACCCTGGAGCTCCGGATCGCCCGTCCAGTCGTACTGCCCATGCATGACATTGTGGCCGATCTCCATGTTCTCCAGGATCTTGGCCAGCGCCAGCGCCCCGGCACCTCCGACGAACGTCAGCGGGCCGAAGCCAAAGGCCAGCAACAGGCGACCGGCCGCCTCGGAACGACGTTGCAGCCGCATCATCCCGCGAATGTGGTCGACATCCGCCTGACCCAGATCCGCGAGGACCTCGGCCCGAAGGGCATCCACCTCGGCCCCGAAGGCCTCGATCTCGTCAGCAGTGAGCGGTCTGGATTCAACGGCGTTCATGGCCTCTCCGGGGTCAGGTCGAGTTCGAGATCGGTGCGGGGCACCGACACGCAGAGCGAGATGTCCTCGTCCGGTCCGTCCGAGACGGCGCCCGTGCGAATGTCCTCCACGACGCCGCGCGACTTGCGACACGTACACGTGCGGCAGATGCCCATGCGGCATCCGTTCCGCGGGGACAGGCCCGCCTGCTCGAGCTGCTCGAGAAGCGTGCCCTGGCCGGACAGCGTCACCGCGGCGCCGTCCGGCAGCGTCACCCGCACCGCTGCCCCCGGCCGCGGTACGGGAACCTCCATCCGGAAGGTCTCCCGGTGCAGCGGACGGCTCGGCTGGACACCGTCCCACCACGCCTGCACGGCATCCATCAGCCCCGCGGGGCCACACAGGTAGACATCCCGTGCCGCCGCGTCCGGCACGAGGCCCGCCACGTGCGCAGGGTCGAACCGGCCGGGTCCCCCAGGATCGTCGTCCCGCAACACATGCACCCGCAGACCGGGATGGCACGCCTGCAGCGACGCAAGCCGCGACCGGCCGATGACATCCTCGGCACTCCGCACGTGGTCCAGCACGACAGCATCCGCCAGCCCGCCACGCGCCGCGAGATCATCGAGCATGGACAGGATCGGCGTGATGCCGCTGCCCCCCGCGATGAAGAGCAGCGGACGGCTCACCCGAACCGGGGCCACGAAGTCCCCCCCGACCCCCTCGAGCCCGATGACGTCCCCCTCCCGGATGTGGTCGTGCAGAAAACCGGACACCCGGCCGCCGGGAACCCGCTTCACCGTGATCGTCGGATGCGCCGCACCCGGGGCCGAAGAGAGCGAGTAGCACCGCCGCACCCGCACGCCGTCGATCTCCACCGCGACCGTCACGTGCTGACCCGCCCGATGGCCGGTCCACCGCGCGTTGGGGGCGAGCACGAAGGTGCGCGTGTCGTGCGTCTCGTCGACGATCCGGACGACACGGGCCCGCGTCTCCCGCAGGGACGCCGTTGGCGTGAGGTCCCGCAACCACCCCTCGAGCTGACGGTCCAGGAACCACCGGCGCAGCGCCGATCGCCAGACGGGACGAAGCGCGACCGGGCCGGAAGGAATGCGGGCAATACTCGTTGTCACGGGATCTCGCTGGCGCCGGGGAAGGCAAGTCTGCTATCTCGCTCCTTGCAGTGGCGAAGGTTACAGAAGCGTAACCTACACGAGAGAAACTTACGCCCCTGTAGGGAGCCTGTCAACCATGAGACGATCACCATGAGACGAACCAAGCGCCGGATGAGCGCCTCGGAGCGCCGCGCGCAGCTCATCGAGGTCGGCAAGGCCGTGTTCGCGGAGCAGGGGTACGAGGCGACCAGCGTCGAGGAGATCGCCGCACGGGCGAAGGTATCGCGCCCCGTGCTCTACGAGCACTTCGGCGGCAAGGAGGGGCTCTATGCGGTCATCATCGACCGCGAGATGGAGCGGCTCATCGGCGCCATCACGGACGCCATCTCAACGGGCTCAGCCCGCGAGCGCAGCGAGCAGGCCGTGATCGCCATGATGACGTGCATCCGGGACGACCCGGACGGATTCTCCGTGCTGTGGCACGACGCCCCGACGTCGGTCTCGGGCGGCCAGCTCTCGAGCCTGCTCGCGATCGTGGCCGAGCGCGTCGGCGAGGTGTTCAGCGCCGCGTTCCGCGAGGCGGGATACGACGTACGGCTTGCGCCGATGTATGCCCAGGCGCTGATCGGCATGGTGACGTTCGTCGGCGCATGGTGGATGGAGAACCGCCAGGTGCCGGTCGACAAGGTGGCCACCCACCTCCACGCGCTGGCGTGGATGGGCCTGCGCCACCTCCCGGCGAAGCCGCACCCGGTCAGGGTACCGAAGCAGCCCTGACCGGCGCGGCGGCCCCGCTGCACGCGGGGCGGCCACGCACGGGCTTCCTGCACGGTTCCCACGCCCGCCGCTGCGCACACCTCGTCACCCGGACGTGCGTCACCTGGTCGAGGGTGAACCCCACCTTCAGCGTCATCCGGACGTGCGTCACACCTGGTCGAGGGTGAACCCCACCTTCAGCGTCATCCGGACGTGCGTCACCTAGTCGAGGGTGAACCCCACCTTCAGCGTCACCTGAAAGTGAGCCACCTTGCCCTGCTCGATGTGGCCCCGCGTCTCGACAACCTCGAACCAGCGCATGTTGCGCACGCTGGAGGCCGCCTTCGACAGCGCGTTCCGGATCGCCGCGTCCGTGCCTTCCGGCGAGGACCCGACCAGCTCGACAACCTTGTAGACATGATCCGTCATGGATGCTCTCTCCCTGTGTTTCGGCAAACGCCCGCCGCGACCCTCGTGTCTCTCCGTGTGGGGGCGATGGCCTCCCGACGCAACCGCGACCCCCATGCCGTCCGTCCCTCACCCCATCCCCTACCAGGGCAGCAAGCGACGCCTCGCCCCCCGGATCCTCAAGCACGTCCCCGCGCGCGTGGACCGGCTCATCGAGCCGTTTGCCGGCTCCGCCGCCCTCTCCCTCGCCGCCGCCTCGCACCAGCGCGCCGCGTCCTTCCTCCTCGGCGACAGCCTCCCCGACCTCGCCGCGCTCTGGCAGGCGATCCTCGACCACCCCGAACACCTCGCCGACGACTACGCCCGCCTCTGGCACGCCCAGCACGACGACCCGCACGCCTTCTACGACGACGTGCGCGCCACCTGGAACCGCCAGGGAGGCCCCGCGCGCCTGCTCTTCCTCCTCGCCCGCTGCGTCAAGAACGCCGTCCGATTCAACGCCGACGGCGCCTTCAACCAGTCCCCCGACCACCGCCGCCGCGGGACCCGCCCCGAACGCATGCGCCAGCACCTCCTCGGCGCCCACGCCCTCCTCCACGGCCGCACCCGCGCCGTCGCCGCCGACTACGCCGAGCTCCTCGCCGAGGCGCGGACCACGGACCTCGTCTACCTCGACCCCCCGTGGGAGGGAACCAGCACCCACCGCGACCCCCGATACCACCAGGGACTCGACCGCCCCCGCTTCCTCCGCGACATCGAGTCCCTCCTCGACCGCGGCGTCCCCTTCCTCATCAGCCTCGACGGACGGCTCGGCTCCCGCACCTACGGCCAGCCCCTCCCCGACTCCCTCGGCCTCACCCGCCTCGAGCTCCCCGCCGGACGCTCCAGCCAGGCCACCCTCCACGGCTCCACCGCCCGCACCATCGAATCCCTCTACCTCTCCCCCAGCCTCGCCCGCCATCACTGAGGACGCCCGCAGGGCTCCGTGCCCGCCACGCGAAGCGCCCCACCCGCCCGTGCCCCGGAACCCGACGCGACGGACGTCCCCGACGCGCGTGCACCCGCCCCCCGACCATGGCATGCTCGGGCCACCCAGCCCGCGCACACCGCGCGCCCCGGCACCCCACGAGGTCCGCGCCATGCCCCGCCACGCAAACGCCCATCGCCCCGGAAGCCACATCCCGGCACGCCAGCCGCACCGCACCGCCGCCGGAGTCCTCGCCCTCCTGCTCGCCCTCCCCGCCGCCTGCGGAGGATCCGACACCGACCCCGACCCGCCCTCGGCGGCCCCCCCCCCCCCCCCGCCCCCCCCCGGCCGCGCCCCCCCCGCCCCCCCCCCCCCCCCCCGCCCCCCCCCCAGCGTCGTCCCGAGCACCCCGCCCGAAGCGCCCCCCACCGCCTGCACCCCCGTCCTCGAGCGCGTCCCCACCGACGCCCCGGACCACGTGATCGGCGACGGCACGCCAGACTCCTGCCCCGAAGATGCGCTTCATCAGGCGGTGTCCGCGGGCGGCATCATCGTCTTCGACTGCGGAGAGGACTCCACCCTCATCCCCATCACCCGCGCCCTCGAACCCCCGATCGACCGCGACACCATCCTCGACGGTGACGGACGCATCGTGCTCGACGGCGGACGCGGCGAGGGGCGGCGCACGCGCATCCTCCACGCTCACTCGCCCAACTACCGCACCACCGAGGCGCGGGTCGTCCTCCAGGGCCTCACCCTGCAGAACGCGCACGCACCCGCCGAGGACTTCACTCCGCAGGACGCCGCCAACCCCGAATGTGCATGGGGCTACCGGGACGGCGAAGGCGGCGCCGTGCGCGTGCGCGACATTCGCCTGCACGTGATCGACTCCGTCTTCATCGGCAACCGCGCCGCGGAGATCGGGCCGGACACCGGCGGCGGGGCCATCTACGCCCTCGGCGCGCTCGAGGTGATCGTCGAGGGCAGCACGTTCATCGACAACCGCGGCGCGAACGGCGGAGCCATCGGGCTCCTGCAGAGCGACGGCCTCTTCGCCAACAGCGTCTTCCGCGACAACCGGGCCACCGGCGAGGGGCTCAACTTCGGGGGCGCCTCCGGGTGCCCGAACTTCAACCACGCCGAACAGGGCGGCGCCGGCGGCAACGGCGGCGCGATCGTCATCGACGGCGCCGACGTCGACCGGGTGTCGCTCTGCGGCGTCACCATCCGCGACAGCCGCGCCGGCGGGCTCGGCACCCTCTTCCGGACCCCCAACCGGCAGCGGGGACTCACCACGCTCCACCGCGTCCTCTTCGACGGCAACCACGCCGCCGCCGGCGGCGGTGCCCTGTGGATGCAGGACATGGACCTGCGCATCACCGCCAGCACCTTCGCCCACAACAGCGCGGACGGGCTCGGCGGCGGCCTGCGCCTCGACCAGGGCCCCCACGGCAGCACCCTCCTGCTCGAGAACAGCACCGTCGTCGGCAACGTCGCCCACCAGAGCCTCGGCGGCGGGCTCGTGTTCTCCGGCGAGGGGCACGTCCGCAACGTCACCTTCGCCGACAACGAGGCCGCCGGCGGAGAAGGCTTCTTCGGCGCGGCCATCGTCGCCCACGGAGACGCCTTCACCAGCCTGCGCGTGGACAACACCCTCTTCGCCAACAACCTCGACGACCATCCCTGGACCCCGATGACCTGCTCCATCCGCAACCCCGGCAACCCCGGCGTGCTCCCCGGAACCGGCAACGTGCAGTGGCCGCGCCTGCGCCACGGCGACGCCGGCGTGGAGGACAACCCGTGCACCGAAGGCGTGACGTTCGCCGACCCCGGGCTCGGCGCGCTCGGCGACCACGGCGGCCCCACGCCCACCCGCCTGCCCGCCGCGAACGGACCCGCCGCCGGCGCGGGAAGCGGCTGCCCCGACGAAGATCAACGCGGCCGCCCCCGCCCCGCCGAAGGATGCACCGCCGGCGCCGTGGAGCGGACCGACGACGACTGAACCCGACGACCCGCGAGGACCCATGCGCGCTCCAGACCCCACCGACCGCCACCACACCCGCACCGCCCTCCATGCGCTCCTGTCCGCGCTGCTGGTCGCGTGCCTCGCCCCCGCAGGCTGCGGCGGAGACGACGACCCGGCTCCCCCGTCCACCGAAGCCCCGTCCAGCGCCGACGCGACCTCCGCCGAGCCCGCGCCCACCACGGCCGAGCCGACCGCGGAAACGACCCCCGTCGGCCCCTCCGCGAGCCTGCCGCCCTCGCTGCCCGACCGCGACGAGACGGTGGCGATCGACCCGGACGTCCACTTCGATCCCCCGGGCCAGGGCTACGTTCGCGCCGGCCAGATCGAGGACGCCGCGCTCCTCCTGACCGGCGAGCAGGAGGATGCCCGCATCGGCGACTTCTTCCTCGAGAACGACCAGGCCCGCTTCATCATCGGCTTCGGGGACCGGGTCATCGGTCCCTGCTCGTGGGACGGCAACCCCATCGACGCCGCGCCCATGCGCGACGGTGCGCAGCAGACCCCCAACATCATGGGCGAGATCTGCCTGCTCATGAACGTCGGACAGACCATCCGCCCCGAACGCGTCGAGATCCTCGCCGACGGCTCCGACGGCCGCGCGATCATCGCCGTCACCGGGCGCACCGCCTGGCTCGACTTCCTGAGCGTGCGCGTGATGCTCGACAACATCGTCGCCGGCTTCACCTCCCTGATCGCCTTCGACCTCGACACCCTGCTGCCGCTGACGGTCACCGTCCACTACGCCCTCTCCCCGGACAGCGACTCCCTGCGCGTCGTCTCCGCCTTCCGCTCCCACGCCACCGAGCGGATCCACTTCGCCGCCACCCACCTCCTGCGCTCCGGCTCCACCGGCTCCTACTTCACCCCCCTCGGACGCCTCGGCTTCGGCTACGCCCCCGCCAGCATCGACTCCATCGACGGAGACCCCGTCGCCTTCCTCACCTACCTCGCCCGCCACGGCAGCTACACCTTCCTCCCCGACCCCCAGCCCCACCTCGACAACCGCCTCCCCGTGGCCGGCACCCTCGTCGCCATCTTCGGCGTCGCCACCGTGACCCACGGCGCCACCAGCCTCCCCAACCTCCTCCTCGCCAACCCCCGGCGACTCGATCGCACCCCCGGCTACATCGGCCTCGATCCCGGCGAGGTCGCCACCGTCGGCTACCGCCTCTTCACCGGTCACGGCACCATGCAGTCCACCGTCGACCGGGTGTACGCCCACCTCGACGTCCCCCGCGCCGACGTCTCCGGCACCGTCCTCGACGCCGACGGACAACCCCGCGCCGACGTCCTCGTCACCGCGGTCGAGCAGGAAAACGGACGCGACGCCCGCACCCTCAACCAGGCCCGCACCGACGCCGACGGCCGCTACCGCATGGTCCTCCCCAGCGGCGACTACACCCTCCGCGCCCGCGCCGACGGCCGCATCCAGCTCCTCGAGGACATCACCGTCGCCACCGACGACCTCGCCCTCCCCGACATCACCCTCGACGAACCCGCCCGCCTCACCGTCCGCATCCGCACCCCCGACGGCGAACCCTCCCCCGGGCGAGTCACCGTCGAGTGCGAGGACCCCTGCGGCCTCCTGCGCCCCGACAACCGCGAGGGCGAGGAGAGCTTCCAGGCCCCCCTCGGCTGGGAGCGCATCGTCTTCGTCGGCGTCGACGGCGAGACCGCCTTCGACCTCGCCCCCGGACGCTACCGCGTCCACGTCTCCCGCGGCATCGCCTGGTCCATCTGGCCCCCCGACACCCGCACCACCCGCGGGCACGCCCTCGACCTGCAGGCCGGCGAAACCGCCACCCTCGACGCCGAGATCGCCCCCGTCATCGACACCGAAGGCGCCCTCAGCGCGGACTTCCACATCCACGCCATGGCCTCCTTCGACAGCTCCGTCACCAACGAGGACCGCGTCCTCGACTTCCTCGCCAGCAACCTCCACGTCATGGTCTCGTCCGACCACGACGCCATCACCGACTTCGCCCCCACCATCGACGCACTCGGCGCCAATCCACACATCACCAGCATCGTCGGCTCCGAACTCACCACCCCCAACCTCGGACACCTCAACGCCTTCCCCCTCGAACGCGACGAGAACGCCCGCCGCGGAGGACCCCTCGACTGGTCCAACGAAGGCGGACACCACCTCACCCTCGCCGAACTCGCCGAGCGCCTGCGACATCCCACCATCGAACGCGTCTTCCAGATGAACCACCCCGCCACCCCAGGCGGCGCCATCACCCTGCTCAACGCAGACGTCCTCACCGGACAGACCTTCGAACGCCGCGAGAACCTCCGCATGGCCCCCGAGCCCCCCGACCCCGTCACCGGCGACACCGGCCTGTGGTCCGACGACTTCACCGCCATCGAGGTCCTCAACGGACACGGCTCCGACCAGTTCTGGCCCGCCCTGCGCTGGTGGATGACCATGGTCGCCCGCGGCTTCTCCCCCGCCGCCACCGCCGTCTCCGACACCCACACCCTCTACCAGTCCCTCGGCGCCAGCCCCCGCTCCTGGGTCTTCGTCCCCGAAGGCCAGAACTCCCCCGAGACGATGCAGACCCCCGACTTCGTCCGCGCCATCAACACCGGCCGCCTCCTCGGCACCAACGGCCCCTTCGTGACCGTCGAGATCGTGAACTCCGCCGGCGACACCGCCCGAATCGGCGACACCCTCGACATCACCGACGGCCCCGCCACCGCACGCATCCGCGTCCAGACCCCCGAGTGGATGCACGTCGACACCGTCGACCTCTACATGAACGTCGAGGACGACCTCCTCGGCGAACCCGGCCAGGCCCTGACCCACGAGCTGGACCCCACACGGCGCATCCCCCTGCAATGGCGACCGGACGAGCACCTCGTGACCGTCCGCCAGGGAGAGTTCG
Source organism: Deltaproteobacteria bacterium (assembly GCA_007693585.1). Lineage (GTDB taxonomy): Bacteria > Myxococcota_A > Bradymonadia > REDH01 > REDH01 > REDH01. The sequence goes on from REDH01000094.1 coordinate 38,082, forward strand.
AACACCGCCGGTGGGAACAGACCGTCGAAGTGGAGCTCGACCCCGGACGCGACGCCTGGGTCGTCGTGCTCGTTCGCTCCCGCGACGGTGTCGACATGCGGCCCGTGCTCGCCACCTCCGCGCCTGCGCTCGCCTTCACGAACCCCGTCTACCTCGATGCCGATGGCGGCGGCTACGACAATCCCCCGCTCGCCGACCTCGCCCAGACCCGGCAGCAGATCCCCGAACCCATCCGATTCCGCCACGTCTCCCCGCGACCCGCGCTCGATACCCTCACCCGGGAAGACCTCGCCACCCTCCTGCACGCGCTGCAGTGCAGCCACGGTCTCGGCGAGCATGACGCCCACGGGCATCACCACCACGGGCACGGGCACGGACACGGGCATCACCACCACGGGCACGGGCACGGACACGGGCATGGGCATCCTCCCTCGGGGCCGGATATGGATTGCTCGCGGCAACCTGCTCCCGCAGAGCGCTGACCCCCCGCCACCCAAGCGCAATCCTCGAAATCGTGTACGGCACGTCGATCCTACACAGGCTTTGCAGGGTTGTCACGAAGCCCTCTCAGACTCCCGTCGGTCCTTCGCTCCACCCCTGTCGACCGGCGTACCGTCCATGTCCAGCCCCGTTTCCACGCCGTCCTCGCCGCTTCCGCCGGCGCTCCTGCGTTCACGGGTGCTCTCGTGGCTGACGGTGGCGCTGCTCGTCTATCTGCTGCTCGTGGGCGTGGGCGCCATCGGGGACGGCTTCAAGGACCTCACCGGGGGCAACGCGCGCGAACTCTTCGCCTTCGCGACGAACCCCCTGGTCGCGCTGATGGTTGGCATGCTGGCGACGGCGCTGACCCAGAGCTCCAGCACGGTGACCTCGATCATCGTGGGCATGGTGGCCGGCGGGCTTCCGCTGACCATCGCGATCCCGATGGTCATGGGGGCGAATATCGGGACCTCGCTCACCAGCACGCTCGTCAGCCTCGGCCATGTGCGTAACGGACCCGAGTTCCGAAGGGCGTTCGCGGCGGGCACCGTGCACGACAGCTTCAACATCCTCGCGGTCTTCCTGCTGCTGCCCATCGAGCTGCTGTTCCGGCCGCTCGAACGGCTCGCCCTCGCTTCGGCGACGTTCCTCCGCGGCGACGCCAGTCTCAGCATGGCCGACGCGAACTTCATGAAGGCCCTGCTCGGTCCGGCCGGCAGCGCCCTCTCCTCCACCGTGGCGTGGCTCCCGGGCCTCTGGGCAGGGATCGCGCTCATCGTGCTGGGGACGGGCTTCATCCTCTTCTCGGTGATGGCGCTGGGCAAGGTGCTGCGTGTCCTGATGGAGGGCCGCGCAAAGGAAATGCTGCACACCGCGATCGGCCGCGGGCCGATCGCGGGCATGGCCTGCGGCGGTCTGGTCACCATCGCCGTGCAGTCGTCCTCGACCACGACGGCGCTGATCGTGCCGCTCGCCGGCTCAGGCGTCATCAAGCTGGCTCAGGTCTATCCCTTCACCATTGGCGCGAACATCGGGACCACCATCACCGCCCTGATGGCCGCCACGGCCATCAGCGGCCCCACCGCCGTCGTGGCGATGCAGATCGCGCTCGTGCACCTGTACTTCAACCTGCTGGGCATTCTGCTCATCTTCGGGCTCCCGGTGCTGCGCAACATTCCCCCCCGCGTCGCCGATTGGCTGGCTGTCCTCGCGGAGCGCAACAAGCTGTACGTGCTCTCGTACATCCTGGGCGTATTCTTCGTCGCGCCTGCGCTCGTGCTCGGTTCCACGCGGCTGCTCTTCCCCGGCGTGATCTGACCGCCTGACCCGAACCGACCGCGTGACCGGCGCCTGGTGGTGAACCCCGGCCGCGAGGACCGGCGGTCACTCCGGAGCGCGGGGGCCGGATCCCCCGTGCAGGCGTGCAACGCCTATGGCATGATCCGGTCACGACGGCGCGTGTCCGCGCCGTGCCCCTCGCGTGAAGGTCTCTCCCGTGCTGCAGTCCTGGTCCATTCGGAACAAGGTCGTGGTGATCACCGGTGCCGCCGGAGGCATCGGGTTGGCGCTGGCGACCGCCGCCGCCGAATGCGGCGCCCGGGTGGTGCTGCTGGATCTGGAGGGCGGCGCGGTGGAGGAGGCCGGCGCCACGCTGCGAGACGCGGGCCACGATGCGGTCGGCCTGCCCTGCGACGTGACGGACGCGGAGCAGGTGGCGGCCGTCTTTCGCGAACTCCGACGAACGCACGGCGGGGTGGACCTGCTGGTGAACAATGCAGGCCTCTCGCATCGCAGCCTGTTCATCGACACGGCCCCGGAGGTCCTGCGGCGGGTGATGGAGGTGAACTTCTTCGGTTCGGTGAACGCCACCCGTGCGGCTCTTCCGGACCTGGTGGAGCGGCGGGGGCGCATCGCCGTGGTGTCTACGGTCGCCGGCTTTGCGCCCCTCACCGGGCGCACGGGATATGCGGCGAGCAAGCATGCGCTCCACGGGTTCTTCGACACGCTGCGGGCGGAGCTGCACGATGCAGGGGTGCGCGTGACGATCGTCTGTCCGTGGTTCGTGGCGACCGCGATGCGCGAGCGGGCCATGGGCGGAGACGGTGCGCCGGTCCGCACGGCGAAGGCGGAGGTCGGCCCGGCGATGACCGCCGAGGAGGTGGCGCAGGCGATCCTCGCGGCGGTGCGGAGCGGTCGGCGCCTCGTGGCGCTGACCCCCCGCGGGCGATTCGTCTGGTGGCTCTCCCGGGTGATGCCCGCGCTCTACGAGCGCCTGATGCGTCGCTCGCAGGCCCGGGAGTTCGGAACAGGGACAGGAACGGCGACGAGGAACGCATGATCGCGATCAAGTTCCTCGTGACGGCACTGGTTGTGGTGGCCGCCTCGGAACTGGCCCGGGTCAGCGGTCGGCTCGGCGCATTCGTCGCGGCCCTTCCGCTGGTCTCGCTGCTCGTGATCGGCTGGATGCGGGTGGACGGGCAGTCGGCGGAACGGGTGGCCGACTATGCGCTCTACACGTTCTGGTACGTGCTTCCGACGCTTCCGATGTTCCTGCTCATCCCGTGGCTCGTGCAGCGTGGGCACGGCGTCGGGGTGGCGGTGGGAGCGGGTCTGGTGCTGACGGTGGTCCTGTTCGCCGTCACGGCGCTGGTCGCACGCCGCTTCGGGGTGATGCTGCTCGGGTGAACCGTCGCGCAGCCCCGACGAAGCGGCGGGAACGGCCTGCGGCGAACGATGACGGCGATGCGCTCGTCCACGACGGGTCGGGAGCACGAACAACCACTTGAGCCCGTGGACTTGCGCGTCGGCATCTGCTCTTCTTCCGGAGTGCGCCTCGACCGCCGCCCTCGAACCATCACGATGGAGTCCCGGATGCCTGCCCGCCGCACGTCTTTCCCGTATTCTCTCCCGCAGGCATCCACGGCACTGTTCCTCAGCGTGGCGTGCGCCGTCTGGTTCGGCTGTGGTGCCGATCCCGACACACGCAGCGAGACGGCTGGCGCGCTGCCCTCCGGCGAGGCGTCCTCGATCCGCATCACCGAGGCGGAGCCATCGAGAGCGTCGAGCCGCGGAGAGTCCTCGCTTCCGGACCCGGATTCCGCCTCCACCGACTCCCGCGCCACCGACTCCCGCGCCACCGACTCCCGCGCCACCGACTCCCGCGCCACGACGCCGGAGCCGACGCGCTCCGAGCCCACGCCCCCCCCGAGCTCCGCCGCCGAGGTGCCGTCAGGCACCGCCGAGCCCACGGCCGCCCCACCCTCCTCCACCGACGCCTTCGCGGACTGTCCCACGGACTGCCGAAGCGTATGCGAGGCCCTCGGTCACGACGAAGTCGAGGCTCGGGCGGCCGGACAGGAGACCCATTGCGTGGTGCGGACCGGAGCCCTCTGTGGACGGACACTCGGCACGCGGGGCCGGCTGCTCTTCCCGGAGGTGCTCGCGCCGTGTGCGGAGGAAGAGGCCACCTGCGTCCTGGACGCGACCCCCGCCGCTGCGGGTCTGTGGACCTACGTGTGCCGGGCCCCGCTGGCGTGCACCCGGACGTACGACTGCCTCGGCGAGGATGCCGATCTCCTCGCGTACGCCTGCGACGGTGCGGTCCCCCGCGCGATCGCCTGTGCGGCGAGCCTTGCGCTTCCGGGAGAAGCCGGGGAGCCGGCCCGCTGCAATGGTACCCGCGGGGCCTGCGAGAGCCCCCAGGGCGCCTGGTGCGACGGCGACGCTTTCCTGTGTGCGGCGGGACTGGCCTGCGACACGAGCCTGGTGACCGACGGGCCGAGAAGCGCCGGTCTGTGCGTCGATCGCAGCGGCCCCTGGCAGCGCTGCGACAACGAGCGGGAGTGCACCGGCGACACGGCCTGTCTGGGCATCCTGCCCGAGCCCGGCGCCCACTGCGCCGCATTCTGTCAGACCGCATCGGACTGTCCACGGCCCCGCGGCGTCGGAACGGAGCCGATCTGCACGGTGGCCGACGGCGCGCGGCTGTGCAGGCTGCCCTGCCTCACCGCGGCAGACTGCCCGGGCGAGCTGGTCTGCGCGGAAGAGGTCGACGGACGCTTCTGTCTCTGACCGCGGGCGCCGTACGCCGCGTCAGATCTCGCGTTCCGCGCCGCGTGCGAAGGCCTCGTCCTCCTCGATTTCGAGCATCTCGAGCAGCAGGTGCTCGGCGTCGACCTCGTGGGAGGGCAGATCGAACCGGCCGGTCAGCGGTGTGTCCGGGTGCAGCTCGCCGGCCTCGTAGAGCGCCCACATCTCGTGACCGTAACGGCGCTCCTCGCGCGGCAGGTGGCGCAGAAACCGCGCCGTGATGTTGGCCACGTCGCGCAGGAGCATCTCGCGCGCGGCGCTGTTGCGGGCGGCGTTCACCGACTGCGGAAAGTCGATGATGACCGCCCCATCCGCGTCGATGAGCACGTTGTACGGGGAGAGGTCTCCGTGCACGATGTCCTCGCAGAGCATCCGCTTGGCGCCCTCGAGGAGCTGCGCGCAGACCTTGTCGGCCAGCGGCCCGTCGAGGGTGCACTCCGCCAGGCGCGGGGCGGGTCCGCCGTCCTCGCCCTGCACGCACTCCATCACGAGCACGCCCTCCACGAACGCGTGGGGTGTCGGCACCCGCAGGCCCGCGTTGTACAGGGTGCGCAGGACCTGAACCTCGGCGGCCTTCCATGCCTCCTCGTCCGCTTCGCGGCCGTGTCTGGACCGGCGCGACATGGCCCGGCGGTCGCGGCTGTTGCGCACCGTGCGGCCCTCGGTGTAGCCGGCGCGGTTTCGGAACGACCGCTGGCTGGCCTCCTTGTAGACCTTGGCGACCCGGAGCTCGCCCCCGGCCTCGACGAGGTAGACCTGAGCCTCCTTGCCACTGAGCAGCGGGCGAACGATGCGTTCGATGATGCCCTCCTCGACGAGGGGCTGGAGGCGGGGGGGAATGCGCATGCGGAAGACTCGTTCGAAGAAGGTTGGCGACGCGACGGCCCAGCTCGGGAAGGGTCACCGCGGGTCGGTGCCCTAGCGCACCTGTCCGGCCGAGGAAACCATGAACCCGAACGGGACATCCGAAGGTGTGTCCGGCAAGGCTCTCCCGGAACCCATTGCGATCCCCCGCATCCGCCCTACCCCGCGGCGCGGAGCCGAACGCCCGCCCTCCCGCTCACCCTGGTTCCCCTCGATGACGCACCCGCTGCTGTCCCCCCTGCCCCTGCCCAACGGCCAGGTCGCCCCCAACCGCATCTGGCTGGCCCCCATGACCAACCAGCAGAGCCATGCCGACGGACGTCTCTCGGAGGACGAGCTCCACTGGCTGGAGCGCCGCGCCGCCGGCGGGTTCGGGGTCATCGAGACCTGCGCCACCCACGTCGCCGCCGACGGCCAGGGCTGGCCGGGCGAGCTGGGCATCTTCGACGACCGGCACGCCCAGGGCTGGGGGCAGCTCGTGGCCGCGGTGCAGGCCCACGGCGCCTGGCTCGTGCCCCAACTCTTCCACGGCGGCGCCAGGGCGCGCGGCGATCTCACCGGAAGCACCCCCATCACCACGGTGGACTCCGCGGACGGATCCGCCCGGGCCGCCACCGACGATGACCTCCGGCGGGTCGTCGCCAGGTTCCGGGACGCCGCAGCGCGCGCGATGACCGCCGGCGCGGACGGCGTCGAGATCCACGGCGCCCACGGCTACCTGCCGTGCCAGTTCCTGAGCACCACCCTGAACACCCGGGAGGACGCCTGGGGCGGCGACCTGGCCGGCCGCGCGCGGCTCCTGCGCGAGATCACGCGGGCGGTGCGCGAGGTTGTCCCGGCGGACCGCATGCTCTGCGTACGGCTCTCGCCGGAGGACTTCGGTCAGCTCACGGGGCTCGACCTCGGCGAGAGCGTGCAGGTCGCGCGCTGGCTCGTCGACGACGGAATGGACGTGCTGCACCTGTCGCTGTGGGATGCGCTGGCGCCCTCGCGGCAGCGGCCCGATGTCCATCCGGTGGCCCCGTTCCGCTCGGCCCTGCCCGCGGACGTCCCCATCGTGGTGGCGGGCAACGTCTGGAGCCGTGCGGACGCGGAGTTCTGTCTCGATGCGGGGGCCGACGCGGTGGCGCTGGGGCGTTCGGCGATCACGACGCCCGACTGGCCGCGCACGGTCGCCCGCGATGGCGCAGCGCCCGTCCGGCCGCCCGTGACGCGGGAGCACCTGCGGGCTGCAGGGCTCGGGGAGGCGTTCGTGGACTACATGGCCCGCTGGGACGGCTTCGTGTCGGCATGAGCGCGGCGCCGGTGGAGCACTCGTCGCCGGCGCTCGCGCGGGTGGTGGGCCTGTGGGGCGCGGTCTGGATGGGGCTCGGCTCGATCCTCGGCACGGGGGTGTTCGTCAGCCTCGGCATCGCCGCGGGGGTGATCGGCAGCGGGGTGGTGATGGCGGTGGCGCTGGCGGCGCTGGTGGCCACGGCCAACGGGATGTCGAGCGCGCAGCTCGCGGCGGCGCATCCGGTGAGCGGCGGAACCTACGAGTACGGGCACCGGTTCGTGCATCCGGCGGTCGGCTATGCGGCGGGCTGGATGTTCCTGGCGGCGAAGGGCGCCTCGGCCGCGACGGCGGCGCTGGGATGCGCGGGGTACCTGCTGCACGCGCTGGGAGCACCCGGGGGCACGGGGGTGCGGGTCGGGCTCGGGCTGGTGCTGCTGCTCGGACTGACGGCGCTTGTGGCCGGTGGGGTGCGGCGGTCGAACCAGGCCAACCTGGTGATCGTGACGATGACGCTGGTGGCGCTGGCGGCGTTCGTGCTGTTCGGGTGGCTGAGCGTGGACGGCGGGCTGGTGCTGGAGCGGATCGGTCCGGCCTCGTGGGTGGAGGCGGTGGGCACGCCGACGGCGCTGCTGCACGCGACGGCGCTGCTGTTCGTGGCGTACACGGGCTACGGGCGCATCGCGACGCTCGGCGAGGAGGTGCGTGACCCGCGGCGCACGATCCCCCGCGCGGTGATCCTGACCCTGGGGCTCTCCATGCTGCTGTACGTGGCCGTGTCGGCGACGGCGGTGGCCGTGGTGGGTGCGGAGGCCTTCGCGGCGGCGACGAGCGCGATGGCGGCGCCGCTCGAGGGGGTGGCGCGGTCGTTCCGGCACCCGCAGGTGGCGTGGCTGGTGGCCGCAGGAGCGGTGACGGCGATGGCGGGGGTGCTGCTGAACCTCATCCTCGGGCTGAGCCGGGTGCTGCTCGCGATGGCGCGGCGGCGGGAGATGCCGACGGCGCTGGAAAGGGTGAGCGAGGAGACCCGGAGCCCGGTCCGGGCGGTCTGGGCCATCGGCGGATTCGTCGGCCTGCTGGTGCTGATCGGCGACGTGCGCCTGACCTGGTCGTTCAGCGCGTTCACGGTGCTGGTGTACTACGGCATCACGAACTGGGCGGCGCTGCGCCTGCCGCGGGAGGTGCGGCTGTACCCGCGCTGGATCTCGTGGGCGGGGCTGGTGAGCTGCTTCGGGCTGGCGTTCTTCGTGCCGTGGCCGGTGTGGACCGCGGGGCTCGGCCTGCTGGCGCTCGGCTTCGCCCTGCGGCGGCTCTTCCGGGTTCGGGCGTAGGACGCGCGGCCGCTGCGGCGCGGCCTGCTGGCGCTCGGCTTGGGCCTGCGGTGGCTGTTTCTCGTGCAGGCGCAGGGACGCGCGGCCGCTACGGCTCGGCGCCGGTCGTGTCATCCGCAGCGAGGGCGGCGCGCAGCCGGCCGATGGCGTCCGCGTCGGAGGAGGCCACGTAGAGATACTCCTTGTTGCGCAGGTGGCTGACCCGGCCGACGCGCTCGCCGGCGGGGTTGTGGATGCCGATGCGCGCCCCGACGTAGCGGGGAAAGTCGCGCTCGATGACGACCACGTCGCCGCGCTCGCGCAGCATCCCCTCGAGGTCCTCGCGGGCGAGAAAGCCCTCGTTGCTGAAGGAGACCACCAGGGTGGGACAGGCGCACTCCCGGATGAGCCGGCGCATGGCCGGAGCGGCGCCGGGGCGGGAGTTGAAGGCGCTGCGGCGCTGGCGGGTGTCCACGCGCTTGCAGGCCACGCCGTAGGTCTCGGGCTTGTCCCAGCGCACGAGCGTCTCCCACACGTGGTAGTTTCCGAGGTACTTGTGCTGGTTGTACGGGGGGTCGAGGTAGGCGATGTCGCCCGCGAGCGCCGGGGCCGCCTCGATGGCGTCAAGGCCGTGGGCCTCTCCCCTGCCGGAGGCGGCCCGGGGGAGGAGCTCGGGCACCCGCAACTCGAGGGCGTTGAGCGCCCGCGGGGCCCACTGCTTCAGGTACGCCATCTGGACCCCGGTCGTGGAGTCCACCCGGTCGGCGGCCTCCATGAGGGACACGAGGAGGATGGACTCCAGCTCGGGCTCGAGGGCCAGTCGGCGGATCTCCTCGCGGATGGCGTCGATGCGCTCGCCGTTGCGCGGATGCACGAACCGGCTCCGCTCGCAGAACGTCTCCGTGAAGTACCCGGGGCGGCCGGGGAGCGTCTGCAGCTCGCGCAGCAGGCGCGTGGCGCGCTCAAGGTGCTTCTCCCGGTCGGCCTGCACATAGCAGCGGGCGAGCGCCACGGCATAGGCGTTGTGGTCGTTGGCCAGCACCCGGTATCCCCGGGCCTTCAGCGCGTGGCCCACCCGAGAGGTTCCGGAGAACAGGTCGACCACGGTGCCGTCGGGGCGGACGAGCCCGATGGTGTCGAGGATGAGGGGGACGAGCAGCCGCTTCGAGCCCAGGTACTTGATCACGTGCCGATCCCTCCGCGTCGCCGGACCGCCGGTAGCGCCCGGCGAAGGCGGGTCTAGCACGGATGGCGGGCAGCGCCATCCCCCCGGGGACGAGGCTCCCGGGGCGGACCGCGCATCGCGGCGTCACGCCTGCCTGGGCCGGATGGCCGGGTCGGCGGAGGGCATCAGGCCCGCGGGAATGACCGCGAGGTCATGGCCGCGCATCGCGGCGTCACGCCTGCCTGGGCCGGATGGCCGGGTCGGCGGAGGGCATCAGGCCCGCGGGAACGACCGCGAGGTCATGGCCACACGGCGCGAGCATCGGGGCCGCCCGATCGGCCGGCGGCGCGAAGCCCCCCGGCGGACCGTTGCGCGCAACCGGCATGGCGATCATGGCGAGACGCGCACGGTGCACGGGTGCGACGCCCGCCGGAGGAGCGTCACTCGCAGCCGATGGGGGCGCCGAGAGCGGTGCCGACGAGCTCGCAGAGGGCGGCGGTCACGGTGCCCTCGTTGGTGAAGGAGGCGTCCGCCTCGATCCGGAAGCGGTTCTCGACGGTGAGGGTGCCGGCCTCGAGGGTGACCCCGCCGGGATTGGCGATGGTGACGTTCGCGACCTCGGTGGCCCGGTCGAGGTCGATGACCGCGGGTTCCGTGCCGGCGAACGTGAGGCTGCCGAACGTGGCTGTGAAGCTGTTGCTGGAGTGGGCGCGGGCGAAGCCGCCGAGGAGCGTCAGGTCGTCGTGGTCGAGGTGGATGGTGCCGAAGCCGATCGCGAGGAGCACACTTCCGAAGGTGAGCACGTCCGCCTCGCGAAAGTCGGCGAGGAAGCCGGTGCTGCCGGACTCCGCCACGAGGGCGCCGGTCACGTCGATGCCGCTGCCGGCCTCGGCGATGAACCGCATGTTGCCGCTGAGCTCGAAGCCGCCGCTGCCTTCGATGCGCGCGCCGCTGCCCAGGCGGTGTTCCGGCGCGGACCCCTGCGGAGTGAGGGAGAGGACGGCTCCGTCGGAGAGGACGAATGTGCCGCCATGGGTCATGGTTCCGCCGGCCAGCTCGATGGACAGGTCGCGGCCGATCTCCATGACGCCGTCGTTGGTGAGGAGGATGCGCCCGGTGATGGTTCGGTTGCCGCCGTCGCCCCCGACGATCCACGTGCCCTCGTTGATGACGTCCCGCGCGGCGCCGGTCCCGCCGGTGGTCAGGTTGGCAGCCCCGTCTCCGTCGAAACGCATCTCGCCGCGGTTGAGGATGCTCCCCCCCTCGTCGATCTGGATGCGGCGTGCCCCCATCCACTCGAACCGCCCGTCCACGACCAGGGGCCGTGCGAGCACAGCGGCGTGGGACACGCTCTCGGAGGCGTTGATGTACTCGAGCGTCCCCCCGTCCTCGACCCTGAGGGCCCCGTCCCCGCGCATCGTCGCGTGGCCCCACTGCAACGCCCCCCCGGACGGGATGACGACATCGCCGCTGCCTTCAAGGGTCGCCAGCGAGGCGCCCTCCGCCGAGCCGAAGCGCGCAGCGGGGAGCACGAGCGGCTCTTCCCCCTCCACGCGAAGCACGCCCCGATCGACCTCGAGCAAGCCGTTCAGCTCCACGTTCGCCCCGTCCAGCGTGGTGATGCCCAGCGGTGCGCTCCCTTCGCCGAGGGCCATGATGCCGGTCCCCCGAACGACCAGGCTGCTGCCCTCGCCGAACGTGGCCTCCATGGCGCTCGACATGGAGAGCAGGCCATCGACCTCGACGCGGGATCCGTCCGCGAAGAGGTGCTCCTGCGCGCTCCCGTTGCCCCCCCCGATCATCAGCTCGGCGGCGGCCGCCACGGCAAAGGTTCCGCTGTGGGTCGTGGCCCCGCCCTGGTTGGACAGCAGCAGGCGACCGCTGCGGACCTCGACCTCCCCGTCGTTCACGAAGTCGAACCGGTTGAGAAAGCGCATCTCGCCGTCCACCTCGTCCGGCTCGACGAGGATGCGTCCCTCGTTGCGAAAGGTCGGGCGATCGTCCTCGGAGGTGCCCTGACCGCCGAAGACCTGACCCGCCGAGAGAATGCGGAAGGTGCCTTCGTTGCGGAACGTGCGGGCATCGCTGAGTCGGATGCCACCGGTGCCCTGCACCCGGTACTCGCCCCGGATGCGAACATCCCGCTCGTACCCCTCGAGGTTCGACGAGCGGTCCCAGATGGCCACGGCATCCTCGTCGACGATCAGCTCGCCCTCTCCGCCGAAGACACCGCCCTCGTGGAGCAGCGAGCCGGTCACGCGCAGGTCGTCCGCGCCCTCGAGCCGGGAGGTTCCTCGCACCTCGAGGTGCCGGACGACGACATCGCCGCCGGTATCGAGCTGCACGGTACCGGCGGGAACGATGGCGGTGTCGAAGGCCCCCGGGATGCCCTCCGGGTCCCACTCGGTCGCCACATCCCACCGGTCCACGTTGCCGCGCCAGGTGTAGATCACGCCCTCCGGCTCCTGTGTCGTCGGTGGCTCCTGCGTCGTCGGTGGCTCCTGCGTCGTCGGTGGCTCCTGCGTCGTCGGCGGCTCCTGCGTCGTCGGCGGCTCCTGCGTCGTCGGCGGCTCCTGCGTCGTCGGCTCTCCGGACACCTCGAGGATGGTCAGCGAGATGGTCGCGGTCCCGATCCGGCTGTCATCGTCGACCGCAGCGATGCTCAGGGTCTGCTCCCCGGGCGCGGCGGACGCGATGACGAACGAGAATTCCGTCGCGATGGCGTCCCCGGTCAGCGGAACCGGGGCCTGGTCGCCGATCTGCCAGCCGAGCTCGGTGAGCATGGCGTCGCGATCGACGATCACGGTTCCGGTCACCTCGAAGGGTGGGGTCGCCGTGGCGCCGTCCGCGGGGCTCTCGATCGTGACGGCGGGCGCGCCCGGAGGGCCCTCGTCGCGGCAGGCGGGGAAGAGCAGCAGCAGCACTGCGGGAAGGAGGAGCAGGGGGCGGAGTCCGTGTCGTCGCATGGGCTCGGTCCTTGGAAGGGGAAGAGGGTCCGTCGGGAGGGAAGGCCGGACGCGGTTGGCCGGCGATGATCGCGGCCGGAGCTCGGCTCGCGAGGCTCCGGCATCCGGAGCCCTGGTTGGGTGTAACGCGAACGCTAACCCTGCCTGCCTTCAGGTCAAGGACGATTCCGGTGCGGCCCACAGGTCGGACCCGCCCACCTCCGTGGCCTGCCGGTCGGGATTCGCTCCGTCGGGGCGCGGTGGATTCCCGGCTCGTCACACGACCCGGAGTCGGGTAGCCTGTGGTGTGGCTCCGCTCTCTGCCCCCGGGAGAAGTGCATGCGCAACGTGGTCCTCGTGGCACCCCACGCCACCCCGAACACCCTTCGCTACGTCGAGGCCCTGTGCGCGCTGCCGGAGGTGCGGCCCGCGGTGCTGTCCTGCGACCCGCTCGACCGCTTTCCCGCCGCGCTGCGCGCGCGCCTCGCGGCCCACGAGCAGGTGCGCTCCTGCCTGGAGGCCGCCCCCCTGACGGAGGGCACGCGGCGCATCGCGGCGCGGATCGGGGCGGTGGATCGCCTGTTCGGCGTACTCGAGCAGGTGCAGATGGCCGTGGCCGAGACCCGGGACCGGGCCGGCGTGCCGGGCATGGGCGCGGAGGTCGTGCGGCGGTTCCGGGACAAGTCCGCCATGAAGGAAGCGCTCCGCGCGGCGGGGGTGCCCTGCGCTCGGCACGCCCGGGTCGAAAGCGCCGCCGACGCCCGCGCCTTCGCCGAAGAGGTGGGCTGGCCGCTCATCATCAAGCCCGTCGACGGGCTCGGCACCCGCTCCACCTGGCGGCTGCAGGGCAGCGAAGACCTCGACCGCGCGCTGCAGGCGCTACGCCCCTCTCCGACCCAGCCTGCCCAGTGCGAGGAGTTCCTGACCGGAACGGAGCACAGCTTCGAGACCGTGAGCATCGACGGGCGACCGGTCTGGTCCAGCTCCACCGACTACATTCCCGGGCCCCTCGAGGCCATGGAGACCCCCTGGATCCAGTACTGCGTCGTGCTGCCACGCGAGGACGCCGCCCTCGATCGCTTTCGCGACGTGAACCACGCCGCCCTCGCCGCCCTCGGCATGCAGACGGGGCTCTCCCACATGGAGTGGTTCGCACGCGCCGACGGCAGCACCGCGGTCAACGAGGTGGGGGCCCGCCCTCCGGGCGTGAACATCATGCCGCTGATGAGCCTCGCCCACGGCACCGACTTCGTCCACGCATGGGTGCGCCTGATGGCCCTCGACCTGTTCGACCCGCCGCAGCGGCGTCGCGCCGCAGGCTCGGCCTTCCTGCGCGGACAGGGGCGCGGACCGCGCATCACCGCCGTCGACGGCCTGGACGAGGCCCTCCGCGACCTCGGCCCGCTGGTCGCCGAGGTGAAGCGGCCCCGTCCGGGCCAGCCTCGTGGCAGCGGGTACGAGGGCGAAGGGCACGTCATCGTGACCGCGGACACCACCGAGGACGTGATGCGCGCGCTGGCGCGCATCATCCGGCATGTGCGCGTGCGACTCGGCTGAGCCTGGCCGTATGCGCGCACTGGCGCGCATCATCCGGCATGTGCCCGTGCGACTCGGCTGAGCCTGATCGCGGCGCCCGATGGGGCGCGGCTCAGCGATCCGGCGGGGAGTCGTCGCCGGGCGCTTCCGGCCCGGCGGCAGCCGAAGGGGCTGCACCGGACGGAGGACGGACGGACGGCGCTCCCGAACCCGCGCTCGGCCCGCCGGGACCGGCTTCCGACGCCGGCGCCGGACCGCCTGCCGAAGAACCCCCGGGCCGCTGTCCTCCACCCATACCCGCGTACCCGCCTTCCGACGCCGGCGCAGGACCGCCTGCCGAGGAACCCGACGGCGGACCACCGAACGGCGCCCCCGAACCCGACGGCGGACCACCGAACGGCGCCCCCGAACCCGATGGCGGACCACCGAACGGCGCCCCCGAACCCGACGGCGGACCGCCGAACGGAGGCCCGGGCACCGGCGGCACTCCGCGTCCCGGCGCGCCCCACCCTGCCGGCGGAGCGCCTCCGCCTCCGGGCGGCGGCACCGGCGGCGGCACGGGCTCGAACGGAGGCGACTTCCGCCACATGCCGCCCACGCCGGCCGCGGCCCAGCCCCACCGCACCCAGCGCACCAGCGACCCGGCCAGCCACAGGGCCCACGCGAGCATGGCCACGTGCCAGACCCACAGCGGAAGCGTCAGCAGCGCCACACCCGGAAGGGCTCCGTCGGAGCGGTCGGCGTACCAGCGGAGCTGATTGCCGAACGACCCTCCGCCGACGACCTGCATGTCCGGGGGCCGCAGCGCGAGGCCGTTCACGACCGCCGCGACGAGCACGATGAAGGCGGCGAACGTCAGCGCGCCCAGCCCGATCTGCAGGACGTTGTGCCAGTCCGGCGACTCGGGCTGCCACTTCTCGCGCACGCCGAGGAGCACGAGCCACGCGACCACGAGGAACGGCGCCAGCCAGAAGATCTGCGTCATGCCGAGGCCGAGCAGCAGCCAGGACCCGGTGCCGAGGGGCGTGGGGGCCCAGCGGCCGAGAACGAAGGCGAGGATCAGGAGGACGGGGAACCAGTGCCACAGGGTCACCACGGGTCCCCAGCGGGGCCCCTGGGTCCACAGGAGCCAGCGCGCTTCGGGCACCGTCCAGTTCACGTGGACGTTGCTGGCGCCTCCCTGCAGCTCCAGCGACGGGCCGCGCCACAGCATCCCTCCGGGCACCTCCTCCCGAAGCTCGACGCGCACCTGCGACTGTCCCACCGGGAGGGTGATCGCCACGCTCCCTTCCTCCTGCATCGCGGGCAGCTCGCGTCCATCCAGGCTCACCCGCTGCACCTCGGCGCCCGCGGGCACGCCCAGCGTCCACCGTCCCCCGCGCGACGCCCGGATGGTCATGGTGGCCACGGTCGTCCGCAGCCGCCGCCCGCCGGTCACCCCGACGTCCACGCGATCCACGGTGATGGTCTGCCCCTCCACCCCCCCGGGCCGGTTGAACGACAGGGTCACCGACTCTCCGGGCCACGGCAGCCACGTCGGGCTCCACACCCGCTCGCCGCCCACGTTCCCCGTCAGCGCCACCGGCACCAGTCCGTCGGTGCGGCAGTGCCACAGGGTGCTGCACACGAGCGTCCACGACTCGGACCACGGCACGTCGCTCGCGGCCTCCAGGACCAGCGTGTCCACCGGTGTCATGGTCGTCGACCATTCGAGCGCGTCCCGCCCCTCCTCGAGGGCCACCAGCACCTGCCCGTCCTCCTCGGAGACCCCGTCGGTCACCAGGTTCTCGCCGGGGAGCAGCGGCACGCGCACCCGCACCGCCTGCGCCGTGCCGCCCTGCCGCACCAGCCGGTAGTGGACCATCCACGGGATGCCGATCTCCAGCCGCCGCTCCAGCCGCAGCGACGGGGGCAGCTCCACCCGACTCTCCTCGGCTTCCTCGCCCCCCTCCTCCCGCGGCGCGGTCTCCGTGACCTCCCGCGTCAGGTGCACCGACACCGGCGGCGCCGCATCCGGCCGCAGGCCGTCCAGCAGCCACCCTTCGGCCTCCCAGACGAGCACCCGCGGCGCCTCGCCGAACCCCAGGGTCACGCGGTCGCGCAGCACCCCGCGCAGCTCCACCCGGCTCACCCCCTCCGGCACCCGCAGCAGCAGATGCCCACCCCCCACCCGCCGCAGCGCCACCGCCGGCGCGCCATCGAGCCGCACCTCCGACGGCACCCACGCCGACTCCGGCCCGGGCACCCGCCACGCTCCCGCCGCCCGCGCGTGCACCTCCGCCCGCACCGTCAGCACCCCGTCCCGCGCATCCAGCGTGAGCGACGCCGTCTCCACGCAGTCCGTCCCGCACGCCGGCGCCGCCACCGCCGCAGCGCGAAGCTCCTGCAGCAGCGCCGTGCCCGGGAACAGCCCCCCACCGCCTTCCGACGCCACCGCCGGGGCGCTCGCCCCCACCATCGCCGCAGCCACCGCCACCGCGAGCACGAGCCCCCCCCCCCCCCCCCCCCCCCCCCCCCCCCCCCCCCCCCCCCCCCCCCCCC
>REDH01000019.1 GCA_007693585.1 Deltaproteobacteria bacterium
TATGGGGTGGGTGACTTGGTGTGGTTGGGGTTACCAAATATTTTTTCATTTGCTACAACAAAGCGTTTGCCCCTCCCCCGCGGGCGCGCCGCGCGCCACCCACGCGATCGGCACCACGAACACCCACGGCAGCACCAGGTAGAACTGCTCCTCCACCGACAGCGACCACAGGTGCAGGAAGGGGTTCTGCTCGGCCGTGGGCCCGAAGTAGTCGTCCCCCCGCATTCCGAGTGCGACGTTGGCGGCGAGGAGAGTGGCGGCGAGGGCAGTCTGCGCGGCGGCCTGCTGCTCGCCGTCGGGGGAGAGCACGAGGATGGTCGCGCCGAGCACCGCCGTGACCATCAGCGCCTGGGCGGGCATCAGCCGGCGAATGCGGCGCAGGAAGAAGCGCCGCACGTCCACACCTCCCGTGCGCACCACCTCGCGCTGCAGCATCGCGGTGACCACGAACCCCGAGAGCACGAAGAACACGTCCACACCGATGAACCCCCCCGGAAGGAGCACCCCCGCGTGGAAGAGCACCACCAGGAGCACCGCGACGCCGCGCAGGCCCTGGATGTCGAGCCGGTGGGGAGCGCGGAGCGCGCTCACTGGAAGACGAGGAGGGCGAGGTCGCGACGCGCGCATCCATGCACGCAGACGAGCCGAAGCGACAGGGGCTCGTCCGCGCGGAGGACCGCCCCGCGGCGCGCACCGCCCGGGGCGCCGAAGACGGCGTCGAGCACGCTCCCGTGGACCCGGGGCACCCCCGACACGTCGGCGACGGCGAAGGGCTCGGTCGCCGGCTCCCCGTCGGCGGAACGAAAGGCGAGCAGCAGCGGGGCACCGGAACCGTGGAGGACGACCGGACGACCCACCTCGAGTTCGATCACCGCTGGGGTGTTCCGGGTCCCGTGCCGATGGCCGAGCGCGGGCTGACCCTCGAGCTCGACCGCCGGCCCGAGACCCGGAGCATCGCCGAGGGTCAGTACGTGTGCGCCGGCGATCAGGTCGGCCGACGCGAAGTCCACCGGGAGAAAGTGATGGCCTGCGGACGCCTGGTCCGTGGTGGGCGCCGAGCCGGGGAGCGCATCGAGCAGGGCGAGGGTGACGGCGGCAGGGTCCCCGAGCAGGGCGAGCGAACCACCGACGAGCGACTCGCGCCACGCGATGGCCGCGCGACCTCGGCGCTCCGGGTGCGCCCCGGCGAACGGATCACCGTCGGGCGCCGAAGGAATCAGCGGCATGAACTCGTCGACGTGCAGCATCGTACCGATAGTCGTCACGGAGGACCGGCTGCGGGCGTAGGGAAATGCGACCGCGAGCAGATCCGTGAGCGTTGGTCGCGCCAGTGTACCGAGATGACTGGTCATCCCCGCATGGACGAACGGCAGGGTGAGGGCGTCGATGGTCGGCCCGTGGTCCCACTCGCGCCATTCGCGGGCGATCAGGTCGATCGGCAGATGCTCCACAACGCCGAACGGCACCTCCACGTCGCTACCGGGCGGGCCGCCATCGAGGGGAAGCTGGAGGGTCCATACCAGGAGCGGCCCCTCGCGATCGACATTGTCGGAGAACTCCGGAAGTGACTGCCAGCTCAGCCGCGCGACTCCGGCGGTCAGCACGCCAGCCTCGACGGTGTTGCCCTCGTCGGGCACGAGCGACGGGAGGGCCTCCAGCCACGCATCGAGGTGGGCGGCGACCGGCGGAGGAGCCAGCATCTGCAGCACGAGCTCGCCACGTTCGGTGTCCACCGTGAGCCTTCCGTTCTGGCGCAGCCGATCCACCAGTCGGGCCACCGGGCCGATGTCCGGGCCGTGCGAGCCCTGCCCGGGTTCGCCGAACGCCGGGAACGAGGGCAGGCGGCCCTCCACCCCGACGACATCGAGAGCCAGCTCCGGACCGTCCGGAACGCGATCCCGACAGCCCCGGAAGTCGCGCTCTGCGGCGGCCGTGCGCAGGGGCGAGCTCGTGCTCCCCCACCACTCCACAGGATGAGTCGAAGGCAGGGTTCTCATGATCACCCGCCGCGCGTGCGGGTCCGCAACGTCCACGGTCCCCTGGAGCGTCCACCTCTCCTGCGTGACCCCGTCATGCCCCCCGACCGCCCGCGTGTGCGGCATCCCGGCGTCTCCCCGATCATGGCACTGATGAACGGCCCTTCGCACCTGCTCGAACACCCCGGGCGCACTTTCGGAGCCTGTGCGCCCCAGGACGAGATCGTCCAGCGCCAAGCTGGCCCCGAGCAGCTCGCTGGCCCGCGACGCCGCGGGCAACGCGGCCGATGCCACCGCCGCCGGCCGGCTCCCCTCCGACTGCCCCAGAGCGAGATTGCGAAGGGGTCGTGTGAGGGCCGCGTCCACGCCTCCACCCAGTGCGCCCGATGCCCAGTGGAACACAGCCTCATCCGCGGCTTCGTCGGGTTGCAGCGCCTCCGTGATCCGGCGCTCGAGCTCCCGCACCAGCACGCTTCGCTCCGCGTCGGACGACAGCTCCTCTCCGAGCGCACCCAGCAGCGCGGCCACCCGCTCCTCCTCGGCTTCCTCGCCAGTGGACACCGGGGCCAGCAGCACGAGCAGCCGCCCCCTGTGCACACGCAGCAACACCTCCACCCGGGCCCGGAGCGACGGAGGCCGGCCAGCCTCGCGCAGGCGAGTCCAGCGCTCGCCGAACCGCTCGACCTCCTCGCGCTCCACCTCCGCAGAGGACATGATGGCCATCTCCAGCCGCTCTCGCGTCCGCCCCTCCCGAGGCGCCGGATGCAGGACCATCCCCGCATGAGGCAGCCGAGTCCAGAGCACGGCCAACGTCCCCGGGCCATCGTCCGACACGACGTGCGGCAACTCCGGAATCAGCGATTCGAGAAGCATGGGCCCGCCTTCCTCCGGCTCGACCGCCAGATCGTCCAGCATTCGGTCGAGGTCCGACGGCAACCGAAGAAACTTCACCGCATCCGCCCCATCCGGCACCCACCGAAGCGCCTCGAGCAACTCCGGTTCCGCGAAGACCCCGTCCGGTATCGGCATTGCGCCGGACACGGACCAGATCGGATCCTCGGCCGATGGCGCCTTCGCAGTGCCCCCACACCCAGACCCGATCGACCATCCCCCGCCCGAAGACTCGGCAGCCGCATCCACGAACCCACGAGTGCATCCGGACGCGGCACTCCCCGTCGTCACCAGCAGCCACAGGCCGAACACCACGTACAGTCGCATCACCGAGTCCTCCACTCATGCATGGTCCGGCATGGTACCGATACCGGAACACCGCCGTCGCGCCCGATACCACCTCATCCTGCACCCCCACGCGCATTCCCCGCAACACCATTGCCCCACCCCTCCCGCCTGCCCGCCTTGACGCGGTTCACCCGGGCCCGATACCCTGTCCCCGAACACCCCGCGCGCCCGACCAGCGACACCGCTCGCGTGAATGGCCGCCATCCCCGACCGTCCGTCTCCCCGGCCCCGCCCCCGAGCGGCCCCCCCGGACCACCCGCGGCCACCGACCGC
>REDH01000168.1 GCA_007693585.1 Deltaproteobacteria bacterium
GGGTGCGTCGTCGAGCGGGTGCGTCGTCGAGCGGGTGCGTCGTCGAGCGGGTGCGGGCCTTCCGGGGCGGTGTGCAAGAAGGACGAATCCCCGCAACACCGCTCAAGGACTGCTGGTTCGACCAGGCCAGGGCGTTGCGGGGACGGCGGTGTTCGGGATCCTTCCAGTGGTTGGCGGTCTCGCCGCCCGGCGTTGCTCCGGAGTGCCCGTGCGTTCGGGCCTCCAGGGGAGGGAGGCCACACGGGGGTCCGCCTTGAGCAGGGAGCCGTGCACCAGAGGACGTGACCGACTAGAAGGACACCACCTCACGGGTCGTGCAAGTACTACAGCTGGACACTGGATCACCTCCTTTCTTCGGCAGGACCGAGATCGCGAACTCCCGATTCGCAGCGGCTTTCGTTCGGGTCCGGGTGCCGTGCCCGCGACCACCACTTTCGGGCACTGCGCCCTGGGCCCCGGGGTGTGTGGTCCCGGGGGGCCGGCGAGTCGCTGACGGCTCACCTTCGGCCGAGGTCCAGTGTAGTGCCCTTCGATCTGGGAAACAACGGTCTGGTGCGCTAGAAGACGGCGGCGACCTTCGCCGCTCCGCTCTCCCCGAGGCAGGATGGACCGCACCATGGACGACCCGAAGGATCTCGTCGACCCGAAGTACTACATCAACCGGGAGTTGAGCTGGCTGGAGTTCAATGCGCGGGTGCTGGAGGAGGCGCTGGACCGGACGAACCCGCTGCTGGAGCGGCTGAAGTTTCTGGCGATCTTCAGCAGCAACCTGGACGAGTTCTTCATGATCCGGGTGGCGAACCTCCGGGAGCTCGAGGTCGCTGGCGCGGGGGATCCGGGGTCGGACGGGATGCGGCCGGTGGAGCAGCTCGATGCGATCGCGCTCCGGGCCCAGGATCTGGTGTCGCGTCATGCGGCGTGCCTTCGCGACGAGATCCTCCCTGCGCTGGCGGAGCACGGCATCCGGATCGTCCCGGTGTCCGAGCTCGCCGAGAAGGAGCAGGAGCGTCTGGCGCGACGGTTCCGGGAGGAGATCTTCCCGGTCCTGACGCCGATGACGGTCGATCCGAGCCACCCGTTCCCCCACCTTCCGAACCGGTCGCTCAACCTGATCGTCACCTTCCGGGCGCGTCCCGGCCTGCAGCCCGAGGAGCTCGAGTACGCGATCGTCGAGGTCCCCGACGTGCTCGATCGTCTGATCCCCCTCGAGGACAACCCGACCCACTTCGTGCTCCTCGAGGACCTGATCCGGTATCACAGCGGGGCCCTGTTCAGCGGCCTCGAGCTGGAGGGGGCGTGGTTCTTCCGCGGCACGCGCAACGCCGACCTCACCCTGGAGGAGCAGGAGGTCGAGAACCTGCTCATGGACATCGAGCGGGAGCTGCGCGACCGCACGCTGCGTCGCATGGTGCGTCTCGAGGTGTCCGTGGACATGCCCCCTGTCGTGCTCGACCGGCTGCGCGAGGGCGTGGAGGTGCCCGAGCGGGACGTCTACGCGGTCCCGGGGCTGCTCCACGCTCCCGACCTGATGCGCCTGTACGGGCTCGACGTGGCTCCGGAGCTTCGCGATCCACCGTTCAATCCGCGGCTGAGTCCGCGCCTCGCGACCAACGACTCCCTCTTCGCGATCCTGCGGGAGAAGGACCTCCTGCTGCACCACCCGTACGAGTCGTTCTCGACGGTGGTGGAGCTCCTGCAGCACGCCGCCACGGACCGTCGGGTGCTGGCGATCAAGCTCACCCTCTACCGCACCAGCGGCGACTCGGTGATCATCCAGGCCCTCAAGGACGCCGCCGAGAACGGCAAGCAGGTCACCGCGGTGGTCGAGCTCAAGGCCCGCTTCGACGAGCGCAACAACATCGTGTGGGCGCGCGAGCTCGAGCGCGCCGGCGTCCATGTGGTCTACGGGATCGTCGGGCTGAAGACCCACTGCAAGGCCGCCCTCGTCGTCCGCCGGGAGAAGACCGGCATCCGCCGCTACATGCACCTCGCGACGGGCAACTACAATTCCTCCACGGCGCGCCTGTACACCGATCTCGGCCTGCTGACGTGCGATCCCCTGCTCGGCGAGGACGTCTCCCATCTCTTCAACATCCTGACCGGGTACACGGCGCGCACGATCCACGACATCCGTCACGGCGAGCACCCGCTGCCCCACTTCCACAAGCTGCTCGTCGCTCCCTTCGACCTGCGCGACCGCCTCATCGAGCTGATCGATCAGGAGGCGGCGCTGCACCGCCCCGACCGTCCGGGGCTCATCCAGATCCGGGTCAACTCCCTGTCGGAGCCGGGGATCATCCAGGCCCTCTACCGGGCCTCCATGGCCGGCGTGCAGGTGCACCTCAACGTCCGGGGGATCTGCTGCATCCGTCCGGGGATCCCCGGGGTCTCGGAGAACATCCGGGTCGTCAGCGTCGTGGATCGCTTCCTCGAGCACACGCGCATCTACCATTTCGGGCACGGCGGCCGGCACCTGGTGTTCCTCGGGTCGGCCGACGCCATGCCGCGCAACCTCTTCCGGCGTATCGAGACCGTGTTCCCGGTCGAGGACCCCGACCTCAAGGAGCGACTGATCCAGGAGATTCTCTTCCTCGGCCTTCACGACAACGCGAAGGCTCGCCGGCTGATGGCCGACGGCGGGTATGCCCGTGTCCTCCCCGAGGAGGGGGAGCCCGTGCTCCGGTCCCAGGAGCGATACATCGAGCTGGCCCGCGAGGCCGGACTGAAGTCGCTGCCCTACGACCAGTCCATCCGCGAAGCGGCCCGGCAGCGCCGGTCGCGCACCCGTTCCCGCCACACATGATCCCTGTCCACGCCCTGCATCGTCACGGCCCGACGCCGGCCCGTCCTCCCCGGTACCTCGTCGTCGAGGGACCGATCGGGGTCGGCAAGACCACCCTCGTGCGGGCGCTCGCGGCGCGGCTCGACGCCCGCACGGTCCTCGAGGTCTTCGAGGAGAACCCCTTCCTCGCCCGCTTCTACGAGGACCGGGAGCGCTACGCCTTCCCGACCGAGATGTTCTTCCTCATGTCCCGCTTCCAGCAGCAGGAGCTGTTCGCGCAGGAGGACCTGCTGCGGCGGTTCGCGGTCAGTGACTACCTGTTCGAGAAGTGCCGACTCTTCGCGTCGTTCACGCTCGACAGCAGTGAGTACACGCTGTTCGCGCAGATGTATGACGTGCTCTCGCGGCAGGTCCCCACTCCGGATCTGGTCCTGCATCTGCACGCCCCGGTGCCCATCCTCCTCGACCGCATCGCCACCCGCGGGCGGGACTACGAGCGGGGCATCGAGCGGTCCTACCTGGAGACGCTCGACCAGCGGTACCGTGCGCTGTTCCGCCAGCAGGACAGCACCGCGGTGCTCTCGATCGACACCAGCGAGGTGGACTTCCGCGATCCGGCGACCGTGGACCACCTGCTCGCCATCGTCGGGCTGGGCGAGGGCTGCGCCTGAGTCCTGAGCTCCGTGGGGTGATGACTCGCGGCTCGCGGAGGTCAAGGGATGGAAGCGGGCCGGGGGGAGCCCTGCCTCGTCAGGGGGCGGGTGCGGGATCCCCGAGGCCGAAGGTGAGCATGGCGAGGATGGCCGGGGTCTGGATGCCGAGCGGAACGCAGGGGCCACCCTTGCGCGAGGCGGCGAGGCGGTCGTCCGGCGGGAGGTGCACGAAAAGGGTCAGGGTGGTGGGCGGCGCGATGCGCAGGGCGTGGTAGTAGACGAGGTTGCACAGGAACTCGCCGGCGTCGTCGCTCGGCCGCACGGGTGCGTCGCCCCAGGGAGCGGCCTCGAGCATGGGGTCGAGGGGCCAGGTCGTGGGGAGGTGGTTGGGGGCTCCGGGCACGATGGGGCGGGCGCGTGGCTGGTGACCGCCATTGTCCGGGATGCGGAAGTCGAGGAGGTTGCGGGCCTGTCGCTCCGGGCAGAGGGCGGCGCGGTTCGGGGCGACGCCGAGGAGGAGGAGCCGGCAGGGCTGGTGGACATCGAGCAGGCCGCGCAGTTGGGCGGGGGCGATGAGGCTGTCGACGGGCAGGACGGCTCGGCGGACGGGATGGCCGGCGACGCGGGGGGGCAGTCGCGCGAGCACGGCTTCGCTGGGGTTGCTCGCAAGATCCCCGAAGGGTTCGAAGGCGGTGACGAGCAGGGGGGGCGGGGCCATCAGAACCGCAGGATGTGGGTCAGGGTGAGGGTGGTCACGGTGTCGGCGTCGGCGAAGGGGACGCCGGCGTCGCGGCGGGCCGCCCGCTCGCCGGTGAGGTCGAGGCGGGTGTACCAGCGGGCGCCGTCGTGGAGGGCGGTGAGGCCCCCTCCCCAGGTCGTGCGGCGGGTGGCGTTGGTGGTGTCGTCGAGGTCGGTGCGCGCCTCGCCGTAGCGTCCGGCGACGACGAGGGGCGTGGACGGGACGAGGAAGGCCGCGGTGCCCTGGACCCCCCCGCCGACGGTGGGTTCGAAGCCGGCGACGGGGACGGCGTCGACGCGCTGGATGGCCCCGTCGAGGACGAGGGTCAGGCCCCCGGTGCGCAGGCGCAGCTCTGCGAATGCGGTCTGCACGTCGGCGGGCAGGCCGTCGCCGCCTTCGCCGTGGGTCCAGTCGCGCCAGGTGCTGTCGAAGGCCGCGTAGCCGCCGAGGCCGGCCATGACATGAGCGCCCTCGACCGCGCGAGTGGGCAGCTCGTCGTCGTGGACGACGCCGACGAGGGCGCCGAGCACCCGGCCGGTGATCGAGAGGCCGAAGGTCTCGGCGGCCGATCCGTCGAAGCGTCCGTTGGCGAGCGCGAGGCCATACTGGAGCCGGTCGACGGACCCGTGGAGCTGGAGCTGGACGTCGCGGCCGCCGGGGATCGCGAAGAGGTTGCTGGTGATCGTCCGGCTGTTGAACGCGAGGGTGGCCGGGTTGGGGCCCCACTGGTTCTGGTGGGGCAGGATCGCGCGGCCCACGAGAACGTGGACGAGCGGATGCAGCTCGACGTCCACGAAGGCGTCGAGGACGCGAGCCCCCGAGCCGCCGAAGTCGACCTGGATCCGGGCGTCGACGCGCTCGTCGTGGACGGTGGTGCGCAAATCCATGCGTGCGCGCTGCAGGCGCATCCGTTGGGTGACGGGATCGCTCCCGGGGGCGGTCACGTCGAGGGTGGGCTGGATCCAGCCACCGACGAGGAGCTGGAAGGGCTCGTCATCACCGCCGAGGACGAAGCTGGCGCGGGCCGGGGCCGCGGCGAGCAGCAGCAGGGCGACGAGGAGGAGAGGGCGGGTGACGTGCGGCGGGGCGGACATGGCGAGGAACTCCTGCGGGAGGCGATCGCGGGACGTGCTTCCGGGCCATCGTGGCGGACCGGAAGCTGCGCGGGCGTGGAGACAGGAGAGACGAAGAACGGCCGATGCGCAAGATGGCGGCGGGCACACCTCCGGGGGAGTGCCCACCGGATCAGGCGCCCGCATCGGCAAGGACCGACTCGAACTCCGGGGGGAGCGGCGCCTCGACGGCGAGGTCCTGTCCGGTGACGGGGTGAGGGAGGGTCAGGCGGAGGGCGTGGAGCATGAGCCGGGGTGCGAGGCTGCGCAGGCCGCGTGGGAGGGCGTCGCCGTACAGGCGATCGCCGAGGATGGGAAAGCCGGCATGGGCGAGGTGTGCGCGGAGCTGGTGCATTCGCCCGGTCTCGGGGGTGAGTTCGAGGAGCAGCAGGGGTCCGTCGGCGGGAGCGAGGGCGCGGACCCGGGTCCGTGCGGAGCGGCCTCCGCTTCGGGTGACGACCATGCGATCGCGGCCACGATGGCGCTCCTTCCGCAGGGGCTGTTCGAGGAGGGGCGGAGGGAGTGCCCCGGGTGCGGGCCTGGCGACGACCGCGCGATACTCCTTTTGGGCGAGGCGATCGCGAAAGGCGCGGGTGAGCCCGGCGTTGGCGTCGGGGTGGACGGCGAGGACGAGGGCGCCGCTGGTCTCGACGTCGAGTCGGTGATGCAGCCACGGAGCGCCCTGACGAATGGGGGCGGCCTCCGGCTCCGCTTCGAGCAGGCGACGCACGGCCGCCACCAGGTGGTCTCGTTGCGGATCGCGGGTGGCCTGGCTGGGCAGGCCGGACGGCTTGTCGACCGCGATGATCCAGGGGTCTCGGTAGAGCAGGCCGGGGTGGGTCACGCGCGCCATGGCAGGGCGAGCCGGAAACCCACGACCGCGAGGCGGGCCTGTCTGAGCACGCGGGTCCTGGAAGCGGCGCGACAGGTCCGGGCGTCGCTGTTCCAGGCTCCACCCCGGGTCACGACCTCGTGGTCGTCGGGGTGATCGGCGAGGGTGAACTCCCGGACGTTCCCGGACAGGTCGAAGACGTCGAAGACGGATCGGTCGATGGGGAAGGAGCCGACCGGCTCGGGCTGGGAGGGGACTGGGCGGGACGCATTCATCTTGCAGAAGGTGGCGTCGAAGGTGTTTCCCCAGGGGAAGCGGCGACCGTCGGCGCCGCGGGCAGCGCGCTCCCACTGCAGCTCGGTGGGAAGGGTGTAGGGGAGCCCGTCGCGCGAGGACTTCCACGCGGCGTAGGCGAGGGCGTCATCGTACCGGATGGCGAGAACGGGCAGGTCCCACTCGTGGCGACCGTTTTCGGGATAGAGATCGCGCATCGGCCCCTCGATGAGCACGGGGGCGGGAGCGAAGCGGCCGTCGGCGTCGCGGACGACGAGGTGGCCGTCGGCGTCGCGGGTGCGCGGTGCACGGTCCTCGGCGAGGTCGGGATCGATGCGGTCGAGATCATCCAGGAAGGCGAGATACTCGCCGAAGGTGACGGGATAGCGCTGAAGGAAGAACGGGGGGACGTCGACACGCTGCCAGGGGAGGGGGTCGAAGGCCTCGGGGTCACCGCCGAGGATGGTGCTTCCCCCCGGGATGAAGCAGAAGTCTGCGGGACAGTTGTTGCGCTCGGGGACCGTGATGGAGAGCGGGACGGGGTCGGAGCGCAGGATGTGGAGGGGCACGCGAAGGGAGGGTCGTCCGGGGGCCTTCACCTGGAGGAGGTAGCTGCCTCGGGGAACCCCGATCCCGGTGATGGGCGCGGTGCCGAGGTGGCGGGCCGGGCCGGGCCGCAGGACGCGGTCGTGCTCCTCGATGGAGGCCAGGAACACCTCTCCGTCCGTGCAACCGGACAGCTCGATGGCGAGCGGGGCCGGATCATCGATGCGGGAAAGCCAGGTCCCGTCGTCATACTGCCGGAGCAGGTTCTCGTAGATGATCAGGTCGAGGGGATTGTTGTCGCGCTCGGCCACGCGATATCGGCTCCAGATGAGGCGACTCACCGCATGGAGAGCGGGCTGATGGCGTGGCATGTAGGCGAGGGACTGCGTGAATTCGCGGAGGGCGTCGCCGAACTTGCGCACCATCCGGCTCGCGGACTCCGTTCGGAGGTCCTCGAGTTGCCAGAGGGAGCGCTTGTTTTCGGTGCCCTCCCAGTCCTCGATCCGCGCGGACACTTCGCGGACCGCCTCGTCGAGGCGGGCCATCTCGTCGCGGGCCTGCTCGTAGAGTCGAAAGTGTCGTTCTCCCTCGTACAGGTGGCGCTGGGCCTCGCGCTCGTTGCGGCCGTCGAGGAACTTCTCCACCGCGTCGTGCAGGGACTTGGCGCTCTGCCACCGCTTCCCCGGCTCCTTCTCGAGGGCCCGCATCACGATGCGCTCGAGGTCCTCGGGGATGTCGCGGTCGGGGGCGATCCGGCGAGGCGGCGGGATCGGATCGGTGATGACCGCCATCAGGGTCTCCATCACGGTGGTGCGGGTGGATGGCTGACGGAGGGTGAGCATCTCGTAGAGGATCACGCCGAGGGAATAGACATCGGACCGCTCGTCGACCTCGTCGAGGCGTCCCTGCGCCTGTTCCGGCGGCATGTAGGCCGGCGTCCCCACGGTCTGCGGCCCGGCGGGGACCTCGGTGCGGCGTCGCAGTCCGCGCTCGGTCATCACGCCATCCTGCTTCACGCGAGCGAGTCCCCAGTCCATGACGTGAACCTCGCCGTAGTCCCCGAGCATGATGTTCTCGGGCTTGAGATCCCGGTGGATCACCCCCCGGACGTGCGCGTAGTGAATCGCGAGGGCCACCTTGAGGAAGATCGAGAGCAGGCGGGTCTGCCCGAACTCGTCGACGGTCGACTCGTCGTCCTCGCGCAGCCCGTCGAGCGCGTCACGCAGCGAACGGCTGCGCACGCGCTTCATCGTGTAGTACAGCCCTCCCCCGGGAAGCTGGCCGACGTCATAGATCGGGACGATGTTCGGGTGCTCGAGCTGACCGGTGGCCTGCGCCTCCTCGATGAAGCGCTCGACCTGATCCCGATCGAGCGGCCACGCCAGCGGCACCTTCATGGCGACGTTCCGGCCGAGGAGGCGGTCGAAGGCCTTGACGACACGTCCCACCGCGCCCCGTCCGAGTTCGCCACCGACAAGATAGCGCTGGCCCCCGGTGTCGGTCTGGGAAACCGGATCGGCCGAGGCGCCTGCCTGCTCCTCCACGCCGGTGGGTTCGCCGTTGCCAGGCGCCGTCAGGGGCCGGTCGAATCCGTACGTCTGCATCACGTCGGCGAAGGTCAGGGAGCGCATGACCTCTCCGGCCGGGACCTTCGGGATGGGCCCTGTGCCCGGAACCGCCGGAGGGCTGCCGGTGTCCTGCAGGAGCGCTTCGAGCGGACCGGTATGGAGTTGCTGTGCAGGGTCGAGGGCATGAAGAATCTCGGCCAGCTCCGTCCGGTCGAGTCTCCCCCCCTGGACCCAGACCGCAAAGGGAGACCGGTCCGGGCGCTCACCCACATCGATCAGCGCGGTGGCGAGCTCTTCGAGCGAGAGGTACCGACGCTCCAGTGCGGCCAGCCCGATGCGCCGGTGCAGGGACGCGGAGTGCTCGCGCGTGTGCTGGTCGGAATGCCGCTTCTCCGCGGGAGGTCGGTCCATCGGTCCCTCAGTGGTCGCGGTCATCCATTTCCGGAGCGGCACGCAGGCGCATCACCACCCGGCCGATGCGGACCTTGTCCCCCACGCGCAGCCGCATGGCGGCACCGCGTGGGACGGCGGTGTTGTTGACGAACGAACCGTTGCGGCCGCCGAGATCGATCAGGTGAAGCGACCGGTCCTCGCGATCGAACTGCAGCCGGGCGTGACGTCGATGCACGTACGCCGGGTCCTGTGCAGTGAGATCGATGTCCGGGCAGACGCCGGACGTGGCGTCGAATCGCCCGATGAGCAGGGTGTCGTCGTTGAGCAGATACTGTTCTCCGAGGAGCTTTCCCTGCTCGACGACGAGCTTCACGGTCCCTGGCCTCAGCGGTGCCGAGGAGACCACGGAGCCCCGCACCTCCCGGGCCCTGTCCGTGGTGTCTTCCCCGAGCATGGCGCGCAGGGATCCTTCCATGTCGGCGATTCGCCGGCGACCCTTGTCCAGGCCGGGGCGCGAGCCGGAGTCGTGCATGCTCCCGCTGCGCGGTGCGGCGGGCTGCTCACCGGTGACGAAGCCGGGGCTTGCCCCGGCGCACGGATCGGAGGCCGTCTCCTCGGCCTGCTCCACACCGGACAGGCGTGTGGTCCCCGGAGACGGTGGAGAAGGCATCGCCGCGCCGCAGCTGCGACAGAAGCGCTCTCCTTCCGGGTTCCGGAATCCGCAGGATGGACAGAACATGGGCCCTCGAATGGATGGACCGGACTCCCGGCGGTCGGCATCGGTCGCGGCCGGGAGCGCCCCTCACGCCCGAGGGCGCAGGCGCCAGCCGGGACGCATGATGGGGAGTATGGTGCGAATGCCCCGCCAGCGTCAATTCGCGCAAGCGGTTCGGGGGGAAAGACTGTTCCCGGGTGCTACAGCCCAGGGCGTGCGAGTCCCCGGCCCGCCGCAGCGGAGAAGCCTCGCCGACCGAACATCCCGGGCGGGTGTGCTGCGCCTGCTCCGACCACGAGGTCCCGGCGCCCGGGCTGCGACGGAGGGGAGCGTGAAGGTCGGCGCAGGCGCCTCCCCACAGAACCTTCGGCCGCTGCGAGCGGTGCAGCGGCCGGACCTCACCGCTCAGCCCCGGGCTCGCGCAAGATTTGCACCGACCTGATCCCAGTCGATGACGTGAAAGAACGCCTCCAGATAGTCGGGCCGACGGTTCTGGTAGTGCAGGTAGTAGGCATGCTCCCAGACGTCCACACCGAGGATGGGCGTGTTGCCGTGCATGACCGGGGAGTCCTGGTTGGCGGTCGACTCGACGACGAGCGCCCCGCTGCCATCGACGCTGAGCCACGCCCAGCCGGACCCGAACCGGGTTGCTCCCGCCTTCTTGAACTGTTCCTTGAACGTGTCGAAACTCCCGAAGGTTCCCGAGATCGCGTCGGCCACGGCCCCGGTCGGCGTACCGCCCTTTCCGGGTCCCATGACGGTCCAGAACAGGGAGTGGTTGTGGTGTCCGCCCCCATTGTTGCGCACCGCTGTGCGAATGGACTCGGGCAGGGCGTCCAGATCGGCGATGAGCTCGTCGAGCGCCTTCTCCTGAAGAGCAGGATGTCCTTCGAGCGCAGCGTTGAGATTGTTCACGTATCCCTGGTGATGACGTGAGTGGTGGATCTCCATGGTCCGCGCATCGATGTGCGGCTCGAGGGCGTCGTGGGCATAGGGCAGGGCGGGCAGTGTGTGGGCCATGGTCACCTCGGAGGGCTTTGCGTGGGAAGGAAGGGCAGTCCGGCGGGCCACCGCAGCCGGGCAGGCCGGGGTCATCGCCGTGCTGCGGGGGGTAACCATCGGAAGCGCACTGTCAACGCGTGTTGACGGCCCGGCCGGCCGGACGCAAACCCCTGCTGCGGGCGAGGGAGGGACCAACGGGGCCGTCGGGGAGACGGGCCTGCGGCATGGGTGACCGATGCTCCGGGAGACGTGGATGACCGACCCCAACGACTGGCTCGAGAGCCACCATCGAGCCGCCTGGCGCGCACCGCTGCAGGTGGACGACCTCCTGCGCATCGAACGCCGATGCGCCCGGTGTGCCCACCGGGGCACGGTCGTTCATCGCCTCCGGCACCCGTGGCCGGATCTCCGGACTGTCGCCGAGATCGCGGCCTTCGGGAAGGCGAAGGTGGAGACACGCTGCGGATCCTGTGGCGCCACGGGGGAGCCGGACGAGGGCATCGTCGAGCTCGCCATCCACGCGCCGGCTCATGAGGGCTGGCTCGTGGTCACGCCGGACGCAGACGGGAAGCACCGGCTCCGCCTGGTGCCATTTCGGGGACCTGACTTCCGGGTCGCCCCGGAGAGCGCCGAGTGCCAGGGGGCGCTTCGCGCGGCGCGGCTTCGCGACATGGTGGACCGCGTGAGCGACGGGCTCCCGGAGGGAGGGGACAACATCCCCACCGACCTGCTCGACGAGATCCATGCCCGCCCCTCGGATCCGCTTCCGGCGACTGCCCTCGCCTATGCCCTCCTGCGTTGCGGCAGAGCCCGGGAGGCGCTGGCCGCCTTCGAGCAGGCGCTGCGCCTCGATGGGGACAGCCCGGGGGTGGCCGCGGACGCCGGCCTGCTCGCCGCGGCACACGGCCGCACATCCGATGCGGCAGGGTGGCTGGCCCTGGCGTGGCACACGTTCGACGAAGAGAGGCTGATCGCCCCGCTCCTGCGAACGGCATGGCAGTCCGACCGGGGGGCGCTCCTGCGGCGGGTGCTGGACGAGCTGGGCGAGCGGTGCCCCGACCACCTCGATGCGGCGAGAGCCCGGGCGCTCCTCGGCGACGCCACGGACATCGACGCGGCGAGGGATGGCTGGCGGCACCTCGAGAAGGCCGCAACGGCCGCAGGCCATCGGCGGATCGCCGCCGTGGCCGCGCACGCTGCGCGCGCGCTCTCCCTGCCGTTTCCGAACTTTCCGTGCGACATGGAACCCGACCACTGGATTCGGGATGCCCGAATCGCCCTCGAGGAGTGCGGCTACGCCGTGCAACTCCGGCCTGACCCGATCCACATCGGAGAGGGACCGCGCGCGTCCTTCCATCCGGTCGCGCTGGAGATCGAGTTGCCCGACGACGAGGTCCTGCTCGTGCTCCTGACGCCCCTCGAACCCGGAGAGGCCGGGCTGGCCACGCTCGACGCGGCCCTCGCCGCCCTCCAGCAGGATCCCCGGGCGCGGGCGGGGGTGTTGCCGATCGCACGGAGCCCGATCGCCTTCACCACCTGGCTTCGGTGCACGCCGTGTGCGGAGCGCGACATGATTCACCGCACGGAGAACATGACGGACGTGACGCTGACCGTGGAGGACGATGCCCTCTCCTCCCTGGTCGAAGACATCGAGCATCTGGTCGGCGAGACGCTGAAGCCCCTGCCCGACCACCTCGATCGCATGGACGATCTCGTCGTGCGCTGGCACGAGGGCGGGTTCGCTCGCCCGCCGCTGGGCCTTCAGGTGCGTCTGGCGCGATGGTATGGTGCGGTTCTGGCGCACGCACGCCCCGGGGCGCGATGGGTGCCGTCCGACGAGGAGGGCTCCGACCCCATGATCCTGGCCGGTGCAGACGGAACACGGCTCAACCTCGTGAGCATCGTCGGACGTGCAATGCACCATGGGCGTGACGAGGCCCCCGGCATTCTCATCCGACACCTTCTCGCGCTGCAACCTCCGCCAGCACCCACCGGGACTGTCCAGTGAGCCTGCACCACCCCCACCGCATCGACGGCCTTCACTTCCGGGACGGCACGGCCGTGGCACTCATCACCCACTTCGAGCCGTGGTCGGAACTCGATGATCCGGCACAGGCCCTGCGCGAGAAGCTCGCCACCCTGGACGGTCATCTGCGCACGGTGCGCGTGCGCATCCG
Source organism: Deltaproteobacteria bacterium (assembly GCA_007693585.1). Classification (GTDB taxonomy): domain Bacteria; phylum Myxococcota_A; class Bradymonadia; order REDH01; family REDH01; genus REDH01. The sequence continues at coordinate 12,793 of REDH01000168.1, forward strand.
GCTCCACCTCGTGCCCGTCGAGCTCGTCCTCGAGTGCGCGGAACCCGCACCGGACGCCGTGCGTCGCCTGTGTCGCGACCGGGGCATCGCGCTCCGGGAACCGCCGCCGGCCGGGGAGGAGGGTTCCACGTGAAACACCCGCCTACTTGCTCGCCTTCTGCTCCCGCACCGGCTCGGGATACTCCCCGGTGAAGCACGCCATGCAGAAGTGACCGTCTCCGGCCGCCGCCTCGCGCAGGCCCTCGACGCTGATGTAGCGCAGGGAGTCCGCCGTCAGGTGGGCACAGATCCCCGCCTCGTCCATCCGGCTCCCGATCAGCGCCTCCGCGTCCGGGGTATCGACACCATAGAAGCAGGAGTGTCGGGTCACCGGAGACCCGATGCGCAGGTGCACCTCGGCAGCGCCCGCCGCGCGAACCATTCGGGTGAGCTTCCTCAGCGTCGTACCCCGGACGATCGAGTCGTCGACGAGGGCCACGCGGCGCCCCTTGAACACGGACCGAAGGGGATTGAACTTCTGCTTCACCCCGTCGTCCCGCCGAGCCTGATCCGGATGGATGAAGGTTCGCCCGACGTAATGGTTCCGGATCAGACCGAACTCGAACGGCACCCCGCTCTCGTGGGCGTATCCCAGAGCAATGGCATTCGACGAGTCCGGCACGGGGACAACGACATCGATCGCTTCATCCTCGTGACGCGCCAGCCAGGCCCCGATTCGCCGCCTCACATCGTACACCCGCTCTCCGAACGCGATGCTGTCCGGCCGGCTGAAGTACACATGCTCGAAGATGCAGTGGGCCGGCACGGGCGAGCCATGGCGCACCGAGGCCACATCCGGGTGCGGGTGACGGGTGATCCCTTCCCGCCCGAAGTGCACCACCTCTCCGGCACCTACCTCGTCCACGAGATCGACCCGGGCAATGTCGAGCGCCGGGGTCTCCGAGGCGACCACATGAAGAACGCCGGAGGTGCCGAAACACAGGGGACGCAGCGCCCAGGGATCCCGGATGGCGTACAGCGCATCCCCCGTCACGAGCGTGGCGCTATACGCCCCGCGCACCTCGCGCTGCATGCGACGGATCGCCTCCAGCAGCGAACACCCTCCCTCCAGATGCTCCCACGCGATGAACTTCAGGATGAGCTCGGCATCATTCGTCCCGAGGAAGTCGACCCCCTTCTCCTCGAGCCGCGCCCGCACGGTGTGATAGTTGGTGAGGTCGCCGTTCGAACTCAGCGCGAGGTTCGTCCCCCGGAGGGTCGACACGACATGCGGCTGCGTGTTGCGCACCCGGTTGTCCCCCTGGGTCGGATAGCGCACATGACCGGTGGCCACAAAGCCCGAGAAGTCCGGAAGAGGCCGCGAAGGAAAGACCTCGCGCACGTGCCCGATCCCCTTGTGATGTCGAACGATCCGCCCGTCCGCCAGCGCGATGCCGCACGCATCCTGCCCCCGATGCTGCATCTGGAACAGCCCGTTGACGGCATCCGGGAAGACATCCTCCTCCCCCGCATGAAACAGTCCGATCACGCCACACATCGCAGCCTCCTTCGGCGGTCCCCGCCACCACGCCCGCACGGGCCGCTCCGGCAGGCGGCCCCCCGTAGCAGCGCATGAACCACCGGACAAGCAGACTTCGGCCACCACCGGTGAAGGCGCCCGCGCAGCCCCCTCAGGGATCGAAGCAGCCCCCGGTGGGCTCCAGCCCCACCGAGGTCGGTCTGCAGAGGGCCGACTCGCTCGTGTACTCGCTCAGGCACTGATCGTCCGCGACATCGTTGACCCGCGTGACCTCGGGTGCTCGCGCGCCACGCCAGTGGAGCCTCGCCACCGCCCAGAAGGCCCCACGTTGCGGAAGCGTGGCGACGAAGGTGTGCGTCAGCTCGCCCCGCACGTAGATCGACACCGTCGCCTCCACTTCCAGCTCCCCGCCAAAGTAGGTTCCCCAACCCTGATCGGACCAGTAGTGCGCGCCGATGATGAGCCGCTCTCCCTCCTCCATCGTCGCGAAGCGAACCACCTCGGTGCCCGCACCACCCCGAATGTCCTGCAGGAGAGCCCCCTGGCTGCCCTCGGGAAAGGTGTGGCTCCGCGAACCGAAGTACACCCCCATTCCCGGGCGCATCAGCGAACGGCTCTGATCGACCGCCACCCCCAGATCCAGATCCCCGCCGCAATTCCCGGGCCCGAACGAAGGCGACTGACCAGGGTCCACAGGGTCGGTCCAGGTGTCGAACTCCGCATGGTCCCAGGTGAGCTGAATCACCAGATCCGCATCATCCGAGGCATCCACCGTCGTGCACCCCTCCAGCTCACCCACCAACGTCATCACCTCCGCACACACCTCCCACAGGCCCGGATGGTAGAGATAGAAGTCCACCTCCTCGGCCGTCGTCGTTCGGATCTCCCCGGTTCCCGGGTTCGTGACCGTCCACACCGTCGCGTCCCCCGGCAGGGGAAACGGAAAGGGAAGCCCGCCCATCTCGGCGTCGGCCACACAATTCACGCCCTGCCACGGCGCGATCTCCGGAGCAGAGGTTCGGGTGGCCACCACCCCGCCCACCCACGCGCCGCAACGAACCTGCACCGAATCCCCGGTCGCAGGCTCCATCCCGTCTCCGAACACCTCCACCTCCAGCAGCGGCCGGTCCGGAGCGTTCGTCGACAGCCTCAACCATGCCTCGACCGTCTGCTCGGACTGGGGCGTGAAGCTCACCGTGAAGGTGGTCTGCTGTCCCGGACCCAGCTGCAGGGGCAGAACCATCGTGCCCCGCGCGAACACCCCTTCCCCGCCGTCCACGCGAACCTCCGTGAGCCGGAACGCCTCACCCTGCCCCGGCTGCTCGCAATTGCGAACCGTGATCTCCCGGGACACGGTCGACCCGATCAGCACCTCGCCGAAATCCAGCGGACGCTGCAACAGGTCCTCTCCTTGCGCGCGAAGCTCCATACACGTCCGTTCCACCTCGCATGCCAGAGGCACGACAAGCTCGACCGCAGGCGATGTCGTCTCCACGACGAGCTCCCCGACCTGCACGCCCGAAGCCCCCGAGTCGCACACCACCTCCAGCGCGAGGCGCTCTCCCGGCGAGAGCGTCAGGGGAAGGTCGAGTCCGTCCCCGGGCGCCGGCGCACCCGCAGCCCAGAGAAACGACCCCGCCCCCTCCAGCCGGATGGACCGCAGCTCCACCGCACGACCCGTCACGTTCTCGACCTCGACCACGCCGATCGGCGATGCACCACCAGGCCTCATCCTCCCCAGATCCACGAACTCCGGGCTCGCCTCCAGCGGAAAGACCCACGGGGTCGACCGCAGCTCGACCTCCTCCACCCCAACGGATGTCCGAATGTCCAGCTGACCAAGCACCCGCAGCGCTTCGGTGGCCGACGTCGGACGATAGCGAAGCGTCAGCTCCAGGCGCTGACCCGCACGCAGCACGACGGGCAGAGCCGGCCCCTCCACGGCGAAGAGATCGCTCCCCTCCACCACGTCGAGTTCCGTCAACTCCAGACTTCCCCCCCCCTCGTTCGCCACCTCGAGGATCGCCACGCTGTCCACGCCGGCCGGTGTCGGCGGAAATTCCACCCTGGCCGGCGACACGCGCAACACGGGTTCTCCGCTCGGCTCTCCGCTCGGCTCTCCGCTCGGCTCTCCGCTCGGCTCTCCGC
>REDH01000017.1 GCA_007693585.1 Deltaproteobacteria bacterium
CCGCGGCCACCGCGGTAACCGCCGCCGCCGCCGCCACCGCCACCGCGGCGCTCCTGCGCCACGTTCACGTTGAGGGTGCGGCCGTCGAGCTCGGTTCCATTCATGGCGTCCATGGCGGCCTGCGCGTCATCCTCGCTGGCGAAGGTCACGAAGCCGAAGCCGCGGCTGCGGCCGGTGTCGCGGTCCGTGATGACGACGGCCTCGGTGATCTCGCCGTACGCCTCGAACGCCTCACGGAGACCGTCGTTGTCGGTACCCCAGCTCAGTCCACCCACGAAAAGCTTGTTCTGCATCTCTCTCACTCGACCTTGCGCCCGGACGCTGTCCGCGGCGCCATTCTGCCAACCGGCCCGGGGGGCCGATGCGGCCACCACGGCCGCTGTGCAGCCGCCGAACCGGATGCCCGGCGGCCACCATTCTCGCCATCCCGCGGGACGGAGAAGAATCCTGTCTGGAGGCGAACACCGCGATTCGCACCGAACCTGCAAGTCTCTGCCCTGTTCCTCCTCATATGCCGCACGGCACCGCATGTAAAGAAAAAACGGGCTGCGCAGCGGGCCGTCGGCCCAGCCACGATGCTCCGCGCCGGCGCGCGCACCATCGTACACTCCACGCCCTGCCGGTCGGCACTTGACGGGACGCGCGCGTCGGCGTCCACTGCACCCGGACGGCCACGCCGCACCGTGCTCCCTTCCATCACCGAGATCTCCCATGGATCCGAAGGCCATCGCAGACTACCTCCGCCGAACCGAGCTGTTCGCCACCGTGCCCGACAACGTGATCGGGCAGGTCGCCCAGGGATTCACGCCCGAGACGTTCGCCGAGCGGACCGTGCTCTTCGATCAGGGCGATCCCGGCGAGAAGCTCTACATCATCTGCAAGGGCTCCGTGGAGCTGCGCCGCCGCGATGTGTTCACCGGCGTCGAGATGTTCCTCTACATGTACGGCGCCGGAAAGAGCCTGGGCGAGGAGCTCGTCCTCAACGACGACCCCGCGCCGTTCTATGCCATGACGTGGGACGCGGTGAACGCCCTCGTCATGCCGAAGGACCTCTTCCGACGCGTCGTCAACAAGGTCCCCCAGGTCGGCCTCGCCGCCTCCCAGATCCTCGCCCGCCGCGCCAGCCGGCTCTTCGGCGAGAAGGGCGTGCGTTTCGTCTCCCTCGCCAAGCTCAACGTCGACCCCGAAGCGTTCAAGGTCTTCCCCGAGCCGCTGATTCGCGAACACCGCATCATCCCCATCAACCGGCGCGGGCGCATCCTCACCGTCGCCATGGCCGACCCCCACGACCTCCTCGCCTTCGACGCCGCCAAGCGGCACCTGAAGGACGGAGACCTCGAGATCGTCGGCATCTCCAACAGCGACTTCGACAAGGCCCTCGACCGCATCCGCACCACCCGATCCGGCACCGACACCTCCCGCAGCCAGACCAATCTCCTCGAACAGCTCCGCTACCGGGAACAACCCATCCGGTTCATCCCCTTCTCCGGACGCACACAGGACACCGAAGACCGCGGCACCGGCTCCATCGCCTCCGAACAGGTCAACCAGCTCCTCAATCGCATGGTCGGAGAAGCCGTCCAGACCGATGCCTCCGATATCCACATCGAACCCGGCGAGGAACATCTCGTCCTCCGCTACCGCATCGACGGACAGCTCCTTCAACACCCCGAAAAGCACCCCATCCGCATCCACGCCGCGCTCGTCTCCCGACTCAAGGCCATCGCCTCGATGGACATCACCGAGCGCCGCAAACCCCAGGACGGACGACTCGGCGTCCGCGTCGGACACCTCGACATCGCCCTCCGTATCTCCACCCTCCCCACCCCCTGGGGCGAGAAGGTCGTCCTCCGTATCCTCAACGCCGCCAACGCCCTCATCTCCCTCGACCGCATCGTCACCGTCCCCGCCGTGCGCGAACGGATGCGCGAGCTCATCTTCCAGCCCTACGGCATCGTCCTCGTCACCGGACCCACCGGCTCCGGAAAGACCACGACCATGTACTCGTCCATCCTCGAACGAAAGGAAGAGGGCGTGAACATCGTGACCATCGAGGACCCGATCGAGTACGTCATCCCCGGCATCACCCAGGTCCAGTACAACGAAGCCGCCAACCTCGGCTACGCCGAAGCCATCCGCGCCTTCCTGCGACAGGACCCCGACATCATGCTCGTCGGCGAAACCCGCGACGCGCGCACCGCGCATCACGCCATGCAGGCCGCCCTCTCCGGCCACCTCGTCTTCACCTCCCTCCACACCAACTCCGCACTCGGAACCATCGCCAGACTCACCGAACTCGGCGTCGAGGCCCCCCTCGTCGCCCAGGCCCTCTCCGGCGTGATCTCCCAACGACTCGTCCGACAGATCTGCCCCCACTGCCGCACGGAACACAAGTGGGACAGCGCACTCCTCAAGCGCATCTACGACCCCGGGACCCCCATCCCCAGACTCTACAAGGGCGCCGGCTGCAACAAGTGCAACGGCTCCGGATACAGCGGGCGCGTCGCCGCCCTCGAGGTCTTCCGACCCACCGAGGAAGTCCGCCACCTCATCGCCTCCCGCGCACCCATGCGCGAGCTCCGCGATGCCGCCACCACCGGCATGATCACCCTCCGCGACTACGGACTCCACCTCCTCTCCCACGGCATGACCACACCCCACGAGGTCCTCCGCGTTCTCTTCACCGACGAGGAGTCCGAGGCCAGCGTCGAGACCCACGTCCGCTGCACACAGTGTGGCGCCCGAAACAACGCCGCCAACCGCTTCTGCGAGGAGTGTGGCGCCTCCCTCCAGACCGCCTCCTGAACGCCGATGACCCTCCCCTTCTCCGAGGCCGCCGCGCGCAACACACAACCCATCGGGGACATCCTCGAACGGGAACTGCCCCCGCGCGGCACCATCCTCGAAATCGGATGCGGCACCGGACAGCATGCCGTCGCCTTCGCACAACGCTTCCCCCACCTCCTCTGGCAGCCCACCGACCGACCCGGAACCCTCGAACCCACCCAGACCCGACGCGAACTCGAGGGAACACCCAACCTCCTCGAACCCCTCCCCTTCGACCTCTTCGACTCCCGCCCGCCCCTCGACGCCGCCGACGCCATCTTCTCCGCCAACGTCCTCCACATCGCCCCCGAAGGCGCCACTCCCCACCTCTTCCGACACGCCCGAACCATCCTGTCCCCCGGCGCCCCACTCCTCGTCTACGGACCCTTCCGGGACCTCGACCGCCCCCTCGAACCCTCCAACGCAGCCTTCGACGCCCACCTCCGACAACGCGACCCCCGCATGGGACTCCGCCTCGCCCAGGAGGTCGACGCACACGCCAGCGCACACGGCTTCGCCCTCCAGAACGACCTCGCCATGCCCGCCAACAACCGCATGCGCATCTGGCGACGCCTCCCCGCCTGAACGCCCTCCGAATCCGGCGGCGACCAGACTCACCCCCCCGCCAGCGCACGCACCTGCGCATCGTAGGTCCGCGCGTCCAGCAGCACATACGCCCCCGACACCGTGTCCCATCCATACAGCGGCTGCCGTGAACGCCGCGGATCCGCCCCCTTCTCCTGCAGCACCCGCCGCTGAGCCTTGAACGTCGACGTCCGGGGCAGGCGCCGCACCACCCGGAGAAAGCGCGGACGCGCCGCCGATGGAAGATCCGCCCGCAAGGCCTCCCACACCGCCGCCGGGTCCAGCTCGGCGCCCTCCCGCAGCCGCAGGCTCGCCATCCCCACACGTCCCTCCACCCCGTCGATGGCGATCCCGTACACCACCGCCTCCGCCACCGCGTCCACCCCGTGCAGCACCGCGGTAACCTGCTCGGTCGACACGTTCACCCCCCGGAACCGATACGTGTCCCCCACCCGATCCACGAAGTGGTAGTGGCCTGCGGTGTCCCGGCGCAGCACGTCGCCGGTATTGAACCACGCATCCCCCGCCTCGCGAACGTCCCGAACCACCTTCGCCTCGGTCGCCGCCGGGTCCGCATAGCCGTCGAAACGCGCCAGGGGATGGCCCTCGTCGATCCGCGAGAGCAGCAGCCCCGGTTCCCCATCCTCCACCTCGCGCACCTGCCCCGCGTCGTCCCGCAAGGGCGCCGCATTCTCCGCATCGAATGCCGCCAGCAGCGGCGCAGCCTGCCCCGGCAGCGGACGCCCCACCGACCCCACCGGCTCCCCGCGAAGGTTCGCCAGCGCCACGTTCCCCTCCGTCGACGCGTAGAACTCCAGGATCCGCACCGGCCCGAACCGCTCGCGCACCGTCCGCCACACGTCCTCGCGCAACCCGTTCCCCGCAAACAGCCGCACCGGGCTGCGCGCCTCGTTGGCGTCCGGATCGCGCAGCGTCAGGAAGCGCAGCATCTCCCCCACGTAGAACACCACGCTCACCCCGTGCCGACGGACCTCCTCCCAGAAGTCCCGCGCGGAGAACCGCGGCGCCAGCGCCAGCCGCGCCCCCCCGAGCAGCGCGCTCCCCACACCGAGCAGCAGGCTCGTCGCGTGCTGCAGCGGAAGGCATACATACACCGTGTCCGCCGGCGTGATCCGGCACGCCGCCGCGCCGCCCAGCGCCGCCATCACCCAGCGCCGGTTCGTGATGCGCGCGGCCTTGGGCAGCCCCGTGGTCCCGGAGGTGAAGAGCAGCAAAGCCGTCTCGCCCAGCATGCCGGCGTCCAGGGGGACGTCCGCGGGCAGCGGCGACGGATCCTGGCGCAGTCGCTCGAGGTCGAACACCCCGCGCGGCAGCGTGCGGGCGGAGTGCCCGAACCGCGCCAACGGCAGGGCGCCGCCCAGGCTGTGCAGCCGATCGAGCCGATCCGGAGACGCGAGCAGCCGCGAGGCGCCGGACGCCTCGACCGCGTGCGCCAGGGACGCACCGCGGGCGTCCGCCGGGAGCAGCGCCGCGACGACCCCCAGCCGGTTGCACGCCAGCACGCACGCCAGCAGCTCCGGCCGGTTGGTGGACAGCAGCGCCACCGTGTCGCCCGCGCGGAGGCCCCAGGCGTGCAGCGCCGCGGCCGTGCGATCGACCGCGTCGTCCACCTCCAGCCACGAGAACGCCCGGTCGCCCCACAGCAGGCAGGTGTCCGGGCCCAGCGCCCGCGCCTGATCGCGCAGGGACGCGGCGACGCTCACCGGCGTGTCGTCTTCCCCGAGGCTGCGCAGCCGCGCGAGACGAGGGAACTCGAAGCGCAGGGCGTCGATGACCTCCCCCATCTCCACCGACACGTCCCCCAGCCGACGCCAGAGCTGATCGAGCAGCTCGGCGGCCTGGTCCTGCAGCGCCGGCACCCCCGGCTCCGCCGGACGGGTCCGGCGCGGCGTGCGGCCCGCCACCACGCCGTCGGGGAGCTCCCCCTCCCCCGCCGACCAGCTCAGCCAGCCGAGAACACCGGGCCAGACGGTGCCCATGGCGACCGATCCGACGACCAGGCCGAAGTGACCGGCCGGGACGAAGAACTCGTGCACGTCCGCATGGGGAGCGGCTGCGTGGATCCCGCGCACCGCCGCCGGCCGCACCAGCTCGTCCCGGCTGCCGATCACCGCGAGCACGGGCACCCGGATGTCGGCCAGGGTGATGGGCTTGCCGCGTACCACAAGCCCACCGCGCGCCATGCGGTTGTTCGCCACGACCTCATCGAGGAACTGCCGCAGTGCCGGGCCGGGCCAGGCCACGAAACCCTCCCCGTTCAGGAAGCGCCGCCGCGCCTCGCGCTGCTGCAGCCGCGCACGGTCCGGCAGGCTCGCGAACAGATCCACGATCTGCTCGACCTCCTTGCGCGCGCTCAACAGCTTGAACGCCGAGCTCGTCAGAAACCCCGGAAGACCGGGAATCCCCGACAGCGGCCGCTCCACCGCGTCGCGTGCCGCGCGCAGCACCTTCTCGGCGACCGCGTCATGGACCTTCAGCGGCAGCGCCCGGCGGATGTCCACCGGGGACCCGAAGGTGATCACCGACGCCAGGTGCTCGCCGCGCAGCCACGCCGCCGCCTGGTACGCGAACATGCCGCCCTGGGAGTAGCCCGCCAGGTGCACCTCCTCCCCCGTGCGCTCCGCCACCTGGCGAACGGCCTCGGCGACGGCCAGCACGTGGTCGTCCAGGGTGCGCTGCAGTCCGCCCTCCTCCCGCTCCGGCGCCCCGAAGTCCACCACCCAGGTGTCCACCCCGTGCCCCCGCAGCATCTCCACCGCAGAGAGCTCGGGAGAGATGTCGTAGACCTCCGCCGTCAGCATCAGCGGCGGGACCAGCACCAGCGGCGCGCGCAGCGAGGCCTCGTCCGGGGCGTAGTGGCGGAGCCGGAACGTGGGCGCCTCGTGGACGACCTCGTAGGCTGCGCGCCACGGCGCACCGATCCGTCCGCGGCGCAGCAATTCCAAGGCGTTGCGCGCCGTGCGCCGCAGATTCCCCAGCCGCGAATCCGCCGGCCGGCCTTCCCGTTCCTCTCGCGCCATGCCCATCCGTGCGTGCGCCCATCGCCCTGACGAGACCTACCGCTCGCGGCGCGGGCCCGCAAGCGGGGTGCATCGGACCGTGGCTCGTGCGCGCAGCGCCGCACCGCAGTCGAAGCCGTGCGCCGAACTCCCCCACGTCCTCGGAACCTCGCCGGCCGGGGCTTGTCAGTCCTGCGGGAGAGGCCACTCTTCCTCCGGAGAGAGCGTCGCCTCGCTCCTCCGGGCCCTCACGGTCCGCGCCCTCCCCTGCCCTCGACCCGCCGCCATGCCCGATCCGAACGCCCCGGCCCGACCCCACCGCCGCACCCGACTCGCCGCATCGCTCGCACCCGCGCTGCTCGTGGCGGCCGGGGCGTTGTCCTCGTCGGCGGCGGCGGGAGCGGAGGTCCCTGCGGAGGCCCCACCCACCGGGATCGAGGCGGCAGAGCGTCCCGAACCGGAGGCCGCACCCACGCCCTGCGAGGTGCGATGGGACTGCACGGCACATCCGCCCTTTCACTGCGACGGGCGGGATGCGGTGCGGTACGCGGGGCTGTGCGAGGACGGGCTGTGCCGCTACGTGGAGCTGCGGATGCGATGCCGGGACGGGACGGTGTGCATGCAGGGGCGGCGCGGACCGGGGTGCGGCGTACCGGTGGAGGAGCCGCCGACGCGCGCGGAGGTGGAGCGAGCGCGGAATCCGCTGGGCGAGGTGCCACCGGGGGTGCGGCAGCTGCTGCTCAACGCGACGGTGCGCTTCGAGGTGGCCGAGGCGCTGCTCGACCGGCGGGACGAGCGGCTGCTGGACGAGGTGGCGGAGGCGCTGCGCGCGCATCCGGGGTTGCGCGTCCGCGTGGATGGCCACACCGACGACAGCGGCAGCCGGCGGAGGAACCTGCAGCTCGCCCGGGAGCGTGCCGAGACGGTGCGCTCGGCGCTCGTGTCGCGCGGCGTGCCACAGGCGCACATCTCGACGCGCGCCGTGGGGTCCGACGAGCCGGTGGTGCCCAACACGTCGGAGCGAAACCGCTCGTTCAACCGGCGCGCGGAGATCGTGATCGAGTCGTCGACGCCCGGCCGGGAGTGACCCGGCGCGGCCCACCGCAGGGAGTTCCCATGCAGAAGCGCATCGCCCTCATCTACGGCACCACCGAGGGGCAGACCCGGAAGATCGCCGAGCACGTGGCGCAGGCGTTGCGGAAGGCGGGGGCGGACGTGGCCCTGATGCACGCCGCAGAGCTGCCGCTCGACTGGACCCCCGCCAACAGCGACGCGATCGTGGTGGCCGCCTCGGTGCACCAGGCGCAGGTCCAGCCCTACGTGCGGGACTTCGTGGAGCGCCACGCGGACGACCTCAACGCAATGCCCACCGCCCTCGTCCTGGTCTCGCTGAACGCGGCCCTGGGCGAGATGGCGGATGTGCCGCCGCCGGAGTACGCGAAGGCGCTCAGGGACCAGACCGGCTGGAGCCCCACGGTGGTGGAGCACGCCGCCGGCGCCCTGCGCTACACGGAGTACAACTGGCTGAAGCGCATGGTGATGCGCAAGATCGCCGGGGACCAGGGCATGAGCACGGACACCAGCCGTGACGTGGAGTTCACGGACTGGGAGGCGCTCGACCGGTTCGCGAAGGCGTTTCACGACGTGCTGCGGACCGCCTGATGCTGCGCCCCCTTCCGCCCAATCCGCGTCCGCGGGTGACCCGCCGGCCGGAGATCCTGGCGCCGGCCGGTGACCCGGACAGCCTGCGGGCCGCGCTGGCGGCCGGCGCGGACGCGGTCTACTTCGGCCTCGACGACGGCTTCAACGCCCGCGCGCGGGCGCGGAACATGGACCTCACCGCGCTGCCGGCGCTGGTGGACCTCGTGCACCGCAGCGGCGCGCGGGCGTACGTGACGCTCAACACGCTGGTGTTCGAGTCGGAGCTGGAGGAGGCGGAGCGGGTGTTGCGCGGGGTGGCGGCGGCCGGGGTGGACGCGCTGATCGTGCAGGACCCGGCGGTCTGCCTGCTGGCGCGGGCGCTGACCCCGGAGCTGGAGCTTCACGCGTCCACGCAGATGACCATCAGCTCGGCCGAGGGCGCCCGGTTCGCGGCGGGGCTCGGCGTGACGCGGGTGGTGCTGCCGCGGGAGCTGTCGGTGACGGAGATCGCGGAGGTGGCGCGCAACACGCCGCTGGAGACGGAGGTCTTCATTCACGGCGCGCTGTGCATGAGCTGGAGCGGCCAGTGTCTGACGAGCGAGGCGTGGGGCGGGCGCTCCGCCAACCGCGGGCAGTGCGCCCAGAGCTGCCGGATGCCGTACACGCTGGTGGTGGACGGGGAGGAGGTGCCCACCGGCGAGCTGCGCTACTTCCTGAGCCCGCGGGACCTGGCGGGCCACCGCGCGGTGCCGGCGCTGATGGAGATCGGGGTCCACACGCTGAAGATCGAGGGGCGGCTCAAGGGGCCGGCGTACGTGGGCACGGCGGTGCGCAGCCTGGCGCGCTGGATGGACGCCATCGAGGGGGAGCGGGCGGACACGCCGGAGGCGATGGACGCCCTCGCGCAGGACCTGACGCGGATGTCGGTGGCGTACTCTCGCGGCTTCTCCGACGGCTTCCTCGGCGGGAGCGATCACCAGACCCTGGTGGATGGCCGCTATCCACGCCATCGTGGGGCGTACCTGGGCCGCGTGGTGCGGGTACAGGGCCACGCGGTGGAGGTGGCGACGGAGGCGTGGCCGGTGCCGGAGGGGTCGGGGGAGCGCACGAGTCCGCTGCCCGCCTTTGGGGGGGACGGTGCGTCCACCGCGGGTCTGCCGGTGGCGCCGCCGGTGCCGCGCCGGGGGATGGGGATCGGGTTCGATGCAGGCAATCCGCAGGACCAGAACGAGCCGGGAGGGCCGATCTTCGACGTGGAACCCCTGCCGCACGGGTACCGGCTGACGTTCGGCACGCCGGGTCCGGATCTCGGGCGTGTCTCTCCGGGACACCGGGTCTGGGTCACCGGAGATCCGCAGTTGCAGCGGGAGGGGGAGCGCCTGGTGTCGGCGGGCCCGATGGAGGGGCGCATCCCGTTGCGGCTGGAGGTCTCCGGAGCCGCCGGGGAGCCCCTTCGGCTCGTCGCGCTGGCGGAGCCCGCCGGCGCGCCCGGGCTCCGTGCGGAGGCGGCGTCGGACGGTCCGCTGGCGCCGGCGACCGGACGCGGCCTCGACGACGACATGCTGCGGTCCAAGGCCGGCGCGCTGGGCGGCACCCCGTTCCGGCTCGCGGCGCTCGACACGACGGATCTCGCCCCCGGGCTCCACATGCCCGTCTCCGCACTGAAGGCCTTGCGCCGAGCGCTCGTGGAGCAGCTCGAGCGGCAGCTCACCGAAGGGCGCCGGCGTTCCCTTCCTCCGGAGCCGGTCCTCGACGGGCTGCGGAGCGCGATGCGGGACCGGGCCGCCGAGCGCGGGAGTCGCCGGGCGAACGGGCGTGCGGAAGCGCCGGCGCCAGGGCCGGACTGCACCAGCCCAGGGCCGGAGATCGTCCCCCTGTGCCGCACGATGCCGCAGCTCGAGGCGGCGATCGCCACCGGCTGCGAGGAGGTCGAGCTGGACTTCATGGAGTTCGTGGGACTCGGCAAGGCGGTGGCGCGAGCGCGCGAGGCCGGGCTGCGCGTCACGATCGCGACGGTGCGGGTCCACAAGCCCGGCGAGGAAGGGTTCGACCGGCGCATCGCGAAGCTCGCCCCGGACGGGGTGCTGGTGCGGCACTGGGGAGCGCTGATGTGGTTCCTCGAGCATCCCGAGGCGGAGCGTCCGGTGCTCCATGGGGACTTCTCCCTGAACGTGACGAACGCGCTGACCGCGGACCACCTCTTCGCGCAGGGGCTCGACACGCTGACCGTCTCCCACGACCTGGACCACGCGCAGGTGCATGCCCTGCTGGCGAGCACGCCGGCGGCGGACATGACGGTGGTGCTGCACCACCACATCTCGACGTTCCATACGGAGCACTGCGTGTACTCGCACACGCTGAGCAATGGCCGGGACTGGCGGAGCTGCGGGCGGCCGTGCGAGTCGCACCGCCTGGCGCTTCGCGACCACCTCGGCCTCGAGCACCCGGTGCTCGTGGACGTGGGGTGTCGCAACACGGTCTTCAATGCGAAGGCGCAGAGCGCGGCGCGTTGGTATCCGGGCTTCGTCGAGGCCGGCGTTCGCCGGTTCCGGGTGGAGCTGGTGTGGGAGAGCCGGGAGGAGAGCGAGCGGGTGCTCCGCGCCTACCGCGCGCTCGTGGCCGGCGAGATCGAGCCTGCCGAGGCGGTGCGGCGGGTGGCGGCCCACGAGCAGTTCGGGGTCACGTCTGGCACGATGGCGGTGGCGGGGCGAGAGACCGAGGTTGCCCCCTCCGCGCGAGTGCCCTAGGCACGGCCGCAGGCGGGCACGACCGACCCCCGATGGAGCCAGTGCGCATGTCCCCCCCCACCACCCTGCACCGCGGAGAGCCGTGGCCGCTCGGCGCATCGGTGCGCGACGGCGGGGTGAACTTCGCCCTCTACGCCCCCGAAGCCACGGGGGTGGAGCTCGTGCTCTTCGATGACCTCGAGGACGAAGCGCCCACGCAGGTCGTCGATCTGCGCACACGACACCAGCGCTCCGGACGCATCTGGCACGTGTTCGTCGAGGGCATCGGGGCCGGAACGCTCTACGGCTGGCGCGTCCACGGGCCACACGATCCGGATGACTTTCGCCACTTCGACGGGCAGAAACTCCTCGTGGATCCCTATGCCCGCGCCGTGCGCGCCAACCGCCGATGGTCCCGCCGCGCAGCGATGGCATCCGGGGACAATACCGGCTCGGCCCTGCGCAGCATGGTCGTGGACCAGACCGGGTTCGACTGGCACGGCACCGGACACCCGCGGATCCGACCCACCCAGCGCATCCTCTACGAGCTCCATGTCCGAGGCTTCACCGTCCACCCGACCAGCGGCGTGCGCGAGCCCGGCACGTTCGCCGGGCTCATCGACAAGGTGCCCTACATCCGGGATCTCGGCGTCACCACCGTGGAGCTGCTGCCCGTCTTCGAGTTCGACGCCACCGCGCCCGCCCTCTTCAACCCCCTCACCGGCGAGCCGCTGCGCGACTTCTGGGGCTACAACCCGGTCACCTTCTTCGCCGCACACCACGCCTACGAAGGCGACCACGAAGCGGACATCGCCCACGGCACCAGCTTCCGCAAGCTCGTGCGCGCCTTCCACGAGGCCGGCATCGAGGTGATCCTCGACGTCGTCTTCAACCACACCGGCGAAGGTGGCCGCGACGGCCCGTTCATCTCCTTTCGCGGCCTGGACAACCCCACCTACTACATGGAGGACCCGCGCCGGCCGGGCCAATTCGCCAACTACTCCGGCTGCGGCAACACCGTGAACTGCAACCACCCGGTGGTGCGCCGCATGATCCTCGACAGCCTGCGCTACTGGGTGGACACGATGGGGGTCGACGGCTTCCGCTTCGACCTCGCCTCCATCTTCTCCCGCGGCCCCGACGGCGACCCGCTCGAGAACCCTCCCCTCACCTGGGAGATCGAGAGCGACCCCACCCTGCAGGGCCGCCTCCTGATCGCCGAAGCCTGGGACGCCGCCGGACTCTTCCAGGTGGGCACCTTCCCCGGCGAGCGCTGGGCCGAGTGGAATGGCCGCTTTCGCGACGACGTGCGACGGTTCTGGCGCGGAGACCACGGCATGGCCGGCCCGCTCGCCACGCGCATGATGGGCAGCCCGGACATCTACCAGACCCGTGGACGCCAACCCGCCCAGGGCATCAACTTCATCACCTGCCACGACGGCTTCACCCTCAACGACCTCGTCTCCTGGCGCGAGAAGCACAACCTCGAGAACGGCGAGAACAATCGCGACGGCAGCAGCGACAACCTCTCCTGGAACCACGGCTTCGAGGGCAACGAGAACGTGCCCGCGTCCATCGACGCCGCCCGCGAACGCGACATCCGCAACCTCCTCGCCACCCTGATGCTCGCCCAGGGCACGCCGATGCTCCTCGCCGGCGACGAGTTCCGCCGCACCCAGAACGGCAACAACAACGCCTGGTGCCAGGACAACGAGACCTCCTGGGTCGACTGGAGCCTCCTCGAACGGCACGCCGACCTCCACCGCTTCACCCGACTCCTCATCCGCTTCCGCCAGGCCCACCCCAGCGTGCACCGCGCCCGTTTCCTCCTCGGCGAGGAGGCCGAGGCGGGACTCGACCCCTGGGGCTACACACGCGTCGCGTGGCACGGCCTCTCCCCCCGAAAGCCCGACTGGAGCAACGACAGCCAGCTCGTCGTCTTCACCCTCACCGCCGCCATGGACGACTGCGCCCACTGCATCATCCTCCACGCCGGCGAAAGGGACGTCACCCTGACCCTGCCCCCCGTGCCCGGCGAAGGGGAGGACACCCGCTGGCACCGCGCCATCGACACCTCCCGACCCTCCCCCGAGGACATCCACGAACCGGGGCGCGAGCCCCGCATCCAGGGCAGCACCCTGACCGTCCCCGCGCGCAGCGTCCTCGCCCTGACCGCCCCCGACAACCGCACCCTGCAACCCGGACTCACCGGACGCATGTTCTCCGTGGCCCCCCGGCATGCGACCGACCGCAGCGACTGAACGCGCCTCCCGGTGCGTCCGCGGTACGCCGCGCGGCTCAACCACGCGCGCCGGCCCGATGAAGGACCACCCGCCCGCGCCGCGCGCTCCACGACAACGGCGCGCAGGCCGCAGCTGCTCCACCACCATGCGGGAGCGTCGCGCACCTTCCCCCCTCGCGGCGGGGGGCGGCGATGGCGCTACTCCACCACCGTGCGGAACATCCGCAGCCCCGTGAAGCGGTCGCGTGACTGCGTACCCGCCGACGTGCGGCGCGCCGCACGGTTGATCTCCACGCTCTCGCCCCAGCTTCCCCCCCGCACCACGCGGGTGACCCCCGTCTCGGGACCGAGGGGATCCACGCCGGAGTCCTGCAGATCGCTGAAGAAGTTCCACGCCCGCTCGCGGACGTTCCCATGGATGTCCGCGAGACCCCAGGCGTTCGGCATCCGCTGCCCGACCGGGCGTGTCTGGCGAACCCCGCCGACCGAGCTGTTGCAGAACGTCCAGCCGATGGGGTCGAGCACGATGCACGGCGAGCCGGGAAAAGGCGGAAAGTCACCGTTGTAGGTCGCCGTGGTCGTGCCCGCGCGCGCCGCGAACTCCCACTCCGCCTCGATCGGCAGACGGTAACCCTCGCACTGCGGACCCACGAAGGAGACCGACTGGCAGCGGAACCCGAAGTCGCACGAGAATCCGCCGCCGCCGAAGACATCCGGCTCGCAACCCGCCCCGGCCTCGAGCTGCCCGCCGCTCGTGCACGACTCGAGGACGTAGCACGGCTCCAGCTCCTCGATGCGGCTCAGCGCGTTCGCGAAGGCGAGGGCATCGAAGAAGCTGATCCGCTCCACCGGGCAGTCCGGGCTCGTGCACTCGCCGTCCTCGCGCCCGAAATACGCGGGCTCGAGGGCGTAGGTCGTGCCGAAGCGCGCGTTGTGCGCCGCCATGACGGTGCGCCACTGCCCCTGCGTGACCGGGGTGCGCTGCACGAAGAGGTCCCGGGTCAGCGTGACCTCCACCTGGGTCTCGCGGCTCGCGTCCCGGCCCCGCTCCGTCGTCGGCGAGCCGGCCAGGAACGTGGCGTCCGCCGAGGGCACGAACTGGAACGGCATGGTGATCTCGTCCCACACCGGACGCGGGGTGCAGCGAGCGACCTCCGTGTTCGTCGGGCACCACTCGCGCTCGCCGCAGTCGGCATCCTCCTCGCAGGGATCGCCCAGACGCGCGGGTAGCGTGCGGCGGCCTTCCACCGCCTGCGAGAAGGCCGTCGTGGCGCCTTCCGCCTCCCAGCGCACGCGGTACCAGCGGGTCTCCTCCGCAGCGACCGTGGTGTCGAGCACCCGCGCCGTCGTCCCCTCGGCCAGGTCGGCGAACGGACCCTCCTCCGCCGCCGCGAACATCCACTGCAGCGCGAGGTCCGTCGCCACACGCCTCCCAAGGGCCGGCTCGCTCGCCTCCCCGGGCCCGGTCTCGTTGAGCGCCCGCACCCGGTACGCTGTCAGCGGCCCGCCGAGCGCGCCGGGCTGTCCCGTCTCCACGGCGATGCCATCCCCGCGGATGCGCGAGGCCGTCGGCACCGGCGCGTCGATCTGCACGAGCGGAGCGTCCTCGTCCAGCCAGGCCTCCAGCGCGCCGACGTCGAGCCAGACGCCCTCCTCGACCTGCACCTCGAAGCCCGTCACCGGGTAGGCCGACCGGAAGCCCGTGCGCGTGCCGGTCGCCGAACTCACCACCGGTCCCAGCACCGCCTGCACCTGGTAGCCGACCGACGCCCCATCCTCCACCGCAGGCGTGGCCCAGGTCAGGCGCACGCCGTCGGCGCGATCCAGGCTGGCGGTGATGCCCCCCACCCGGCGCGGCGCCGGGGGCGCGGGCGCGCCACGATCCTCGAGCGTGGTGGCCGTGATGGGCGCGTCCGTGATGCGCTGTCCGCCCCGGAAGACGTGATAACCCTCCGCCGCGGAGACCGGATTCCAGGAGACCAGGACGTAGTCCGCAGAGGTGCCCTGGCTCGCCGTCAGTCCCGTGGGCGACGCGAGGGTGCGCGGCCAGCACGCCCCGTCGATGAGGTCGAACCCGATCCGGCAGCTCCCGCACTGTGCGTCCTCGTCCGGGCGGCCCTCCACGCAGCGCCGGTTCTCCGCGTCACACTGGGCGCCGATGTCCTGGCACGTCAGCACCGGCTCGACGCAGCTCCCGGGCGGCAGCGGCTGACAGGCCAGCCGACCTCCCTCGAGGCAGATCGCCGTTCCACAGCCGACCGGGCAGTCGTCCCCCGGCTCCGCCTCCAGCAGCGTGCACCCACCGCACGCATTGCGTGCCTCGGTGCCCCCCGCGCAGACCACCCCGTCCTCGTCCGACGCACAGACCCACTCGCCGTCCCCGCACGCCGCGCACGGATCGCCGGGCTGCCCGGCCAGCACCGCGCAACCGTCGCACGCATTGAGGCCCCCGACATCGTCCACACACTCCACCGCGTTCACCGACGCACAGCCCCAGGTCCCCACCCCGCACGAACCGCAGGCAGCACCCGGCGTTCCCGCGAGCGAGGCCGTGCCCCCGCAACCGTTGTCGTCCCCCGCGCTCACGGCAGGCACGCACGAGAGCGCTCCGCCGAGACAGACCGTGACCTCGCCCTGCCCGCACGCCGCCCCCGGCTCGCCCTCCAGCGCTTCCGCACCCCCGCACACATTCGGAGCCTCCGCGCCCTCGCACTCCACCGCATCGGGACCTCCGCACACGGTCTCGCCCTCCCCGAACGCCCCGCAGGACTCCCCCGGAAGCCGCTCCAGCACCGCCGTGCCGCCACACGCGTTGCACGGCACGTCCGGCACGCACGCCAGCGTCCGCGATGCCGTGCACTGCCAGATCCCCGCACCACAGGGCCCCGTGCAGCTCCCGCCCGGCAGCGCCCCCGACGGCTCCAGTGACCCCCCTCCGCCGCAAGCGTTGTTCACCACGGCGCACCCCATCGCATCCGGACCGTTGCAATGCCACACCTCGCCGCGACGGTCGCACGGCACCCCGGGCAAGCCCGGCAGCTCCACACAGCCGCCACACACGTTTCGACCATCGTCCCCCGCGCAGACCAGCCCGCCGTCGCCATCGCACACCCACACGCCCGTGCAGCCGCAGGGCGAGCCCGGCTCCGCCACCAGCGCTCCCACGCCGCCACAGGCGTTGGGTACATCCGGCGCCGTGCACGTCAGCGCATTCGTCCCCGCGCAGACCAGCCAGCCCTCCGCGAACGCGCCGCAGCGGTCCAGCGGCTCCGCCGACTGACCCTCATGGCGAAGCGGAGCCCAACCACCGCATGCGTTGCGCTGCGCCCCAGGGTCCGTCGGGTCCACAGGGTCCACAGGGTCCACAGGGTCCGTCGGGTCCACAGGGTCCGTCGGGTCCACAGGGTCCGTCG
>REDH01000013.1 GCA_007693585.1 Deltaproteobacteria bacterium
GGGTGGCGGCGAGGGCGGGCGACCGGTGGGAGCCGGTTGTGCAGCAGGCGTGGCGGAGCGGGCCTGCGCAGGTTGCGCGGGGGGTACGTTGGCGCTAGGGCAGGCGCGGCCCTGCGCCGGGCCCCGGGTGGGGGCGGCGTGCGGCGCGTTCTTCCCTGCCCTCTCCATGTGCCCCCTTCGCCGCCATGCCGACCTTCGCGGGAACCGACGACTACATCGCCTCACCGGATCTGCGCGACGCGGTGAATGTGGCCATCGATCTTCAGCGGCCCTTGCTGATCAAGGGGGAGCCGGGGACGGGGAAGACGGTGCTGGCGGAGGCGCTTGCGCGGGGCATCGGTGCGCCGCTGATCCGGTGGCAGATCAAGAGCACGACGCGGGCGCAGGACGGGCTGTACCTGTACGACACGGTGCAGCGGCTGAACGACGCGCGGTTCGGGGATCACGACATCCGGGACATCGGCCGATACATCCGGATGGGACCGCTCGGTCGGGCGTTCCGGGCGGAGGAGCGGTGCGTGGTGCTGGTGGACGAGATCGACAAGGCGGACCCGGAGTTTCCAAACGACCTGCTGCACGAGCTCGACCGGATGAGCTTCGTGGTGCAGGAGACGGAGGAGGAGGTCGCGGCGGTCCACCGTCCGATCGTGGTGATCACGTCGAACGCGGAGAAGGAGTTGCCGGACGCGTTTCTGCGCCGGTGCGTGTTCCACTTCATCGCGTTTCCGGAGGCGGCGCTGATGCGGGAGATCGTGGGGGTGCATCATGCGGAGCTGTCGGAGAAGCTGCTCGACGAGGTGCTGGTGCGGTTCTACTGGTTGCGGGAGCAGCCGGATCTGCGGAAGAAGCCGTCGACGAGCGAGCTGATCGACTGGATCGCTGCGCTGCGGCTGTCGGGTCTGGAGGCGGACGTGCTGCAGCAGCGGGTGCCGTTCCTGGGGGTGTTGCTGAAGCACGAGCGGGATCTGGAGAAGGTGCGGATGCGGCTGGAGGGTCGGGATCCGCAGTCGGGTCGGCGGTGGCGCTGATGGTGGCGCCGAGGGTGGCGCTGATGGTGGAGTGACGGGAGGGGGCGCCGCGCGGTCGTCCCCGGGAGGCAAGTGCCGTGTTCCTCGCGTTCCTGTACGCCCTTCGGGCGGCGGGCCTGAAGGTCTCGACGACGGAGTGGCTGACGCTGATGGAGGCGCTGGCGCGGGGGCATGCGCGTGCGGATCTGGCGGTGTTCCATCATCTGGCGCGCAGCCTGCTGGTGAAGCGGGAGAGCGACTGGGACCGGTATGACCAGGTGTTCGCGGCGGTGTTCGAGGGGGTGGAGGCGCACTTCGACCTTCCGGAGGAGCTGCTGTCGTGGTTGCGCGATCCGCAGTTGCCGCGGGCGTTGACCGAGGAGGAGCGGGCGCGGCTCGAGGCGATGGATCTCGAGACGCTGCGCCGGGAGTTCGAGGAGCGGCTTCGGGAGCAGAAGGAGCGGCACGACGGGGGCAACCGGTGGATCGGCACGGGGGGGACGAGCCCATTCGGCCACGGGGGGACGCACCCGTCGGGGCTTCGCATCGGCGGTCCGGGTGGCGGTCGTTCGGCGGCGCAGGTGGCGGAGGAGCGGCGGTTTCGCAACCTGCGTCACGACCGCGTGCTGGACACGCGCCAGCTCGGGCTGGCGCTGCGCCGGCTCCGGCGGCTGGGTGCGGAGGGTCCGGCGACGGAGCTGGACGTGGACGCGACCATCGACCGCACGGCGCGGGAGGGGGGCGAGATCGATCTTGTCTTTCGGCCGGACCAGCGCAACCGGGTGCGCGTGCTCCTGCTGATGGACGTGGGCGGCTCCATGGATCCCCACGCCATCACCAGCGAGCGGCTCTTCTCCGCCGCGCACGCCGCCAATCACTTCCGCGAGCTTCGACCCTACTACTTTCATAACTGCGTCTACGAGACGCTCTACACGGACATGGCGCAGCGCGCGGGCGTCCCGACGGCCGATGTGCTCGCGGAGGTGGACGACCGGTGGATCACCCTCATCGTGGGAGATGCGTACATGCATCCCTTCGAGCTGACGCAGCCCGGGGGGGCGCTCGCGTGGGTGCACCACAACGCCGAGCCGGGTCTCGCGTGGCTGCGCCGCATCCGCGAGCGCACGCCGCGGAGCGTGTGGCTCAACCCGGAGTCGCCGCGGATCTGGGACGCGCCGTCCATCCGCATGGTGCGTTCGGTGTACCCGATGTTCCCGCTGACCCTCGACGGCCTGCGCGACGCGGTGGACGTGCTGCGGGGTGTGCGGCGGGTGGAGCCGCTGCCCTGGCCGTTCGGCTAGGCGGGGATCGCCCTCGGGCGTTGCGGTCCGCGCGGGGATTCACGGCGGGAGGTGCCGCTGCCCTGGCCGTGCGGCCAGGCGGGGATGCAGTCGGGCGTTGCGGTCCGCGCGGGGATTCACGGCGGGAGGTGCCGCTGCCCTGGCCGTGCGGCCAGGCGGGGATGCAGTCGGGCGTTGCGGTCCGCGCGGGGATTCACGGCGGGAGGTGCCGCTGCCCTGGCCGTGCGGCCATGCGGGGATGCAGTCGGGCGTTGCGGTCCGCGCGGGGATTCACGGCGGGCGGCGCCGCTGCCCTGGCCGGAGCGGGTTCAGAGCTGGAAGTTGCCTTCCTCGAGGAGCTCGCGGATGCGGTAGAGGAAGCCGTTGCCGGTGACGCCGTCGATGATGCGGTGGTCGTAGGTGAGGGCGAGGTACATCATGGAGCGGATGCAGATGACCTCTTCGCCGTCGATGACGCGGACGACCGGGCGGCGGACGATCTCGCCCATGCGGACGATGCCGACCTGGGGCTGGTTGATGACGGCGGCGCCGAAGAGGTTTCCGCGTCGTCCGGGGTTGGTGACGGTGAACGTCCCTCCGGAGAGGTCATCGATGGTGATCTTCTTGTTGCGGGCCTTGTGGGCGAGCTCGACGACGGCGCGGGCG
Source organism: Deltaproteobacteria bacterium (assembly GCA_007693585.1). Taxonomy (GTDB): domain Bacteria; phylum Myxococcota_A; class Bradymonadia; order REDH01; family REDH01; genus REDH01. The sequence continues at coordinate 2,954 of REDH01000013.1, forward strand.
AGTCCGGAGACGGAGAGGGTGTCGGCGTCTCGGATGACGGGGACGAGGAGTCCTTCGTCGGTCTCGACGGCGACGCCCAGGTGGATGGAGCCGCGCTGGATGATCTCGTCGGCGCCGACGACGGCGTTGACGCCGGGGAATTCGCGCAGGGCCTGGGTGGTGGCCTTGAGGAGGAAGGACAGCACGGTGAGGGGGATGCCCTGTTCCTTGAGGCGGTCCTTGTTCTTCCTCCGCATTTCGACGATCTTCGTCATGTCCACTTCGGCGAAGCAGGGCACGTGGGGCGAGACCTGCTTGGAGTAGACCATGTGCTCGGCGATGATGCCGCGGCGCTTGGAGAACTTGATGACGGTGTCCTCGGGGGCGGCCTTGACCACCGGGGGTTTGAAGTAGCGTGCGCCCTGGGGCATTCCGAAGGGTCCGGCGGTGGGCTGCGCCTGCGGTGCGGCGGCCCGGGCGGGCGCGGCGGGAGGGGCCTGCACGGCGCCTGCGCGGGC
>REDH01000095.1 GCA_007693585.1 Deltaproteobacteria bacterium
ACCGTCAGCGCTCGAGCAGGTTCCAGTCGTTGGCGTCGATCTCCTGGATGCCGAAGCGTCCGCTCGGGATCCACAGGCGGTCGCCGACGGGGACGAAGCTGCTCGGCCACCACCCGCGCAGGCCGGCGTAGGTCTGCGGGAAGGGGGCGGCGGGGTCGTCGAGGTTCAGGATGAGCACGCCCTGCCCGGCGCTGAAGACGGCGCGTCCGGGGGTGGCGGTGCGCAGGTGGGCCCAGTCGTCCACGGGGACGTCGGCCAGCGGGGCGAAGCCGTCATCGGCGATGCGGTAGATGGAGAGCCGCGAGCTGGTGTCGGGCTCCTCTCGTCCATCGCCGTCGCTGACGACCACATCGCCCCAGCCGCCGTGCCGGGACCACCAGGGCTGGTGGTTCACGAGGGCGAGGCCGTCGCCGTCGAGGGCGATGTCGCGGACCCAGGCGTCGCGGAACCGTGCGGTGCCCCGGAGCACGGCGCGGGTGTCGTCGACGAGGTCGAGGCGGTGGATGGCCGTCTCGATGACGCGGGTGCCGTAGAGGTTGTCGCGGGTGAGCAGGGCATCGCCTTCGCGCTGCACGAGCATGCCGGGCACGTTGACCGCCGGCCCGAAGGCCTCGTCGATGGAGTCGGCGCGCAGGTCGACCTCGCGGAAGAACCAGCGGACGTAGCGGCGCGGGTCGTCATCGACGCGCACGGGCTCGGCCCACATCAGGTGGTAGCGTCCGTCGAGGGTGGCGCCGCCCCGGATCTCCTGCTGCGCGTCGGTCTCGAGCGGCGGCAGGGCGCGCGGGCTGGCCGGGCTGGAGAGGTCCACGCGGTGCAGCACCGCGGTCTGCCAGCGCCGGTACTCGGTGTAGGTGTCGCAGGTGCGCCGGAAGAGGCGGTCGATCTCCTCGTCGGTGAGGGGTTCGCAGGCGATCACGTTCCCGTGGGGCATCTCGATGGTGCAGCGGGTGAGCTCACCGGAGCAGGTGGTCCGTCCGAGGTGGTCGGTGTTGCAGTTGCGGTAGCCCTGGTGGCGGGTGCACTCCCACGTCTCGGGGTCGGCGTCCGTCCCATGCGGATCCTCTCCGTCCCTGCCCTCGCCGGGGCTCGGCCCCGAGCTCCAGCAGTTCTGGTGCTCGCGGTGGTCCCGCAGGTTCCACCAGCAGCGCTCGGCTTCGCCGAGGGCCTCGCTGTGGTGGCGGGTCTCACGGTGGACGAGCACGCCGTCGGCGAAGGCGAGCTGTCCGCCGCCGTGGCCGTAGCCGCCGTCCCAGACCATGCCCCGGAAGCCATCGTCATGCCAGGGGCCGCCGTACCAGCCGCGGTTGTACCAGCCGGGCAGGGTCACGGTGATGGCGTCGCGCAGGGCGGGCCGGCGCGGGTCGTCGAGGTTCACGGTGCGGATCTCGAAGCGGGGGTGGTTGTCGCCGGAGGTGTGTCCCACGAGGCTCAGCACGGTGAGCGTGTCGCCGGTGCGGGTGACGGTGGCGTTTCCGGGGATGGCGACGGCGCCGACGGGCTCGGCGATGTCCGGGTCCTCGTGGGTCCGGAAGACTTCGAGGGCGCCATCCGGGTCGTCGCCGCTCCGGTCGGTCCACCAGTAGCGGTTGGGCGAGCGGTGGCGTACGGCGTGGTCGCCGAAGACCCAGACGTCCTCGTAGTTGGGGGCGAGCTCGACGGCGCCGAGCTGCGCGGGGGCGTCGGGGTCGGCGACGTCATGGAAGCGCATCTCGGTCTCGGAGAAGTTGGTGGCGGTCTCGTCCTTCGGGAGGAAGGTGCGGCGCACGGGGTCGGGGTGCTCCATGGTGCCGCGCAGGGTGAGGGAGTCCGCGGAGAAGCTGAAGATCTGGACGGCGGAGCGGTAGTGGTTCCCGTCCCAGCCGCTGAAGGGCAGCAGGACGAGGCCGGTCTCCTCGACGCCGTCCTCACCGGTGACGGAGACGGCGTTCTCGAGCACGCTGAAGGCGCGGTGGTCCCAGTTGGCCTCGCTCCAGGTCCAGCGGCTGGTGCTGACCTCGGCGCGGGCCATGAGGGGCTCGGTGTTGTACAGGTCGGTGATGTCGTAGAGGCTGACGGCGGCACGGGGCGCGCCGCCCTCGTCGTTCATGCCGATGCCGATCAGGCGGGTCTCGCCGGCGACGGGGCGGAAGAAGTCGTTCCATCCCGAGACGATGAACTCGTTTCGCTCGGTGGCGATGCCCTCGTCGGTGATCTCGAAGGCGTGGAAGGGGTCCACCTGGAAGTAGGTCACGAAGAAGGCCTTGTTGCCCAGGAAGATCGTGGCGTACAGGTCCTCGCTCGGGTCGCCGAAGGTCTCCTCGTCGATGAGGGTGAGCGAGGAGAGGTCGGAGGCGTCGAAGGTCTGGACCCAGTTGCCCTGGCCGCTGCCCCACCGGTTGCCGCTGACGACGCGCAGGACGCCGTTGTACAGGTCCATGTTGAACTGCGACTGCACGCGACCGCGGACGCGCACCTCGTCGCCGCGGGTCATGGTGCCGTCCGGGGCGGAGATGTCCACGAGGGTCACGGTGGACCCGTCCCCGCGGCTCCACCAGCGGTGGGTGCCGCGGGCGACCATCAGCACCTCGGGGGTGGCCTGGATGTCGGTGACGTATCCGCCGAGCTCGAGCTCGGTGCGGTCCTCGATGACGGGCCCGGAGACGTCGAAGCTCTTCACGAAGGTGCGCGTGCCCCACTCCATGTCGCCGGTCTCCGGGTCCTCGAACTGGCCGTACTCACCGGCGGCGACGTAGAGCGCGGCCTGGCCTCCGCCGCGCACCAGGCGCGAGCGCTGGATGTGGCCGGGGATGTGGGACTGGCTCAGGAGCACGGGCTTCTCCGGCCGCGAGATGTCGATGATCGCGACGACCCCGCCGTGCACCTCGTCGAGCACCGTGGAGAAGCGCGAGCCGTAGTAGCCGCGCCAGTTGTTCATCAGCACGATGGCGCGGTCCTCGTAGGCGTAGAGCTCCACGGGAGTGCCGGTGATGCTGTAGCGTCCGATGATCTGCGGGTCGGTGACGTCCGCGAAGTCGATCACCTGCAGCCCGCGGTAGGCGTTGAGGTTCAGGATGCGGTCACCGGCGAGCACGCGGTAGATGTCCCCTTCCTCTACCGTGCGGCCGCCGTCCGCTCCGGGGGGCCCGCTGGCGGCATCCTCTTCGGCGAGGTCCGTTCCTCCGGGGTCGGCGCTCTGGCCCTCCTGCGCGTCCGCCGAGACGAAGCTGTCCTGCCCGGGGACGGGGTCCGGGGTCTCGGTGCCGGACGGGTCCGGTCCGGGCTCCGAGGGTCCGTGCTCCGACGGATCTGCGCCGGTCCCGTCCGTGGAGCCACAGGCTGCGGCGAGCACGAGGGCGAGCGTCGAGAGGAGCAGCAGCAGGCGGTGTCTTCGGGCGAACGGTGGCATGGAAACCTCGCGTGTGGGGCGGGCGCACGATGGTGTGGGCCTGAGGCGCGCACAGCAGTGCACACCATGAGCGTCGAACGCCTTCCATCGGAAGCAAACCACGTGCCATGGCTCGGCCTGCCGCGCGAAGAAGCGCGCATGGCCTTGTGCTGCGGTGCCCTGCCGCCGGACGACAGGGTGGTCGACACGCGGCAGGATCGGGGGAGGCCACCGGTTGTGCGGGCACGCGGATCGCGGAGCGCCGCACAGGTGACGAATTTCTGAGGGGTGCTGGCGCGGGGCCGCACGGGCCGTGGCACGCCAGCCGGCGATGCGCCGTCGCCATTGCTGGTGCGCCTGTGCGGCCGGTGTGGCCTGGAGGGCGCACCGGGCATCGGCGGACCCGGTTTGCGTGCGCCCGAACGACGCGCAGCGCACGGGGGGCCGTGCGCTGCGTAGCGGAAGGGGCTCGTGCCGGAGATGCGGCGGTCGGGTACCGTCAGCGCTCGAGCAGGTTCCAGTCGTTGGCGTCGATCTCCTGGATGCCGAAGCGTCCGCTCGGGATCCACAGGCGGTCGCCGACGGGGACGAAGCTGCTCGGCCACCACCCGCGCAGGCCGGCGTAGGTCTGCGGGAAGGGGGCGGCGGGGTCGTCGAGGTTCAGGATGAGCACGCCCTGCCCGGCGCTGAAGACGGCGCGTCCGGGGGTGGCGGTGCGCAGGTGGGCCCAGTCGTCCACGGGGACGTCGGCCAGCGGGGCGAAGCCGTCATCGGCGATGCGGTAGATGGAGAGCCGCGAGCTGGTGTCGGGCTCCTCTCGTCCATCGCCGTCGCTGACGACCACATCGCCCCAGCCGCCGTGCCGGGACCACCAGGGCTGGTGGTTCACGAGGGCGAGGCCGTCGCCGTCGAGGGCGATGTCGCGGACCCAGGCGTCGCGGAACCGTGCGGTGCCCCGGAGCACGGCGCGGGTGTCGTCGACGAGGTCGAGGCGGTGGATGGCCGTCTCGATGACGCGGGTGCCGTAGAGGTTGTCGCGGGTGAGCAGGGCATCGCCTTCGCGCTGCACGAGCATGCCGGGCACGTTGACCGCCGGCCCGAAGGCCTCGTCGATGGAGTCGGCGCGCAGGTCGACCTCGCGGAAGAACCAGCGGACGTAGCGGCGCGGGTCGTCATCGACGCGCACGGGCTCGGCCCACATCAGGTGGTAGCGTCCGTCGAGGGTGGCGCCGCCCCGGATCTCCTGCTGCGCGTCGGTCTCGAGCGGCGGCAGGGCGCGCGGGCTGGCCGGGCTGGAGAGGTCCACGCGGTGCAGCACCGCGGTCTGCCAGCGCCGGTACTCGGTGTAGGTGTCGCAGGTGCGCCGGAAGAGGCGGTCGATCTCCTCGTCGGTGAGGGGTTCGCAGGCGATCACGTTCCCGTGGGGCATCTCGATGGTGCAGCGGGTGAGCTCACCGGAGCAGGTGGTCCGTCCGAGGTGGTCGGTGTTGCAGTTGCGGTAGCCCTGGTGGCGGGTGCACTCCCACGTCTCGGGGTCGGCGTCCGTCCCATGCGGATCCTCTCCGTCCCTGCCCTCGCCGGGGCTCGGCCCCGAGCTCCAGCAGTTCTGGTGCTCGCGGTGGTCCCGCAGGTTCCACCAGCAGCGCTCGGCTTCGCCGAGGGCCTCGCTGTGGTGGCGGGTCTCACGGTGGACGAGCACGCCGTCGGCGAAGGCGAGCTGTCCGCCGCCGTGGCCGTAGCCGCCGTCCCAGACCATGCCCCGGAAGCCATCGTCATGCCAGGGGCCGCCGTACCAGCCGCGGTTGTACCAGCCGGGCAGGGTCACGGTGATGGCGTCGCGCAGGGCGGGCCGGCGCGGGTCGTCGAGGTTCACGGTGCGGATCTCGAAGCGGGGGTGGTTGTCGCCGGAGGTGTGTCCCACGAGGCTCAGCACGGTGAGCGTGTCGCCGGTGCGGGTGACGGTGGCGTTTCCGGGGATGGCGACGGCGCCGACGGGCTCGGCGATGTCCGGGTCCTCGTGGGTCCGGAAGACTTCGAGGGCGCCATCCGGGTCGTCGCCGCTCCGGTCGGTCCACCAGTAGCGGTTGGGCGAGCGGTGGCGTACGGCGTGGTCGCCGAAGACCCAGACGTCCTCGTAGTTGGGGGCGAGCTCGACGGCGCCGAGCTGCGCGGGGGCGTCGGGGTCGGCGACGTCATGGAAGCGCATCTCGGTCTCGGAGAAGTTGGTGGCGGTCTCGTCCTTCGGGAGGAAGGTGCGGCGCACGGGGTCGGGGTGCTCCATGGTGCCGCGCAGGGTGAGGGAGTCCGCGGAGAAGCTGAAGATCTGGACGGCGGAGCGGTAGTGGTTCCCGTCCCAGCCGCTGAAGGGCAGCAGGACGAGGCCGGTCTCCTCGACGCCGTCCTCACCGGTGACGGAGACGGCGTTCTCGAGCACGCTGAAGGCGCGGTGGTCCCAGTTGGCCTCGCTCCAGGTCCAGCGGCTGGTGCTGACCTCGGCGCGGGCCATGAGGGGCTCGGTGTTGTACAGGTCGGTGATGTCGTAGAGGCTGACGGCGGCACGGGGCGCGCCGCCCTCGTCGTTCATGCCGATGCCGATCAGGCGGGTCTCGCCGGCGACGGGGCGGAAGAAGTCGTTCCATCCCGAGACGATGAACTCGTTTCGCTCGGTGGCGATGCCCTCGTCGGTGATCTCGAAGGCGTGGAAGGGGTCCACCTGGAAGTAGGTCACGAAGAAGGCCTTGTTGCCCAGGAAGATCGTGGCGTACAGGTCCTCGCTCGGGTCGCCGAAGGTCTCCTCGTCGATGAGGGTGAGCGAGGAGAGGTCGGAGGCGTCGAAGGTCTGGACCCAGTTGCCCTGGCCGCTGCCCCACCGGTTGCCGCTGACGACGCGCAGGACGCCGTTGTACAGGTCCATGTTGAACTGCGACTGCACGCGACCGCGGACGCGCACCTCGTCGCCGCGGGTCATGGTGCCGTCCGGGGCGGAGATGTCCACGAGGGTCACGGTGGACCCGTCCCCGCGGCTCCACCAGCGGTGGGTGCCGCGGGCGACCATCAGCACCTCGGGGGTGGCCTGGATGTCGGTGACGTATCCGCCGAGCTCGAGCTCGGTGCGGTCCTCGATGACGGGCCCGGAGACGTCGAAGCTCTTCACGAAGGTGCGCGTGCCCCACTCCATGTCGCCGGTCTCCGGGTCCTCGAACTGGCCGTACTCACCGGCGGCGACGTAGAGCGCGGCCTGGCCTCCGCCGCGCACCAGGCGCGAGCGCTGGATGTGGCCGGGGATGTGGGACTGGCTCAGGAGCACGGGCTTCTCCGGCCGCGAGATGTCGATGATCGCGACGACCCCGCCGTGCACCTCGTCGAGCACCGTGGAGAAGCGCGAGCCGTAGTAGCCGCGCCAGTTGTTCATCAGCACGATGGCGCGGTCCTCGTAGGCGTAGAGCTCCACGGGAGTGCCGGTGATGCTGTAGCGTCCGATGATCTGCGGGTCGGTGACGTCCGCGAAGTCGATCACCTGCAGCCCGCGGTAGGCGTTGAGGTTCAGGATGCGGTCACCGGCGAGCACGCGGTAGATGTCGCCCTCCTCGACCGTGCGATCGTCGTCCCCTTCCGGTGCACCGGCCATCGGCGGCTCGGCCATGTCGTCGGTCGCGCCGCGTTCGGCGGACTCCCCCGCCTGCCCGTCGGCCGACAGGAAGCTGTCCTGTCCCGGGATCGGGTCGGGATCGGCGTCGGTGGTGCGGTCGGGGTCGGTGCCGTCGCCGTCCGAGCCGTCGGACGTGCCGCAGGCGCCGGCCAGGGCGAGGGCGAGGGCTGCGAGGAGCAGCAGGATGCGGTGTCGATGGAGCGGGCTCATGGGGTCCTCCGGGGTCGGCAGGATGACGGGTCGTCGTGGTCGTCGAGGGGGTGGGTCGCGGTGCCGGAGCGGGAGCCGTCGGGAACACGCGTCCTGCCCCGACAAGGGAGCAAGGCCCGTGCCAGAGGTCATGAGGGGTGCGTCGGAATATCGCAGGTGCCTGCGGAGGAAAGGGAAATTGTGCAGCTCGGCCCGCGGTTCCGGCGGTGCCGGCGTGGTCCATCTCGGGTTTCCCGGCACCGCTGCCGCGCCGGACGCGGACCGCTCTCGGAAAACTGAGGGTCTACCAGGGGCCGGGGTCGTCGCTGAAGATCGCCGATCCCACCACGAGCCAGCGCCCGTCCGGGGAGAAGTGCCCCTCGCCGTCCATGGGAAAGCGGTGCACGGGCTCGACGGTCGCCGGGTCGAGGAGCAGGAGGCGCGTCTCTCCATGGGGGTCGGGGCCCGTGCCGAGGAGGTGGCGTCCGTCCGGGGTGAACGCCAGCAGCGTGACGTCCGCGGATGGGGTGCGGGCTTCGCCGGTGCGGAGGTCGAGGACGGCGAGGCGCCCGTCGCGCGGGACGAGGGCGAGGGTTCCGGCGGCCTGGAGCTCTGCGGGCTCCTCGTCGAGGACCGCGGCGAAGGTGCCGCGTTCGACGTGCCAGAGGATGGTGCGCTCGGCGCCGTCGGCGTGCAGGGTCTGGGCGACGAGGCTGCCGTCCTCGCTGGCGCGCAGGGCGGTGGTCGGGGCGGAGCTCCAGCCCGCGGCGCTGTAGCGGCGGAGGTGCAGGAGGCGGCCGGACGGCAGCGCCCAGGTGGCGAGGATCGGGTGGCGGGTGTCGACGACGAGGGCGGCGTGGGCGCGCTCGGCTTCGGGGAGGGCGAGGAGCTGCTGGCAGTCGAGGGGAACGGTGGCGTCGACGAAGCGTTCGAGGGGGAGGGCGGACCCGTCGGCGTTCGGGGCGACGGGGTGTCCGGTGGCGTCGAGGGTGCAGGGGGCCGATCGGCGCGGGTGGGGAGGCGCCTCGGTGGTGTCGGTGTCGGTGAAGGCGGCGGTGGCGTGGTCGAGGCGGTTCCAGCGGCGGGGGGAGTCGGCGAGCACGAGGGAGGCCACGCCGCCGTCGAGGAACCCGCGCCACAGGCAGACCGGGGAGGCGCAGCGGAGCTGTCCGCGGGGGTGGGTGAACGCGCGCCAGTCGGTGCCGTCGAGGCGGGAGGGGGCGAGGTTCGGCCACGCGTCGTCCCGGGCGGCGGCGGGGGCGCTGCAGAAGGCGCGGCGGTGGGCGCGCAGCACCTGGCAGGGGCTGGCGTCGGGGCAGGCGGTAGCGGACCAGGTGCCGCCGCTGCAGGTCTGCAGCGTGTCGCCGCTGCATCGCTGGTCGCCGTCGGTGCAGGGGTCGGCGCAGTCCACGGGGCAGGTCGCGGCGGTCTCGCCCTCGTCGCAGACGGCGTTGCCGCAGTCGTCGCCCAGGCCGCACGGGGTGCAGATCACGCCGTCTGCGGAGACCCGGTCCACGCCGCAGTCGCAGGGGTTGGCCTGGTTGCACGCCACCCGGCAGGGAGCGTCGCCGCGGCAGAAGCCCACCTCCTCGCCCACGGCGTACCCATCCCCCGACGCGAGCTGCAGGCGGCATCGTCGCTCGGCCTCCTCGCCGAACACCGGCTCGCTCCCCGCCGGGCATCCGGTGGCGAGGGCGGCGAGCTCGGCGGGGTCGCAGGCGGCCGCGGTCTCCGGGGGGCGGGTGTCGCCGGACGGAACCGTCGGGTCGGGCGTCGCCGCCGAGCTGGTGTCGCCGGCGTCCCCCTCGAAGAAGATGCCGCAGCCGGCGACCCCGGCGGTGAGGACCAGCAGCAGCGTCACGGCGCAGGCGAGCGGACGGGGAGGGGTCATGGCATCACCTCGAAGACCTGAAGGGTGCGGGGGGCGGCGGTGCCGGGCCATCGCACGTCGACGAGCACGCGGGACCCGTCCCCGCTGAAGGCGAGGGCGGACGAGGCCAGCGCGCCGGTCGTGTCGGTCCCCTCCAGCTCGACCGCGAGCGGATGGCTTGCCAGCACCGCGCCGGTCTCCACCTCGACGAGCTCGAGGGTCGCCGGGTCGGGTCGGATGTGGCCGAGCACGCGGCCGTCCGGGGAGAGGGCCCAGACGCCGGGGAGCTCCAGGTGGGCGAGGCGGACGCGCCGTGCGAGGTCCCACACTTCGGCGGCGCCGATGGGCCGGAAGGTTCCGTCCGGCGCGCGCCCCAGCTCGACGAGGAGGCGGTCCGGCTGGCCCGTGAACCACGGCTGGCCCATGCTCCGGTCACGGTCCTCGCTGCGGAGGGTGAAGACGCGGGTGCGGTCCCGCAGGTTCCACAGCTCGGTCCAGCGCGTGCCGCTCCCTGCCGGCCGGGGGCTGGCCCCCGACAGGGTGAGGGCGGCGACGGTCTCCGTGGCGTCGATGGCCAGCTCGATCCCGCCGCCCTGAAGCCGGCCCTGCAGGAACGACCACGGGATCGCGGTGCCCGTGGCCGCGTCGACGCGGACCGGCACGTCGGGCCCCGCCGGGGTGTTGCGCGAGGTGGCCGCGGCGCCGGTGCCCACGCGGAGATAGGCGTTCTCCCGCGCGAGCACCCACACCGCGGCGTCGTCCGCCGGCGGCAGCAGGGCGCCGAGCCAGCGGGTGCCGGAGAGCCACAGCACCTCCGCCTCGAGCGACCGGAGGTCCACCCGGACCACGGGATCGTCGACGAGGGGGGCGCCCTCCGGCGGATTGGCGCTGCGGGTCCCGACGGGGGGGCTGCGCAGCACCAGCCACCGGCCGTCGCGGCTCGACGCGGCGACGTTCCCGACCTGCCCCGGAAGGTCGAGGGCGAGGAGGTCGAGGGGCGCGGGCTCCGTCCGCGGCAGCGCGCCCGCATCGAGCCGGGTGACCGAACGCTCGTCCAGCTGCGGGTTGAGGGTGGAGGCCCCGCGCGTGCGCCGCCGCAGCAGCGCGAACCCGTCCTCCGGCCCCGGCAGGAAGACCAGCTCGTCCACCGCGGTGCCGCCGCTCGCCAGCACCGTGTACGCGCAAGGGGCCCCTGCGGGATCCGGAGACGCACAGACGCGGTGCACCGCCACGCGCTCGAGCCCCGCGGGAACGGCACCGGGAGACGCCTCGCCGGTGCCGGGCCACGCGCCTTCGTCGTCGAGCACGCGGCCCGCACCACCGCCCTTGTGCCCGACCGGGGCGGAGGCATCCTCCCCCGCAGCCTCTCCGGCAGGCGCTGCAGACCCCGCCCCCCACGCCTCGTCGTGGTCGTCTCCGAGGCCGGCGCACGCCACCAGACCGCAGAGGAGCACGGCTCCCGCTCCGAACGGCCAGCGGCGGTCCGCTCGCTGCACGCCGGCCCCACACCACCGCCGCTCCGTCGCTTCGTGCCGGTGACCGCACAGGCCACGCGGGGAGCCGCTCACCGTCCGCTTCCGTTCGGTCCTCCGCCTTCGCCCATGGGTCGTCCTGCACATCGCGCCTGTCCTCCAGCACGTTCCTCGGCCCAGTCGCCGCCACCAGCCACGGAACAACGCCCTCACCGGGCTCACAATCATCACGCCTTGACACCCGGTGCCTGACACAGGACGCCCCGGCGAGCAATGGCATTGTTGCCCCCCGCTGGCTTCCCATGACAGCCCGCCAGTGCCGTGGTAAGCCTCCCGCACGCGGATGCTCTCCCCGCCACCGCGCGGGATGTCCGTGCTCGCCCGTCACCCCCCGCACCGACCATGCGCATCGTCTCGCTGCTCCCCTCCGCCACCGAGGTGCTGTGCGCCATCGGCCTGCGCCAATCCCTCGTCGGCCGCTCCCACGAGTGCGACCACCCCGAAGGGATCGACGACATTCCCGTCCTCACCGGCCCCCGACCGGATGAGCGTGCGCCCGACACCGCCGCCGCCCCCGACACCACCGAACGCGCCACCCGGGTTCTCTCGCCCTACGCCATCGACGCCGAGCTCCTGCGCTCCCTCGAGCCCGACCTCGTCATCACCCAGGACCTGTGCGCCGTCTCCACCGCCGACGTGGAGCAGGCCCTCGCCGAGGTGGCGGGCCCCGACGTCACGCTCCTCGCCCTCGCCCCGACGACCCTGCGCGACGTGATGCACGACATCCTGCGCATCGGGCAGGCGACCGGTGCCGCCCGCAACGCCGAGGCGGTGCTCCGCACCTGCGAGTCGCGCATTTCGGCCATCCACCAGCGCGCCGCGTCCGCGCCCACCCGCACCGTGCTTACCATCGAGTGGTTCTCCCCGCCCATGCTCGGCGGCCTGTGGACCCCGGAGCTGGTGTCCCTCGTCAACGGCCGGGCCCTCCTCGCCCGGCCCGGGGTCAAGGCGCCGACGGTCTCCGTGCAGACCATCGCCGGCACGCGCCCCGACGTGGTGCTGCTGAAGCCCTGCGGGCTCGCGCTCCCCGCGACCCTCGCCCAGGCCCGCGACTTCCTGCCGCAGCTTCCCGAAGACTGGCCTCCCTTCGCCGCCCGCACCATCTGGGCCACCGACGGCAACGCCTACTTCAACCGCCCCGGCCCGCGCATCGTGGACAGCCTCGAGATCCTCGCCGCCTGCGTCCATCCGGAGCGCTTCTCCATCCCCGCCACGAGCGCCGCCGTCCGCGTCCCCGCTCCGGAGCGCTGAGGCGCCCCGCTCCGGAGCGCCGGGGCGCCTGCCTTCCCGCTACTCCGGCGGCGCTACCGGCGCGTGCCGGAGGATGCACCGCTGGTACGCCGCCGCCGCCTCGGCCACCCGCGGGCCCTGACGCGCCGCGATGTCCTCGGGCACGCTGCACAGCCCCACGGCCGGAACCGCCCGCCGCAGGAAGGCCCACTGCTCGCGCAGCCGCGACTCCTCGCCGGTGGACAGCAGCAGCGCTGGCCGCAGGCCGATGACCGCCTCCTGGTCCAGTCGCACCCAGCCCGTGCGCTCGACGACGTTCACGCCGCCGGCGGCCTGCAGCAGGTCGTCGAGGAAGGTGTCCCGCCCGGCCGCGAAGATCGGGTCCGTGCCCACCACGATCAGGGTGCGCACCGGCTCCGCCGGCTGCCGCAGCGTCAGCAGCCCGATGCTCGCCCCGATGCCCTGGCCGATCTCCTCCGCCCGAGTCTGCAGCCCCAGCCGCTCCCCGAGCGCGTCGATGCCGGCGAACACGTCCTCGAGCCGCTCGTCGGGCAGCACCATGACCTCGACGCCGTGATCGCGCAGGCGCTGCAGCACCGGTTGTCCCGCCTGCATCCGCCCGGCGACCACCAGGTCCGGCCGCAGGCTCAGGAGCCTCTCCAGGTCCGGCGTCAGTCCGCTGCCCACCGACGGCAGCGCGAGCACCCACGCGGGGTCGTCGCAGTGCATCGTGCGTCCCACGAGCGCCTCCCCCACGCCGAGGGCCGCCAGCATCTCCGTGGCGGAGGGCAGCAGCGAGACGATGCGCGCGACGGGGAGCCCGTCGGGCGCCGCGGGAACCTCGGGGGTGCGGATCGGCGCGACGCCCTCCGTTCCGGACGGGGGGACCTCCGCGGTCGCCGCCGCCGTCCCGCCGCGCTCCTCATGACTCTCCCCCGCGCGCTGCGTGCAGGCGGCGAGCAGGAGCCCGAGCAGCAGGAGCAGGGCCGGCGTCGCGGCGGGATGCGGGCGGCGTGGTGCGGGGCGGGTACGGGCGTGGCGTCGTGGAGGGGTTCGCATGGGGGCGGACGATGCCGTGTGTGGGGTGTTGTGTGGCCGGAAGCAGGGCGCGGCGTGTGTGGTGTGTGGGTGCGTGCCGGAGTCGTGTGAATCCGGTGGGGAGCCCGGCGGCGTGTGCGGAGGTCCCACTGCCGCGGGGGAGGGGGTGTTCAGCCGGTGTTGCGCATGCCGGCGGCGATGCCGTTGACGGTGATGACGAGGGCGTCGAGGAGGTCGGGTTCGGGGTCGTCCTCGGCGCGCAGTCGTCGGAGGACGGCGGCCTGGACGAGGTTGATGGGGTCGACGTAGGGGTTTCGGACGTCGATGGAGCGTCTCAGGACGGGGTTTCGCTGCAGGAGGGTGGCGATGCCGCTGACCTCGCGGACGGCGTCTGCGGTGCGTTGCCATCGGAGTCGGAGTTCGGCGCCGATGTCGCGTTGGTCCTCGGGGACGAGGAGGTCGTCGTAGAGGGCGGCGATGCGGGTGTCGGCCTTGGCGAGGACCATCTCGATGAGGTCGAGGGTGGACTGGAAGAAGGGCCAGTCGCGGTACATGTCGCGGAGGCCGTCGGGGTCGGCGGCGAGCTCTGCGGCGAGGGCCTCTCCGGTGCCGAGCCAGGAGGGGAGGAGGAGGCGGGTCTGGGTCCAGGCGAAGATCCAGGGGATGGCGCGGAGGGACTCGACGCCGCCGTCGTTGCGCCGTCGGGCGGGTCGGGAGCCGATGTTGAGGGCGCCGAGTTCGGGTTCGGGGGTGGCGCGTCGGAAGTAGGGGACGAATCGTGGGTCTTCGCGGACGACGCCGCGGTAGGCGTCCATGGCGGTGCGGGCGAGGCGGTCCATGCGCGCGCGCCAGGCGGGTTCGGGGTCGCGCGGGGGCTGGACGGTGGCCTGGAGGACGGCGGTGGCGTAGAGTTCGAGGGTGCGCAGGGCGATGCCGGGCATGCCGAACTTGGCCTGGATCATCTCGCCCTGTTCGGTGACGCGCAGGCGTCCGTCGACGGAGCCCGGGGGCTGGGAGAGGATGGCGAGCCAGGTGGGTCCGCCGCCGCGTCCGACGGAGCCGCCTCGGCCGTGGAAGAGGGTGAGGCGGACATCGTGGTCGCGGGCGGCGGTGACGATGTTCTCCTGGGCGACGTAGAGTGCCCAGGCGGCGGCGAGTCGTCCGGCGTCCTTGGCGGAGTCGGAGTAGCCGATCATGACCTCCTGCCGGCCGGCGATGCGGTCGCGGTAGACGGGGAGGTCGAAGAGGGTGCGCAGGGTGTCGGGGGCGGTGCGGAGGTCGGCCTCGGTCTCGAAGAGGGGGACGACGCGGAGGCGGTGGCGGACGTGGCAGGCCTTCTGGAGGAGGTCGACGGCGAGGACGTCGGAGGGGGTGGCGGCCATGGAGATGACGTAGGCGCCGAGGGCGTCGGGGCCGGCCTCGGCGGCGACGCGGAAGGTGTCGAGGACGTCGCGGACGTCGTCGGAGGGGTCGAGGTCGTCGGGGATGAGGGGTCGGGGGTTCGCGAGCTCGGTGGCGAGCCATCGCTGGCGTTCGTCCTCGGACCAGGCGAGGTAGCTGCCGAGGCCGAGGTGTCGGGTGATGGCGTCGAGGGCCTCGGCGTGGCGGGGGGCCTCCTGGCGGAGGTCGAGGCGGACGAGGGTGAGTCCGAAGACGGCGAGTCGTCGCAGGATGTCGGCGAGTCGTCCGTCGGCGACGGGTCCGGCGCCGGTCGCGCACAGGGAGTCGTGGCAGAGCAGGAGGGGTTCGCGGAGGTCGGCGGTGTCGAGGAGGAGGTTGTCCGGGGCGGTGGGTCGCCCGGCCAGGCGGTCGGCGAGGGCGTCGCGGGTGCGGCGGAGGCGGTCGCGGACGTCGCGCAGGAGGGCGCGGTAGGGTTCGCGGGCGTCGCCGACCCGTTCGCGCAGGGCGGGGCTGGCCTCGCGCATGGAGAGCTCGGCGCGCAGGGCGTCGACCTCGCGGTGGAAGAGGTCGGCGGCCATCCAGCGGCCGAGGAGGATGGTTTCGCGGGTGACGTCGGGGGTGACGTTGGGGTTTCCGTCCCGGTCGCCGCCCATCCAGGAGCCGAAGCGGATGGGTGCGGCGTCAAGGGGGAGGGGCTGGCCGGTGTGGCGTTCGAGGGCGGTGGAGAGTTCGCGCAGGTGGGCGGGGACGACGTCCCAGAGGGTGTTCTCGATGGCGACGAGTCCGCCGCGGGCCTCGTCGACGGGGGTGGGTCGTTCGCGCCGGATCTCGTCTGTGGTCCAGCAGGCGAGGATCTCGCGGAGGAGGGTTCTCTCGGCGTCGCGGCGTTCGTCGGCGGTGAGGTCGGGGCGGTCGCGCTCGGCGAGGAGGCAGGCGATGCGGTTGTGCTTCTGGAGGAGGGTTCGCCGGGCGACCTCGGTGGGGTGTGCGGTGAGGACGAGCTCGACCTGCTGGTCGCAGACGGCGGCATGGAGGCGTTCGGGGGAGAGCCCGGAGTCCCGGAGTCGGCTGAAGGTTTCCTCGAAGGAGGCGCGCTGTGGGGAGGCCTCGGGGTCGAGCCGGTACTGCCGGCGTCGGCGGACGCGGTGGTGCTGCTCGGCGATGTTGGCGAGGGTGAGGAAGTGGGAGAAGGCGCGGGCGACGGTGACGGCGTCCTCGGCGGCGAGGCCGTCGAAGAGTGCGCGCAGCCGGGCGAAGGAGGAGTCATCGCCGGCGTGGGCGGCCTTGGAGAGGGTGCGGACGTCCTCGACGAGCTGGAAGAGGGCTTCGCCGTGCTGCTGGCGGAGGGTGTCGCCGAGGAGTCGGCCGAGGAGCCGGACGTCGTCGCGGAGGGGGGCGTGGGGGTCGGTCATGGCGGGGGCGCGGGTGCTCGGGGAAGGGGGCCGGGTCTGCACGGGCGGGGTGCCCGCGTCGGGGTCATGCGCCCGTGGGGACTCACTCCGCGGCGTCACGTCCGGGGGCGTCCGCGGTCGTCTTCGGGGTTCCGATGCCGAGTCGCTGGAGCTCGGCGTCGAGCTGGCCGGTGACGAGGAGTCCGTACATGCGGAAGTCGCCCAAGAGAGACCAGCGGGGGTAGGTGAAGGTGGCGGGCCGGTTCTTCTCGACGAGGAAGTGGCCGATCCAGGCGGGGCCGTAGCCGAGGAGCGGGGCGGCGGCGAGGAGTCGGGGGCGTCGCAGCACGAGGGCCCCTGCGGCGGCGAGGAGTGCGCCGGTGGTGCCGATGGCGTGGAGGGTGCGGTTGGTGGGGTCCGCGTGCTCGGCGAGGTAGTAGGGCCAGAACTCCTCGAAGGTGTCGAAGTGGGGGACGTTGCCGTGTTCGCTCATCGGGGGCCTCCGCGGGGGTGGGGGGACGGGGGTGGGCGGTGCGCGCCTTCGCAGGGGGTGGGGGTAGAACGCGAACGCGCCGGCGACAAGGTCACCGGCGCGTCGTTCGGGAGGCGGGGGATCGGACTATTCGCCGTAGAACCCGAAGTCGTCGAGGAGGTGGCCGTCGCCTTCGTCGGGGTAGTTCTCGTGCATGACGAAGGTGTCGGTGGTTTCGTCCTCGAGGGTGCAGGTGAGCTCGAGGAGGAAGGGTCTCACGGGTTCCCCCTCGAAGTACCCGTCCGGCGGGCTGCTGCCGGTGGAGGTCCACCAGCCGCCGAAGAAGAGCGGGCGCATCCCTCGGCCGACGGGGGGAAGCTCCTCGGCGGTGGCGAGGGTGTTGCCTTCGCTGTCGCGGAAGGCGAGGGCGCACTCCACGAGGCCTCGACCCTGCCAGGCGGCGGATCCCTCGACATCTCCGCCGTTGCTCCACTCCCAGCTCGCGTAGTAGCCCTCGGCGGTGGCGATCCCGAGGGGGGGCAGGACCTCGGGGAGGGTGACACTGGCGATGTCGAAGGTGCAGCCGTCGGTGGCGAGCACGGACAGGACGAAGGGTCCGCCGGTGGCGACGGCGACGAGATCGAGGCTGAATCCGACGCTCTCGTTGAGGACGGCGTTGAGGGTGACGGGGGCGCCGAAGACGCGGAACTCGAGCGTCTCGCGGTCGTGCTCACCGTCGAGGAAGGCGCCGATGGTGAAGGCCTCGTCGATCTCGATTGCCATGGCGGGAGGCGTGAGGGTGAGGAGGACGGGCTCGCGCTCGGCGCACTCGCCGGTGGCGTCCTCGCCGGGGGGGCCGGTCTCTCCGGGCTCCCCCGCTGGTCCGGGCTCCCCCGCCGGTCCGGGCTCCCCCGCCGGTCCTGCGGGCCCTTCGGCGCCGCGCACGCCGCCCTCGCCGTTGCAGACGGTGACGGAGCGCTCGATCTCGCCTTCGTCGAGGCGGCCGTTGCCGTTGTCGTCGAGGCCGATGTCGAGGATGACGCCGCCGGCCGGGCAGACATCGCCGGCTTCGCGCTCCTCGATGAGGGTGATGGGGGCGTCCTCCCCGGCGCAGGCGCCGAGCATGCCGAGGACGAGGAGGGTGCCGGGGACGGCGACGAACCGGCGGAGGCCGGGAAGGGACGCGCTCATGAGGGCTCCATGGTGGCGGTTGAAAGGGGCGATCCACTCGTGGGGGAGGGGAGCAGATTTGCGCATCGGCTTCAAGGGGGCTGCGCCGGCGACGTCTCGCACGGCTTGCCGGTCGCGTGCCGGCCGTGTGCCCGAATGAAGGTTCCGCGTTGCGGCACGTCGTTCTATGCTCCGGGGGGATGGGCCGCAGCAGGAGGAGCCGGATGACGAGGCGAGGGATGTGGATGGCGTGGTGGGTGATCGCGGGGGTCTGCCTGGCTCCGGCGCTCGCTCCGTCGTGGCTGCTGCAGGCCGGGGGTACGGTGGTGGCGCAGGAGGCGCTGCCCGCCGTGTCGCCCGGGGCGACGGTGATGGGTCGCATCGCGCCGGGGGAGAGCCAGTCGTGGCGGCTGGAGGCGCGCGCCGGGCAGTCGGTGCGGATCGATGCCGACTCGACGGACTTCGACACGGTGCTCACGGTTCGGTTTCCGGATGGGCGGACCATGGAGAACGACGATCGCGATCCCGGGCGCGATCTCAACAGCACCCTGCGCATGAAGCTGCCGGTGTCGGGGACGTACGTGGTGACGGTCCGCGCCTTCGGCCGCGCCGAGCAGGGGGTGTATCGCCTCGCGGTGGCGTCGATGGGCGAAGGCGAGCCGGTGGATGCGGTGCCGGGGGCCCCGGCCCCGGGCGGGATCGGCACGCGCGCGCCGCAGGCGCCCCCGGTGGCGGGGCCCGGGGAGGCGCGGCTGCAGGGCGCCGGGGAGCGCACGGGGAGGCTCGGGCCGGGGGATGATCGGCTCGACTCGGGCGAGTTCGTCCAGTGGTTCGAGGTGAGCGGGCCGGCGGGCCAGCCGGTGACGTTCACCCTGCGTTCCACGGAGTTCGACACCTACCTCATGCTTCGTGGTCCCGGGGACTTTCGCATCGACAACGACGACGGCCCCGGCATGGGAACGGACTCGCGCATCGAGACCGTGCTCCCCACCACCGGGGTCTACCGGGTCGGGGTGACCTCCTACCGGCCCGGAGAGGTGGGCCGGTACAGGCTGGAGATCACCGAGGGCACCACGCTCACGAACGCGCGGCGACCGACGGTCTATGCGGTGCTTGCCGGGATGACCGAGTACCCGAATCCGGCCAGCAACCTGCCCTGGTGCGCCGAGGACGCCATCCGGCTGCACGAGGCACTCGCCGCGACCGGTCGGCTGGCGCCGGTGAGCGTGCTGCTCACCGATCGGCAGGTCACGCGGGCGAACCTGCGCGACGCGGTGACCCGGGTGGCGGCGGCGGCGGGTCCCGACGACGTGTTTCTCTTCTTCTACTCCGGGCACGGCAACCAGGTTCCCGCGCTCGCGGACGACGAGCTCGACGGTCTCGACGAGGTGCTCTCGGTCTGGGACGGCGACGTGCGCGACCGGGAGGTCGCCGAGTGGTTCGATCACTCGCGCGCTCGGCTGTCCATTCTGGCGCTCGACGCGTGCCACGCCGGCGGATTCGCTCGGGACGTGATCAGCGCTCCGGGCCGGATCGGCATCTTCTCCTCGGAGGAGGACGTGACGAGCCTTGTGGCCCAGCGGTTCGAGGCGGGAGGCTATCTGTCGCACTTCCTGCGGCAGGCTGTCGAGGGCGCCGCAGACACCGATCCCGCCGACGGGGTGCTGACCGTCGGGGAGCTCACGCAGTTTCTGCGCCGCCAGTGGGCCGAGCACATGATGGAGACCCGCGCCGACACCGGGGACGGCCGCCGGAGCTACCAGAACCTCGTGATCGTGCGCGGCGCCGTGCACGTGGACGAGATCGTGCTCTGACGCTCCTCGCGCGAGCGACTCAGGCGCCGGGCGACTGGCTGGCCTCGAGGGCTGCGAGGACCTCGCGGATGCTCGCGGCGCCCAGCTCGATCAGGCCGTCGGCGATGTCCCGCGCCGCCTCGCCGTCTCCGACCGCGATGGCCTCCCGAAGCTGCGCGAAGCGCGCACGGTCTGTGATCTCCGCCGCCATCACGCTCGTGAACAGGTGCCGGTACCGATCGTAGCTCTGGCGCAGCGTGTTGAACGCCAGGCGATAGGCCACGTTGCCGCTCGCGCGGACCATCTCCTCCCAGTACTCCATGCTGAGCACCTGCAACGCCGCCAGATCCCCGTCGGCAGCGTCCATCCGCTCGATGACCAGCGCGAGCTGCGCCGCGCAGGCCGCGCCGTCCCGCTCCGCCGCCAGACGGGCGATGTCCCGGCCGATGGCCGCCCGCATCTCCAGCATCGACCGGAAGACCCCCGTGTCGATGGAGCCGTCCGGACGAAGCAGCAGCTCGACGAGCAGGTCGAGCCCGGCGTGCTCCCGATAGTCGAGCACCGTGGTGCCCCCCCCGTGCTGGATCGACACCAGCCGCGCCTGCTCCAGACGCTTCAGCGCCTCGCGCACCGCACCCCGGTTCACCGACAGCATCTCGCACAGGACACGCTCCGCCGGAAGCGTCTCGCCCGGGGCCACCGAGCCCTCCACGATCTGGTCGCGAAGCTGCTCGTACACGCTGTCGCTGACGCTCTTCTTCTGGATGGGGACGACCTTCATGGCTTCGCTCCGGCAGGCTCGTCGTGCAGGATGTCCTTCGCGGACGGGGACAGGGGAACCTCGCGCGAATCTCCGGCCGTGCCGAGCAGCCGATCGCCCATCAGCATCGACACCCCGTACCAGTGACGCCCGTTGCGGTAGTGGTGCAGGCGATGGTTCTCCCAGAGGCGCCGGTAGAAACGGCTTCGCGGTCGGTACCGCGTGTGCACGAGGTAGTGGGTCCACTCGTAGGTGAACGCCAGTGTGAAATAGACCGCGATCGTGGTCCACGCGAGCGCGGCCGTCGGCATGATCAGGTGCCATGCCACCAGATGCACCGGCAGCAGGGTGAGGACCGTCCGCAGGGGAACGAACACCAGCTCGATCCGTTCCGGCTCCCGGTGGTGCAACCGGTGCTTCTTCGCGTTGTGCAGATCGAGGGTGAAGCGGCCGATGCGCTTCGGTCGAAAGTGGAGGATCGTCACGTGGATCAACCACTCCTGCACCGGCCACAGGGCCAGGATCGCCGCGACGATCAGCAGGTCCCACCCCCCGGCCGGACCGGCGAACAGACGGAACCCCCACGCCATCAGTGCACCCCCGCCGATGATCCACGGGGTCGGATACCGGAAGAACGTGCGCGCCACCTCGGCCAGGCTCGCGCCGCGGGAGGCAGGCCGCGCGGCGGCGGGCGCGGGGGAGACGGTGTGCGGGTCGACGGCGGTGGACATGGATGCTCCAGGTCGGGAGGGCGGACGTCCTGAACGATCCTGTAAAGTCGTCAGGTGGTATGACCAGTACAGGATGGCGATGCTTTCGCTACTGGTCAAGTGGTATGACCAGTGGCGCGCGTGAAGCGCAGGCACGCGGAGCGTGCCCTGCGCGCCAGGGAGCACCGGCCCGGGGCTGTGCCTCGCGCCTCGCGCCTGTCCGGCAGGGGAGCACCAGCCGCTCCGGGCCTGCGCCCTTTGGCCCGGTCAGTCCTTGTGGAACGGCTTCGCGCTGGCTGCGTGCTGCAGGAGCAGCTCGGCGGGTGCGAAGCGGTCGCCGTGTTCGGCGGCGAAGCCTTCGAGGCGGGCGACGACGCGATCGGCGCCCATGGCGTCGATGAACCGGAAGGGCCCCCCCCGGAAGGGGGGGAAGCCGAGTCCGAAGATGGCCCCGATGTCTCCGTCGCGGGGGTTCTGGAGGACCTTCTCCTCGAGGCACCGCACGGCCTCGTTGACCATGAGCAGGGTGCAGCGCTCGGCGATGTCGGTGGGGTCGGGGTTGCGGTCGCCGTCGGTCCCGAGGAGGGCGTAGATGGAGGGGTCCACCGACTTGTCCTTGCCGTCGTAGGTGTAGAAGCCCCGTCCGTTCTTGCGTCCCTTGCGGTCGTCCTCGACGAGGCGGGCCATGATGGCGGGAGGTTCCATGCGTTCGCCGAAGGCGTCGATCATGATGCGGCCGACCTTTTCGCCGACGTCGATGCCGACCTCGTCGAGGAGGGTGATCGGGCCCACGGGGAATCCGTACCGGGTGAGTGCGCCGTCGACGGCGTCGACGCTGGCGCCTTCGGCGAGGATTCGGGCGGCTTCGTTCATGTAGGGGGAGAGGATACGGCTGGTGTAGAAGCCGACGCCATCGCCGACGACGATGACGGTCTTGCCCTGCTGGCGGCCGAAGTGGACGCAGGTGGCGACCACCTTCTCGGCGGTGTCCTTCGTGCGGATGATCTCGAGCAGTGGCATCTTCTCCACGGGGGAGAAGTAGTGGAGTCCGATCACGTTGTGTGGGCGGCTGCTCGCTTCGGCGATCTTCGTGATCGGGATGGACGAGGTGTTGGACCCGAAGATGGTGGTGTCGGGGGTGTGTGCCTCGACGTCCCGGAGGATGCGGTGCTTGAGTTCGAGGTCCTCGAAGACGGCCTCGATGACGAGGTCGCAGCGGGAGAAGCCGCTGAAGTCGGTGGTGCCGGTGACGCGGTGGAGCTGTCGGGCGGCTTCGGCCTTCGACAGGATTCTGCGCTTTCGCTTCCTGTCGAAGTACTTGTGGATGGTGGCGAGTCCGCGGCCCAGGCCGTCGTGGTCGCGGTCCTTGAGGCGGACGGGGGTGTCGGCCTTGTCGAGCGTGACCATGGCGATGCCGGCGCCCATGAGTCCGGCGCCGAGGATCCCGACCTGGTGCACGGGGTTGGGGTTGATCTTCTTTCGGCCGATGCCGGAGCCCTTCTTCAGCTCCTGGGTGGCGAAGAAGATGCCCATGAGTTGCTCCGCCTCGGGGGAGACGGCCAGCTCGCCGAAGAAGCGCGCCTCGACCTTGAGGCCGTCCTCGAAGCCCTGTTCGATGCCGACCTCGACGGCGTCGAGGATGCGTTCCGGGGCGGGGTAGTTGCCGCGGGTCCTTGCGAGGAGCTGCTTTCTCGCCTGCTGGAAGAGGATGCGTCGACCGAGGGTGTTGTCTTCGAGGACGAGGTCGCGTGCGCCGTCGGCGGAGGCGACTTCGCGGAAGAACTCGCCGAGGCGGTTGAGCGGGTGGACGTGCTCGTCGGCGCGTTCGGCGAGCCGGAGGGCTTGCGCGGTGGCGGCGCGCATGAGGTTCGCGTGGGGCACGGCTTCGTCGACGAGCCCGAGCGAGCGGGCCTTTCGGGCGCGGACCTGCTTTCCGGTGAGGAGCAGGTCGAGTGCGGCGGCGATGCCGACGAGTCGGGGCAGGCGTTGGGTGCCACCGGCGCCGGGGAGGAGTCCGAGCTGGACCTCCGGGAGTCCGAGCACGGTCCTGGGGTCATCGGAGATGACGCGGGCGGTGCAGGCGAGGGCGAGTTCGAGTCCTCCGCCGAGGCAGGGGCCGTGGATCGCGGCCACGGTGGGGATGCGCAGTCCGCTGAGGCGGTTGAAGGCGGCCTGCCCGCGCTCGCTGATCGCCTGGACCTCCGCCGCGTTGTCGCGTCCGCGGAGCATGGTGATGTCCGCGCCGGCGAGGAATCCGCTCTCCTTGCCGCTCGTCACGATGACGGCGCGGGCGTCGGAGGCGTCGATTTCGGCGAGGATGTCCTCGAAGACCGGGGCGAAGTCCTCCTTGAGGGTGTTCTGCTTCTCCCCGGGCACGTCGATGGTCACTACGGCGACGCCGTCGTCGCGGAGCTCCAGGGTCATGGGGGGGGCCGGAGCGGCCTTCTTCTTCTTCGCGGTCGGCTTTCGGGTGCTCATGCGTCCACCTCCAGGATCATGGCGGCGCCGAGCCCTCCGGCGGCGCACGCGCTGGTGATCGCGGTTCCGCCGCCGCGCCGCTTCAGCTCGCGGAGGGTCTGGGTGATCATGCGGGTTCCCGTCGCGGCGAACGGGTGGCCGAAGGAGATCGAACCGCCGATGACGTTGAAGCGGTCCATGTCGATCTCGCCGGTCGCCTCCTTGCGTCCGAGGATCTCGGCGTTCCACTTCTTCGAGGCGAGGGCCTTGACGTTGGCGAGCACCTGGGCGGCGAAGGCCTCGTGCATGTCCACGAGGTCGAGGTCGGAGAGCTTCATCCCGGCCCGGTCGAGGGCGATGGGCATCGCGTGGGCGGGCCCCATGAGCAGGTCCGTGCGCGGGTCGCGGGCGGCGAACGCCCACGAGCGAATGTAGCCGATGGGTTCGTGGCCGAGGGCCTTCGCGCGGGACTCCTTCATGAGGACCACGGCGGACGCACCGTCGGTGAGCGGGGAGCTGTTGCCGGCGGTGACGGTGCCGTACTTGCGGTCGAAGACGGGGCGCAGTCGCGCGTAGCCTTCTTCGGTGGTGTCGTGTCGCACGAGGTTGTCCTCGGCGAACGGTTCGCGGTACGGCGGCACGTGAACGGTCATCACCTCGTCTGCGAGCCACCCCTGCTTCCACGCTTCGGAGGCGCGGCTGTGGCTGCGGTGGGCGAACGCGTCCTGTTCCTCGCGGGAGATGCCGTGGTCGCGGGCCATCTGCTCCGCGCTCTCGCCCATGGTGAGTCCGGTGGAGAACTCCCTGATCGCGGGGGGCACCGGCGCGAGGTCCCGCAGGCCGATCGTGCCGAGCACCTTGAGGCGCTGCTGCATGGTCTTCGCCTTCGACAGGTCGAGCAGCGCGCTGGCGAGCTTCTTCGACACGGTGATCGGCACGACCGAGGCGCTGTCGGCGCCGCCGGCCACGCCGACCTCGACGTCTCCGGAGAGGATGGCCTGGGCGACGCTCACGGTGCTCTGGAAGCTCGTGGCGCACGCACGGGACACGCTGTACGCGTCGGTGGCGCGGTCCATGCCGGTGCCGAGCACGATCTCGCGGGCGATGTTCGGGGCCTCGATCGAGGGCAGGACCTGGCCGTACACCACCTGCTCGACGTCCGTGGGGGCGAGCCCGATTCGGTCCAGCAGCTCGGCCACCACGAGGGTACCCAGCTCGAGAGCCGTGGTGTTCCGGTAGGCCGAGGACTGTCGTGCGAACGGCGTCCTCAGGCCGGCGACGACGGCGACGCGGTCGCCGTCGGGGGTTCGAATGCTCTTCGCCATCGCGTGCCCTCCTGGTGGTGCAGCTTCGCCGGTGGCCACCGGCGGAAACGTCTCATGACGCACTGCACCTTACGGAGGGCAATTCGGACCGTCAAGGCGGCCCCGCCGGGCCCCTCAGGCTTCGCGGTACGTGATCCGCCCGCGCGTGAGGTCGTAGGGGCTCAGCTCCAGCTTCACCGTGTCCCCGGGGAGGATGCGGATGAAGTGCTTGCGCATCTTCCCGGACACGTGGGCGAGCACTTCGTGGCCGTTGTCCAGCTCCACGCGGAACATGGCGTTCTTGAGCGGCTCCTTCACGATGCCGGTGACTTCGATTCCTTCTTCCTTGGCCATTCTTTTCTCTCTTCCCGCAAGGGGGTCTTCCGAAGGGGTGATGTGGCGAACGCGAGGTCCGTTCGAGGGGTCCTCCCGGTGGGCCGGCTCAGCCTGTCGCCCGCCCTGTCGAGGGCTGGACACAGTGCTCCGCAGGCCGGTCCGGGCCGCGGACCGGTCGAGCGTGGACCACACGCCGACCTGTCAACTGCGCGGGGACCCTAGACGCATGTACAGCCGGTGTCAAGCACGCCATGGCCCGCAATCCCTTGATTCGCGTACAGTCCCGACCCATCGCCGGGACCGCCGCCGGACGGTGCAGCGTCGCCAACTCTCCTCACCCCCCCGACGCCGGCTTCTTCGCCGCTGTCTTGCGGGCCGTGGTCTTCTTCGCCGCCGTCTTGCGGGTCGTGGTCTTCTTCGCCGCCGTCTTGCGGGTCGTGGTCTTCTTCGCCGCGGCCTTCTTCGGAGCGGCCTTGCGTCCGCCGCCCTTCTTCGCCGCCTTCTCGGCGATGAGCGTCAGCGCGGCCTCCAGCGTCACGTCATCGGGGGACGTGCCCTTCGGCAGGGTGGCGTTGATCTTGCCGTGCTTCACGTAGGGGCCGTAGCGGCCGTCGTGTACCTCGACCGGTCCCCCGTCCGGGTGGTCGCCCAGGGTGCGGAGCGGGGCACTGCCGCGGCGACCGCCGCGGGCCTTCTTCTCCGCGATGAGCTCGATCGCCCGGTCGAGGCCCACCGTGAGCACGTCGTCCGTGGGCTTGAGCGAGGCGTAGAGGGTGCCGTGCTTCACGTACGGTCCGAACCGGCCCAGCCCGGCCTGCACGACCTTGCCGTCCTCGGGGTGATCGCCGAGCCGGCGGGGCAGGCTGAGGAGGTCGAGGGCCTTTTCGAGCGTCACGTCGGCCGCATCGAGTCCCTTGGGGAGCGAGCTGCGCCTTGGCTTCTCGTCCCCGTCGGCCTCGCCGAGCTGCACGTAGGGCCCGAAGCGGCCGGTGAGCACGAAGACCGGAAGCCCGCTCTCCGGATCGGTTCCGATCGGTGTCTCTCCGCGCGCGGCCTCCTCCACGAGCTTCTCGAGCATCGCGGCGTCCACGTCGGCGGGGGGCACGTCCTCGGGCAGGCTCACGGTCTGCACCTCGTCGGCTTCGGGCGAGCGGTACTCCACGTAGGGTCCGTAACGCCCCACGCGGATCACGTGGGGGGCGGTGCGGGGGGAGGCCACCGTGCAGATCGCCTTGGGGTCGACGTCGTCGCCCCGCCGCACGCTGTCGAGGAGCGACTCCTCGTAGAACTGCTGCAGGTACGCGAGGGAGTCCTCGCTCGTGGCGATGGTGTCGAGCCGGTCCTCCATCGCCGCGGTGAAGTCGGTGCTGACCACGTCGCCCAGGATCTCCTCGAGGACCTGGGTCACGGCGATGGCGATGAAGGTCGGGACGAGCTGGCGTCCGCTCGCGAACACGTATCCGCGGTTCTGGATGGTGTCGATGATCGAGGCGTAGGTGGACGGGCGTCCGATGCCCTCCTTCTCGAGCGCCTTCACGAGGGTGGCCTCGGTGAACCGGGCCGGGGGCCGGGTCTCGTGGCTCTCCGCGGCGATCTCCTTCGCGTCGAGGGCGTCGGCCTCCCGCAGCGAGGGGAGGAGCTGGCTCTGGTCGTCGAGGGCGGCCTCGGGATCGTCGGAGCCCTCCACGTAGGCGCGGAAGAAGCCGGGGAACCGGACCTCCTTGCCGCTCGCCCGGAACGTGACCGGCGTGTCGCCGGCCCGCGCCTCGAGGGTGACGTTCGTGAACGCCAGGCGGGCGTCGGCCATCTGGGTGGCGACCGTGCGCTTCCAGACGAGATCGTACAGGCGCGCCTCGGGACCGGACAGGCCGAGCTCCGCGCCGGTGGGCATGCGGGTTCCCGCGGGCCGGATCGCCTCGTGCGCCTCCTGCGCGCCCTTGCTGCTCGTGGTGTAGCGTCGCGGCTTCGGCGAAAGGTACTCACCGCCGTACTTTCGGTCCACGAGACCGCGGGCCGCCGTGACCGCCTCGTCCGACAGGTGGACCGAGTCCGTTCGCATGTAGGTGATGTAGCCGTTCTCGTAGAGCCGCTGCGCGACCTGCATCGTCATCTTCGCCCCGAAGCCGAGCTTGCGGTTGGCCTCCTGCTGGAGCGTCGACGTGGTGAACGGCGGGTACGGCGAGCGCTTCGCGTCCCGGGTCTCGACCTCCGCCACCCGGAAGGGCGCGCCCTCCAGCCCCGCCGCGAGGGTGCGCGCCCGATCGCCGTCGAGCAGGAGCACGTCCCGCCCCTCGATGAGCTGCCCGGTGCGCTCGTCGAAGTCGCGGCTCGTGGCCACCCGCTTTCCGTCCACGGTGTGCAGCCCGGCGTCGAAGCGCTGGCGGTCCTTCTCGAGGGACGCCTTGAGGTCCCACCAGCTCCCGGACACGAACGCCATGCGCTCGCGCTCCCGCAGGACGAGCAGGCGCACGGCCACGCTCTGCACGCGGCCCGCCGAGAGCCGCGGCCGCACCTTCTTCCAGAGCACCGGAGACACCGTGTACCCCACGAGGCGGTCGAGCACCCGACGGGTCTCCTGCGCGTTCACCAGGGATGCGTCGATGTCCCGCGGGGAGGCCAGCGCCCGCTCGATCGCCTCGGGGGTGATCTCGTGGAACACCATCCGGCGCGTCGGCACCTTCGGCTTGAGTACCTCGATCAGGTGCCAGCCGATCGACTCTCCCTCGCGGTCCTCGTCGGTCGCGACGTACAGCTCGTCGGCGTCCTTGAGGGCCTTGCGCAGCTCCGCCACCACCTTCTTCTTGTCGGGGGGGATCACGTAGACCGGCGAGAACCCGTCCTCCACGTTCACGCCGAGCCGCGCCCAGGAGCGGCCGCGCACGGCGTCGGGGATCTGATCGGCGTTGGCCGGCAGGTCGCGCACATGGCCCATGGAGGCCTCGACGCGGTACTCCTTGCCGAGAAACTTGCGGATGGTGCGCGCCTTGGTGGGCGACTCGACGATCACCAGCTTGGTGGGGGTCTGGGCCATGGGACTGGACTGCCTGCGAAGGAGAAACGCGGGGGGAGGGCACGGGCCGGGGGAGGCGCCGCATCTCCCGGGGTCACGCGAGCCCCGGAAGGATGCCGCCGGGCCCCGGTGGGGTGCGGTCGGCGTTCCATAGTCGGTGCGGGGGGCATTGCAAGGGCGGTCCTTGCGCGCGCGCTCGCGCGCAGCGTACGCTGCGCCCGTGGATGTCCTCCCCGCATACGACCCCG
Source organism: Deltaproteobacteria bacterium (assembly GCA_007693585.1). Taxonomy (GTDB): domain Bacteria; phylum Myxococcota_A; class Bradymonadia; order REDH01; family REDH01; genus REDH01. The sequence continues at coordinate 27,928 of REDH01000095.1, forward strand.
TCCTCCTCCCGGTCCCGGCCCTCGTCGCCGGTGCCGTGGCCGCGTGCGTCCTCCTCGTCGTCGCCTACCGCCTGGGCGCCTGGGTGGGACACCGGCGACGCCTCCGCCTCGCGAGAGAAGGCAGCCGCCGCGCCCTCGCCGGACAGGTGGCCGAGCAGTGGGCGCCCTTCGCCGACGGCTTTCCCGGCCACCCCTCCGACGCCCGGTTCCTCGGCGCCCCCGTCGACTACGTGGTCTTCGACGGCCTGTCCGAAGGCGCGCTCCGCGAGATCGTCCTCGTGGAGGTCAAGAGCGGCCGAAGCAGCCTGAGCCGAGGCGAACGGCAGGTGCGCGACGCCGTGCACGAAGGACGCGTGCGCTTCGTCGAGCTCCGCGTGGACGCGCCCCGCCGCAGCCGGGAGGGCTGACCATGCCCATGGGATACGTCCTGCCGCACCTCCTGGCGATGCTCGGCTTCGCCCTCGCGCTCTTCCTCGTGGCCCGCATGGTGCGCGAAGACCGCCACCCCGGCAGCAAGATGGCCTGGATCGCCGTCATGCTGCTCGTCCCCTACCTCGGCGTGCCCCTCTATCTGATGTTCGGCGGCCGGAAGATCCGCCGCATGGCCAGCCGAAAGACCGGGCTTCCCCCCGCGCGCACCGAGCCCTGCCCCCGCGAGGGGCGCCGCCCCACTCCCGTGGAGCGCATCCTCGTGAGCGGTGGCGGCGCCCCCGCGCGCAGCGGACACCAGGTGCGGCTCGTGGGCAGCGGCACCGAGGCCTGGGAGGCCCTCCTCGACCAGATCGACCGCGCCGAGCACTCCATCCTCGTCACCACCTTCATCCTCGGTCGCGACCCCATCGGCCGCGCCTTCGTCGACCGCCTCGCCGCGCGCGCCCGCGAAGGCGTCCAGGTCAACCTGCTCCTCGACGCCCTCGGCTGCTTCCGCACCAGCCGCCGCTTCGTCCAGCCCCTGCGCGACGCCGGGGGCCACGTGGGCCGCTTCATGCCCGTGCTCCCCTTCCACCCCCGCGGCAATGCCACCCTCCGCAATCACCGGAAACTCATGATCTTCGACGGCCGCCGCGCCTTCACCGGCGGCATGAACATCGGCTGCGAGTACCTCGGCCCCCCCACGCAGGATCTGTGGGCCGACGCAGGAATCCTCTTCGAAGGCCCCGCCGTCCTCGACTGCTACGAGGTCTTTGCCTCCGACTGGTACTTCACCACCGGCGAGATCCTCCCCGAGCTGCCCCCCGGCGGCTGCCGCCTCGACGCCCTGCGCGTCGAGAAGCAGGGCGGCGGCGCCCGCCTCCAGGCCGTCGCCAGCGGCCCCGACGTCCCCGGCGACCCCCTCTACGAGGCCATGCTCGCCGCCATCGTCAACGCCACCAACCGCATCTGGCTCGTCACCCCCTACTTCATCCCCGACGAGCCCCTGTTGCGCCTCCTCGAGCTGAAGGCACGCATGGGCACCGACGTGCGCCTGCTCGTCCCGGCCCGCAGCAACCACCTCATCGCCGACCTCGCCCGCGGCAATGCCCTCCGCCGCCTCGTCGCCTCGCAGGTCGGCGTCTTCGCCTACGGCCCCCGCATGCTCCACACCAAGCTCGTCGTCGTCGACGACAACCTCGCGATCGCCGGCTCCGGCAACCTCGACATCCGCAGCTTCCACCTCAACTACGAACTCAGCATCTTCCTGTCCTCCGCCGCCGAGGTCGAGCTCGTCGCCCGGCACATCGAGGACCTGCTCCACGACTGCACGGAGATCCGGAGCTGGCGGGTGGGCCGCGTGCGCGGGTGGGCAGAGGACCTCGCGGGCCTGCTGAGCCCGCTGCTCTGAGACCCCCGTCGCCGCACCCTCCATCTCCCTCCATCTCCCCCGCACGGACGGACGGCCGGGCCGGTCTGCAGGGCGGGCGCAGGGTCGGTGTCTGCCCATCTCCCCCGCACGGACGGCCCGTGCCAGCGGCACCCGGCCACGCGCCCCGTGTCAACCGTCCCCGACAGCCGCCCCCGGTCACGCGCTCCGTCTCAACCGTCCCCGACAGCCGTCGCCGACCAGCCGTCCCCGGTCAGCCGCTCCCGGCCGAACCCCTCCGGCGGAACGCCTCCGGTCCGTCACCCTCGGCCCGTTCGCCCCTGCGCCGCTCACGTGCGCGTGCGCCATCGTCAGAAGCCTGCAGCCTTCAGCCGGCGAGCCTCGGACAGGTAGAACGCCCGGTGCACGAAGGGGGCGTTCGGGTTGTCGCGCTTGAACAGGTGCCCCACCTCGCCGAAGTGGTCTGCGTGGAGCTGGCCCAGGTGGTCGCCCCAGGGCATGGAGTCGGTGGGCACGATTCCGTCGTTGTCGCCCATCTGGTTGGTGAGGGCGAGGTGCGAGGCGATGAGCAGCGCGTCCACCACGGCGTTGTTCGTCTCGTCCCGGCAGCGGGTCTGGCTCAGCCGGCATGCCCGCGCCGACCACGAGAAGTAGGCGACGTCCGGGTGGTCCGGGTGCTCGGGGTTGAACTCGTCCTCCATGTACTCGACGCTGAAGTCCTGGACGCTCACGAAGTCCGCGAGGGTCAGGCCGATGCCCCGGTGAGGCGTGGCGACGGTGGTGAGCGAGGCCACGCGGTCGTGCCAGCCCATTGCGCTGACGAGCACGCGACCATCGAGCCCGCCCTGGCTGTGGGCGATGAGGTTGACGCGCTCGGCGCCCGACTCCTCGAGGATCGCCTCGAGCTGGGGGGCGAGCTCTCCGGCCCGCCGCTGGCTGGTGGCGATCGCGGTGCTCACGGGGGTGAACGCGACGAACCCCGCGCGCTCCAGGGTGGGCACGACGTCCCAGAAGTAGTCGACGACCCCGAAGTAGCTGTCGACCCCGGCGTAGCCGTGCATGAGCACGATGGGGTAGCGGGTGGCCTCGAGGGTGCATCCGGACTCGCAGGTGACGCGGAGGGCGTAGCGCTGCGCGCCGTCGAGGTCGTCTCGCTCGACGAGGAGGGTGTGCTGTCCGGCGAGCTCGGCGGTGAAGGTGAGGTGGGCGCGCCCGTCGTCGCCGGCGAAGGCGGAGCTGGCGAGCGGGGGTGGTGAGGCGCCGCCGGCGGAGGCGCTGCGCCATCGCGGTCCGTGCACGAAGAGCCGCGCGTCCTCGGGCAGGTCCTCGGCGTCGATGCGCCAGCGTGCGGTGGCGGGCACGACGAGCCGGTGTCCCGTGGGCGCGCAACGTTCCAGCGTGAACTCCGCCCATCCGCCGGGCTCGATGTCCTCGCGGAACACCTCGGGCACGCGACCGGCCGGGCACGGGCCGTCCGAGGTTTCGACGGTCGACGTCGTGGGCTCGACCGTGGGCTCTCCGCTGCTGCTCCCGCCGTTCCCGGTGGTGGTCTCGGCCCCTGCGCCCGGGGACGTGTCGGGGCCGCTGGTCACGGTCGGGTCGGGGGGCAGGGGATCGTCCGCGGTCGTCGCGGTGGATGGGGCGGCGTCGGTGGATTCCGCCGTGGTGCCGCTGGTCGACGCGGGGTCGGCGGAGATGGCGGCGTCGTCGCCTCCGCATGCGGCGGCGAGGGCGATGGCGAGTGCGCCGAGCAGGGTGGCGACGTGGTGCGGGTGGAGTCCTGGTCGCCGTGCGTGCGGTCGGCCGGGCTTGCGGAGGTCAGTGGTCATGGTTGCGGGCGTCTGGGAAGGAGGGGGGCGTCGAGGGCGTCGGGGTGGTCGCGCAGCCAGTCGGCGATGCGGTCGAAGCCGTCGTCGAGTTCGACGCGAACGCGCAGGCCGAGGTCGCGTCGGGCGCGTTCGGTGCTGTAGGAATGGGGGCGCAGGAGGAAGCGGACGGCGGCGGGGCTGGCCGGGGGGACGCGGTCGAGGGTTCGGCAGACGGCGCCGAGGCCGGCGAAGGCGGTGGAGAGGACGGAGCCGGGGAGTGCGGGGACGCGTCGTCCGACGAGGCGGCCGAGTCGGGTGAAGTAGTCGTGGCAGGGGATGGCGTGTCCGTCGGTGACGTTGAAGGTTTCGCCGTGGGGGCCGCGTTCGAGGGCGAGGAGGATGGCGTCGACGAGGTGGTCGATCCAGAGGAGGTTGAGGACGCCGCGGCCGCCGCCGGGGATGATGAAGAGGCGGTGCCGCATGAGCTGGAGCGGTCGGACGACCCAGGGGGGGGAGCCGGGTCCCCAGACGTCGCCGGGGCGGAGGATGGTGAGGGGGAGAGCGCCGGCGGCGTGGAGGGCGCGCAGGAGGAGCTCGGCTTCGATCTTGGTGCGGCAGTAGGGGTTGTCGTGTCCGGCGAGGGGGCCGTCTTCGGCGACGTTCGGGGGGTAGAGGAAGCCGTAGACCATCACGCTGGAGAGGTGGACGAGGTGCTCGACCTCGGCCTCGACGGCGGCGTGGGCGATGGTTCGGGTGCCGTGGACGTTGATGTGCTGGAAGAGTTCGGCGTCGCCGTCCTCGCCGACGACGGCGGCGGTGTGGACGACGTGGGTGGCGCCGCGGCACAGGGTGTGTGCGGCGTGGGCGTCGGTGATGGAGCCGCGGAGGTGTTCGCCTGGGGTGTTCGGGGGCGGGGCGCGGAGGTCGAGCCCGCGGATGGCCCAGCCGCGTCGGTGCGCCTCGTGGCAGAGGGCGCGCCCGATGAAGCCGGCGCTGCCGGTGATGGCGAGGAGCGGGCGGGACATGACGACCTGGGAGGCGGTGGGGCCGGGGCCGGGACATCGGCAGGATAGCGCAGGACGGCGGCCAGACCAATGGTCTCGGGATGCACGGTCGGGGTGCTCGTCGGGATGCGCGGAGGTGAGTTCGGCGGCGTGAATACGCGGAAGCCGCCGGCGTCTGCTGCGGGGCGTGTTCGAGGCGCCTGACGCGCGGTGTCGTTCGGGGTCCTGGGTTCGCGAGGTTCCTGCTTGACTCCGCGCGGTCGGGATGGTGGGCTCGCCGTGCTTGATGATGACGCGTGGACCTGCCCTCGGGTGCCTTCGGCGCAGGGGCGGTCCTGAACAGTGCTTCGTGGCCGGGGTGTCCGGCACGGGCTTCACCCACAGGGAGGTAGAGGATGAGAATCGCAGGTGCAGTGATGGGAGCGGCCCTCGGGGCCGTGCTGATGGCCGGCTCGGCGTCCGCGCAGAGCAACTTCGGGGACTTCACGCTCTCGCCCGGGTTCCTTCCGGATCCTGCGGTGGTCACGGGCATTTCCGGGGGCAACGTGGATGCGCGCCAGCACGGCAACACGCCGCACGGCGGGTGCGTGGGCATGATCGCCTCCACCCCGGACCACGTGATGACCCTCGGGGGCGATTTCAGCTACCTGCGCATTCGCGCGCTCTCGTCCGGGGACACCACGCTCGCGATCCGCGGTCCGAACGGGTGGTTGTGCAACGATGACGGGCCGGGCGCCGGGCTCGACCCGGTCGTCGAGGGTGCCCTTCCCGCCGGCCGCTACGAGGTCTTCGTGGGCTCGTTCGGTGGCGGAAACCACCAGTACACGCTCAGCGTCACCGAGATCCGCGGCAACGACGCGGCCCAGGGGGCCACGACCAACGTGAGCACCACCGGTGCCACCATGGGGCAGCAGGCGGGCCAGACCGCCGGCCAGACCGCGGGCCAGCAGGCGCCGTCGCACGACGTCGCGCCCTCCACGGGCGCCAACTTCGAGTCCTTCTCCATCGCGCCCGGCTTCATGCCCGATCCGCGGGAGTTCCGCGGCAACTCCGGTGGCAGCGTGGACGGCACCACCCACGGCAGCACCAGCCACGGTCCGTGCCGCGGCATGATCTCCGTGAACCCGGATCACATCATGACCCTCGAGAGCGGATTCCCGTACCTGCGCGTGACCGCCACCTCGGAGGCGGGCGACACGACGATGGTCATCCACGGGCCCGACGGCTACCGCTGCAACGATGACTTCGAGGGGCTCAACCCCGGCATCGAGGGCGAGTGGCCGGCCGGCCAGTACCGCATCTGGATCGGCAGCTACGGCCGGGGATCCACGTCGAACTACCCCTACGTCCTTCGCGTCACCGAGTTCCGCCGCTGAGGCGATCCGCCAGCGCCACGGCGCTGCGCAGGACACGAGGCCCCGATCGCCCCCCGGCGATCGGGGCCTCGCCGTTGTTGCCCGGTGGCCGCCGCGACACTACGGTGGCCGTGTGACGCCCGCGTCATCTCCGATCCTCTCATCCACCCGCCCGACCCCATGCGCACTCTCGTCCCGCTGCTGCTCGTGCCGATCGTGCTCGTCGTCTCCCTGTCGACCGGCTGTCGCGCCGGGGAGCCCGCCTCGCCGCAGAACGTCTACATGCGGATGAACTATCAGGCGCCGGTGGCGGGCGACCGGGCGCGCCTGTTCGTGCTCGATGCGGATGCGAACGTCCCCTCGGCCACCATCGGCGTGCAGTGTGACGACGACGCGCAGGAGGTGCGCGTCACGTCGGAGTTGGGCGAGGAGGAGGTGTGTGGCGTGCGCCTGCGGCTCGACGAGGTGGTGCTCGATGATCAGGAGCAGCCGCGCGGCATTCGGCTGAGTGTCCACTGGGAGACCGGCGGAGACTGAGCGGCCTGCTTCCCGGGTGAACCGCCGGTGGCACCTCGCCGCTGCTCAGGGCGTCGAACGCCACCCGCAGCGCTCCCGGGGCAGCGCCACCAGGGTCTGGGGCATACCGCCCACCGCGAGGGGGCGGCCCCCGTCGAGGCGCGCGCCGGTGGCCGCGTCCACGCGCACCAGCCCGGGGCGCGCCGGGTTCCGGTCGGCGATCCACAGCACGCCGTCGAGGTCGATGAGATCCTGCACGCCCTCGCTCGCGTGAATGGGCTCGTTGTCGACCACGCCGTGCCGGAGGTCCAGGGAGAACACAGCGGTGGAGAAGCTCTCGTCCGCGGCGAGGACCCATGCCTGCCCGGGTGCCGACGCGGGGCGGAGGAGCACCACGTCGCGGTCGCCGAGGTCGGCCTCCGTGGCCAGCACGGCGCGGGTGCCGTCGTGGCCGAGCCACTCGATGCCGCCGTCGTCCTCGCGCTGTCCGCGGACGCGGTAGTTGCCGGCGCTGCCGACGAGCAGCCCGTCCGCCACGGGAATGGCGGTGACGGGGTTGCAGAAGGACAGCGTGATCTCGGTGGGTGCCGGCAGGTCGACGGTCCCGGCGTCGGCGGGCTGTGCGAAGGCTTCGGCGGGCCAGCGGAGGACGGCGCCCGCCGTGTCGTCCCCGCAGGAGAACCGGCGCAGGCGCTGGAGGACGACATGCACGGCGCCATCGGCCGGGAGGAGGAACGCCGGAAGCGCGTCTCCGCCAGCGGGGGCCCAGGGGGAGACGTCGACGCTGGTCCCCGAGCGCGCGGGGCCGCCGGGGTCGAGGTGCACCTGGGCGATGCGGTCCTCACCGTAGAGGGAGATCCAGCCGTGGGCGTCGTCCTGGGCGATGATGTCCCACGGGTTGCTGCGGCTGCCCAGGGAGCGCTGGCTATGCACGGCGAAGCTGCGCTCCGGATCGAGCTCCACGAGGGTGTCGGCGCCGAGGCGCTCGAGCGCGAAGAGGCGGTCGCCCACGCGCCGGATCACGGTGTCGGCGAAGAGCGAGGTGAGGTTGCGCTCGACGGTGAGCGAGTGGGCGTCCACGCGGGAGAGGGAGGCGGTCTGGGTGTAGTCGCCGACGAGGACGGCGAGGCAGGAGCGATCGTCTTCGGGGGCCGTGTTGTCCGGGCCGGAGGAGTTGTTGGGTCCGGAGGAGGGGATGGTGCCGGGCGAGGGGGTCGTGGTGGGGTCGGCGACGTCGTCGCGGGTCGTCCCGGGGTCGGAGGCATCGGGATGCGCGTCGTGGACGTCGGTCGGGTCGGGTGTGTGGGGGTCGGTGGCGGCATCGAGGCGGCAGCCGGCGAGCAGCACGGCGGCGATCGCCGTGGCGATCGCGAGGGAAATGCGCTGGGGTGCGTGGCGGCTCATGGCAGCGGGGCCTCGTGGTGGAGGGTGAGGAGCACGGTGCGCCCGGGCAGGGGGAAGCCGAGGAGGTCGGAGACCGGCTGGGGGAGGTGGAGGGTCTCTCCGCCGGAGCGGAAGGGTGCGTCGGCGATCCGGTGGTCGAGGACGTTGCGCACGGTGGCGCCGAGGGCGAAGCGTCGCCGGCGGTCGAGGTGGAACTGGGCGTGGGCGCGGTGGGTGATGCGGGGGGGGAGGGCGCGGGTGTTGGCGGCGTCGACGAAGAAGGGGCCCTGGGCGTGCACGTCCCAGCCGGTGCGGAGGCGTCCCCATTCGGAGCGGAGTCCGGCGTGGCCTTCGAGCTCGGGGACGAAGGGCAGGCGTCGGCCTTCGAGGTCGGGTCCTCCGCTGCGCTGGATGGCGTCGAGGAGGGTGCCGGAGGCGTGGAGTCCGAATCCGGCCGGGAGGCTGGCGTCGAGTCGGGCCTCCCAGCCGCGGAAGCGTGCGCGTCCGATGTTGATGGGGCGTCGTGCGCCCTGGCTGTTGCGCACCCAGGCGATGAGGTCGTGGGCGACGGCGTCGAAGACCGCGAGCTCCAGGGACAGGCGGGTGTGGTGCTGCGGGAGGTGGAGGGTGGTGCGGAGGACGGCGTCGACGGTGTCGCGGCGTTCGGGGGCGAGGGTGGGATCGCCGACGCTCCAGCCGCGGTCTCCGTGGAGCTCGTGGAAGGCGGGGATGCGTCCGAGGCGGGTGAGGCCGAGGCTGGCGGAGATGTCGAGGGGCCGGCTTCCGGAGGTGGCGGCGAGCCGGGCGGCGGCGGAGGGCAGGAGGTGTTCGCCGGGGGGGTGCGGGTCCGGGGCTGTGGTCCGGGTGTAGTCGGCGCGCGCGCCGGCGCGCAGGTGGAGGTGCTCGGGGAGGAGTTCGAGGTCGGCCTCGGCGCCGGCGCCGGCGCCGGTGCGGGTGACGCGGAAGGTGTCGGGTTCGCGGGAGCGGTCCTCGTCGCGGAGCTGTTCGGCGTGGAGGTCGGCGAAGGTGTCGAGGTTGAGGGCCGGGGCGGCGGCCCAGGCGAGTCGGGCGTGTGCGGCGCCGCGTTCGGTGCGGGTGGTGCGGGTGGTCCCTCCCGGGGTGAGCTCGCCGAGGGGGTCGTCGAGGCGGGAGCGGTCGAGGGCGAGGATGGCGTTTCCGTCGAGGTCGAGGTTGGCGTGTGGCCAGCGGGTGCGTCTCGCGGACACCATGAGGTCGGCGTGGTGGTCGGCGAGACGGGTGCGTGTGCTCGGGAGTCCGGCGGGTCCGGGGAGTCCGGCTTCGCGTGCTCCGGCGAGGAGGAGGGCGGTGGTGTGCCAGGGGCCGATGCGGCGGCGGTGTCGCAGGAGGGTGCTGGCGCTGGCGTGGTCGTTGTTTCGTCGGCGGGCGTCGGGTCGGTCGTCGGAGGGGTCGAAGGGGGTACCGCCGTCGTCGAGGTAGCGCCAGTTGCCGTGTCCGCCGGCGAGGAGGAGTCGGGCGTCGGTGCGCCGTTCGTGGTCGTCGACGAGCTGGAGGACGCCGAGGGCTTCGCGTTCGAGGTGGCTGCCGAGGGTGAGTCGTCCGGTGGCGCGGGACTGCTGAGCATCGGGGGAGTGGAGGGCGATGGCGCCGCCCGGGAGGGGTGGGCCGTGGCGGAGGGGTGGGGCGGTGCGGTGGAGGGTGAGGTCGCCGAAGAGGGCGAGGGGGACGCGGGAGAGGTCGACGGCGGGTCGGGCGCCGCCGTGCAGGGGGATGCCGTCGAGGAGGACGCGGGTCTGATCGGGGTTGGCGCCACGGATGGAGAGGAAGGCGGGGGCGACGCCGGAGCCGCCCTGGCGGAGGTGGACGCCGGCGCGTCCGCCGAGGGCATCGTGGACGTCGGTGGGCTGGTGGAGGGCGCGTTCGAGGGGGATGCGTTCGCTGGCGCCGTCGCGGGGGTCGGTGCCGTCGTGGTCCGGGGCGACGGAGCGGGTGACGGGGGTCGCGTGGGCGGTGGCGTGGGGCAGGTGGGGGATGGCGAGGAGGAGGAGCGGGACGAGGAGGATCAGGCTGTTCGTGGCAGCGGGCGCGTGCGGCCGGCGGGGTGCTCGGGCACGGGTGGAGGGCAGGGATGTCCGCGGGGCGTCGGGCATTGCGTGCGCGGCGGGGAGGAGTCGGGTTGTGCGGGTGGCGACCCGGAACGCGGGGTCGACTCCACCGATGCCGCCCGGGTGGGGTGGGCGGCATCGCCGTGGCAGGTCTTCGGGCTTCGGGGTTCGGGGCGTTGGGCCCGCACCGCGCGCGACTCCTTCCCGGTGTGTGTGTGCACCAGTGGGCTCGTCGTTCGCGTCGTCCGTCACCGCTGCGCGTCAGCTCCGGAATTGCACCGGATTCCCTCTTCACCCGGGCCCGCGTCGCCTCTTCGGGGGCGGCGCGGTGCGTCCGGGCACCACGGCAGGCTGGGCATAGCCGCTGGAGGGCGAGGAGTGCAAGCTCGGGGTGGCGGGGAGCGGGCCGCGTGGAAGCGGGACCGGCGGGGGACGATGGTTCAGGGACGGGGGGGCGCGGTCACCGTGACGTCCTGAAGGGGCGCGCGGTCCGGGGCGCCGTGGGCGAAGGCCCAACTCGGGGGCTGGTCGGGGTGGGCGGGGAGGCTGATCAGGGAGGAGGAGACGGTCCGGAATCCGCTGTCGGTGGCGATGTTCATGGCGCTCAGCGGGTCGTCGGCGAGGAGCGGTGTGCGGTCGGAGAGCAGGGCGATCCACGGGGACCAGTCGATCCGATTCGCGTCGCTGGTGGGCGGGATGGCGAGCATGCGCGGGAAGACGCGCCGGAGGCGGGGCATGCGGGGGTCGTTGCGCTCGCCGGCGGCGAGGGCGTGGCGGCCGGGCGGAATGCGCTCGTGGGTGGTGTGGCCGGAGGCGAAGCGCTGGACGAAGTGGGCCTCGCGGCGGTCGACGAGCACGAGGTTGCACGGTTGCCAGCGGTCGGCGGGCTCGGCGGTGACGGATCGGGCGGCCTCGGCGGCGGAGTCGCTCCGGAGGGCGACGAGGGGGAGGGTGCCGCGGCTCTCGCGCCCGGAGACGGGGCCGAGGGTGAAGGGCCGGTTGAGGAGGATGGCGAGGAAGCCGTCGCGCCGGAGGGCGAGCCAGGTGCCGCCACCGAGGAGGTCGAGGCCTCCGATGACGTCGGGCTGATCGTCCCAGTGGGGGGCGGGTGGGGCGAACGGGCGGTCGGCCATCTCGTCGCGGTTGGCGGCGACGAGGGTGGGGCGCGCGGGATCGTCGGAGAGGTCGAGGAGGACCGTGCACATGGTCGGTATGGCGGGGGCGGGTGCTGGTGGCGCGCGGGTGTGGTCGGGTACGGAGCGGGTGCGGGTTGCGACCGCGGTGAGCCGCCGGTAGTCAGGGCGGTGGGCGCTGGCAACGTGGCGTCGGAGTCGACCGGCGCAGTGGGCGCGTGTTCGGGAGCGGAGGACAGATGCAGGATGTCGTGGTGATGGGGTTGGGGGAGATGGGGCAGTTCATGGCGGGGGGCGCGCTTCGTGCGGGGGCTCGGGTGACGCCGCTGGTGCGGGGCGCGGACGTCGGCGCGGTGCTGTCGACAGTGGCGGAGGGCGTGCCGTTGTGGTGCGCGGTGGGCGAGTCCGATCTGGAGGGGGCGGTGGGGACGATCCCGGCGGAACGTCGCCGGGACGTGATCCTGGTGCAGAACGGATTGTTTCCGGGACGGTGGCATGCCCTGGGTCTGTCCGATCCGACGGTGGCGGTGGTGTGGACGAACCGGAAGCGGGTGCTGCCGACGGTCGTGCTGCGTCCGACGGCGGTGTACGGGCGCCATGCGGCGCACGTGGCGGCGGTCCATGGGGCGCTCGACGTTCCGTGCGTGACGCTGGAGAGTGAGCGGGCGCTCGGGGAGGAGCTGGTGGCGAAGTTCGGGCTGATCCTCGCGGTGAACCTGCTCGGGGTGCTGTCCGCGCGAACGGTGGGCGAGTGGTTGTCGGGGGCGCCGGAGGAGGTGGCGGCTGCGGTGGAGGAGTCGCGGCGGCTCGGGGAGGCGCTGCTGGGTGAAAAGACCCATGCCGGGACGGTGGAGCGTGCGATTCACACCGCCCTGGAGTCGATGGCTCCGCTTCCGGCGCGGGGGCGCACGGCGGGGGCCCGGGTTCGCGAGGCGATCGGTCTCGCGGGGGAGCATGGGCTCGCCCTGCCGCTGCTGGAACGTGCAGCCGAGTGCCTTGCCAAGTCGGGCTAGCCGATCGAAAGTCCCTGCCCGAGCACCGTGTGTCCCGATCGGCACGGATGTTGCTGCACGCATGGCTTGTCGCCGAGTGCGGAGGGCTGTCGTCCAGCGAGACATGCTCGCCAGGCCCGTCGGTCCCGGGAGAGGGGTCGAGGGTTGATCGGGAAGCCCCATCATCGTTCGTGTCGCGCGTGTCGCGCGTCCCCCCCAGCAGGAGAACAGCATGCCAGACCGTTTCAAGAACATCACCGTCGGTTTCGACTTCTCCCGGGGCTCGGCTCTTGCGCTCGAGGCTGGCTTCGCGCTGGCGAAGCAGTTCGGTGCGCGCATCACGGTGACGACGTCGGTGCCGCGCGCGCTGGATCCCGAGCTTCTGTCGGCGCTGGAGTCGCAGCACGCCGAGGCGACGAAGCTGCTTCGCGGCGCAGCCGTGCTGGCGGATGCCGAGAAGATCGTGCGCGAGGCGGTGGAGCGGCTTCGCCCACCGGAGATCGAGGTGGACTACGACATGGGCGAGCTGCCGGTGGACAGCCAGCTCAACCAGTCGGCATTCCAGACCGGTGCGGACCTCATCGTGGTGGGTGCGACGGGCATGGAGGGGGGCGAGGAGGCGATCATCGGCCGCGACACCGAGCGGCTCATCCGGCGCTCCTCGGTTCCGGTGTTGGTCATCAAGGACACCATGGCCGCGCTGCCGAAGAAGATCATGTGTGCGACCGACTTCTCGGAGGCGTCCGAGCGGGCGTTCGAGCTGGCGCTCGCCTTTGCCCGGGCCTTCGGCGCCCGGCTGGACATCGTGCACGTGGTGAGCGGACCGTCGAAGTCCATGCGGAAGATCTTCGGCCGTGGCTACCCCGAGGGGTTCATCGAGAGCGCCGCCGCGCTCGGCTCCCAGGAGCTCGACGAGTTCATCGAGAAGTTCGACACGAACGGGGTGCAGCTCGGGCGTGAGGTCATCTTCGGAGCGCCGTGGTGGGAGATTCTCTCGGCCACCCGCGCGTCCGGTGCCGAGCTTCTGGTTCTCGGCAGCCTCGGTCGAAGCGCCGTCAAGGAGCTCCTGATCGGCGGGACCGCGGAGCGGGTGATCCGGGCGCTGCCGACCAGTCTGCTCGCGGTGAAGCCGGACAGCTTCGTGATCGATCTCGAGAAGGGCAGCGGCGCCATCTGAGCCGGTTCAGGGAGCGGCGACGATGCGGTGGGCGAATCCGGCCGCGTCCCGCCCGAGCCCGGAGAGCCCGCCGCGGTTCCCGGACAGCCGTCGCTCCCAGTCCTCCTCCGGGACGTCCCACCACAGGATCTCTCCGGCCACGGAAGGCAGCTCCTCGAGCACGCCGAAGGTGCTTCCCGCCTCCGCGCTCCGGATGCCGGGAGCCCACCACACCTCGAGCCGATTCGAACCCGTTCCGAGGGTCGTGCGGACCGCGGCCGTGGCGGGGATTCCCTCGGCCGTCAGGACAAGGCGATCTTCCTCCAGCGCGGGCCAGGCCTCGACGGGGACGGGCCAGACGCGGTCGGCGAGATCGACGGTTCGCTGCCCGGGCTCGAGGGTCACGACGAGGCCGGTGGTGGCCAGGGGCAGCGTGCGGCCAAGCCCCGTCCCCTCGTGGGGGGAGACGGGCCAGGACAGGACCACGAGCCTGGCTGCTCGCCCGCGGAATTGCCGAGGAGGGGCGAGGCTCGCGACCCAGGTCACGGCGCCGGCCTCGACGCGCTCGAGCCCCGTGGGGATCCAGCCGTGGAGCGGGTGGTCCTCGAGCAGCAGCACGAAGTGCCGGCTGTCGGCGGAAGCGGCGGGCTCGGCCGGGGGCAGCGAGACGAGACGGCGGTTGAGGCGCGCGGGCTCCGTGGTCACTCGCCCCGGTGATTCCTGCGGGGCGCTGATCCAGGCGGCGTGCGGATCCGGCCGGGTGAGGGTGGTGACGTGTTCGTGCATGAGCTCGACCAGGGACCAGGACTGCTCGACCCGGAACAGGTCGAGCAGCGTCTCCGCCTTCAGGGAACTGGCGTGGAGCACGACGAGTGGGTCGAGGGGGCGAGCGGTGCTGCGCAGGCTGGTCCGGAGGGGGCCGATGCCGAGGAAGTCGAGCTCGAGGTAGATGGTCTCGGGGAGGTGCAGATCGGGGTCGCCGAGTTCCGGCAGGGCGCGCTCCAGGCCGCGGACCGGGCCGAGGAGGTGAGGAGCCGCCAGATGGGCGGGATCGGTCGGCATCGCGGCGAGGGCGAGGGCGCCGTGGGCATCGTGGAGGGCCACGGGGTCGGCGACGGCGATGGAGGCTTCGAACGCGATGTCCTGCCGGCGCGTGTTGCGCAGGGGGACGGCGACGGTCCGGGTGTCGGGGGGAAGGAGCATGAGGGCGGGGACGTGTCCGGGGGCCCGGATCTCGATCGCGAGGGGAGCCGGGTCGGTTGCGGGGCTGGAGCCCGTGCTGCGCTGGCTGCCGTCCTCCCCGGAGGCTTCGTCCGGCGCCGACGGGTCGCCTTCCGTGGGCGGCGCGTCGCTGGGGATCGCCGTGGGTTCCGTGGGTTCCGTGGGTTCCGTGGGGTCTTCGGTGGGGGCGGGGAACGTCGCGACGCCGGAGGGGTCGGTGGTTCGGGAGCGGTCGCCGATGCGGACGAGGGCCTGGTCGACGGGCATGAGGGTGTCGGCGTCGTGGACGAGGACGGTGATGGTGTTGCTTTCGACCGCGGGGCGGGGGGTCAGGGCGATCTCTCCGCTGATGTCGGGCGCGTCGGCGAGCTGGACGCGCAGTCGAGCCGGCCCGGGTGTTTCTCCGGCCTGCACGCTGATTTCCTCGCTGTTCGCGCTGGTCACGACGCGGAGGGCGCCTGGCGGGTCGACTTCGACACGGAGGGCGGGCAGGGTGCCGGGGATGGGCCGGCCGTCGGCGTCGGCGGGCAGCACGAGGAGTCGGATGGAGGTGGAGCGGGAGGGAGCGGCGATGTCGAGCGGGACGATGCGCAGCGACTCGGCGGTGGCGGAGGTCCTGGACCTGCACCGTCCGAGGTCGCAGCGCTCCGTGTCGACGCACTCGGTGTCATCGAGGCAGCCGTCGGCGAGGCACCAGCCGGCGATGCAGGACTGGCCGGAGGGGCATTGTGGTGCGTCCGGGTCGCAGGGGGGCGGTGTGGCGCAGGCGTTGTTGCGGCAGAACTGGCCGAGCGTACCGTCGCAGTCGACATCGGCTCGGCAGCGGATGCGCGGTTCGCAGAAGCCGTCGACGCAGTGCTCCTCGGGGGTGCAGCTCTCGCTCGAGCTGCAGGCGACGGCGTCGATGCAGCGGCCGTCGCCGTCGCAGCGTTGGCCGTCGGGGCAGCCCTCGGCGCCGAACCCGGAGCACTCCTCGGCTGTGCATACGCCGTCGCGGCAGCGCTCGCCTGCGGAGCACTCGCCGTCTCCGCCGCAGGTGGCGGCGCAGCGGTTGTCCATGCAGCGGAAGAGCGAGGTCCCTCCGCATCCGGCGTTGTTCTCGCATCCCGGGTTGCAGCGACCATCCTCGCACCAGCCGGTGGGTCCACAGGTGGCGTCGCTGGCGCAGGGGGGCGCGGCGCGGCAGATGGTTCCGAGGCAGCGGCTGTCGATGGGGCAGTCGATGTCGCCCGTGCACTCGAGGGTGCGGCAGCGGCCGGCGAGGCAGACGGTGGTGGTGTCGCAGTCGGTGGAGCGGTTGCAGATCTCGCCGCCGTCACCGGCCGGGATGGCCTGGCAGGCGTTGTCCTGGTTGCAGAAGTACCCGTTGGGGCACGGCTCGTCGGGGGAGCAGGCGGCTCCGGCGGCGGGGACACAGGCGCCGGATGTGGAGCAGGCGAAGCCGACCGGGCAGTCTCCCGGTCGTTCGCATCGTCCGCCGGGGCCGGCGTCTTCCGCGGGGTTGCCGCACCCGGTCAGCGCGACGCCGAGCAGCATCAGCAGCGCTGCGGCGAGCGGGGTGGCGCGGGATAGCATGGAGCGGAGCGCGGTCAGGATGGTCGGGAGGGCGCGGGGGGTCACGGTCACCGGACGAGCTGCGGGGTGCGGGGCGTGTCTGCTCCGGGCGGCCCCGGTCGCTGGAGCGCTAGCAGATGTGCGCGGTCCGGACAAACGTGGGCGTTCGTCGGCATTGCGTCGCTTTCCTGCCTCGGCGTACAGTGTGCGGGAGACGGTGACCGGTGGCGGGTCGTGCCGGGAGGTACGCGGGCGCCGTGCGTGCGTCGACCGGCCGCGCGGGGCCCGCAGGTGCCTTCTCCGCCGGTGTCCGGAGGGATGATGCAGGGGTGGTGCGAGGTGCGGCGCGAGGTGCGGCGAGGAGTGCAGCGAGGAGTGCAGCGTGGATCACCCACAGTCGTCGGAAGAGCAGGGAGAAGGGGTCGTCGTCGGTTCGGATCCGGATCGGGCGGATGTGCTCGCGGACGTTCCGACGGTCTCGGGGGAGCACCTTCGTCTCGCTCCGTGTCCGGACAGCGGTGGGGTCCGCGTGGAGGATCTCGGCAGCACGAACGGGAGCTGGTTGGGGCCGCATCGGCTGGCGCCCGGCGAGGTGCACGAGGCGCAGCCGGGGGACTTCATCCGGTTGGGGCGAAAGTGGGGGGTCCGGGTCGACGATGCGCTTCTGGAGCTGCTGGAGCAGGCGCGGTGGGGGCAGGTCGTCCTGCCGCTGGTTCGCCCGCCGGCCCCGGGGGCGCACACGACGGCGCTGGCGCCCCCGACTCGGCCCGAGCGGCAGACGGCACCGGGGACGCTGGCCCCGGCCGAGCCCTCCGGGGAGTATGGCGCGGACGACACCCGGATCACGCGGTTGCCCGCGATGCCCGGCGACGCGGCCGAGACCCCGGCGCCGGGACCGGAGGCGGTGCATGTGTCGCTGGGGTTCTCGCCGGAGAACGACTACGTCATCTCCAACCCGACGGTGAGCCGGCGCCACGCGCGGCTGTACCTGGAGGGGGGGCGATATCTCCTCGAGGACCAGCGCTCGACCAACGGGACGTGGGTGGCCGGAGAGCGTGTGGAGCGCGCCCGGATCGCGCCGGGATCCGCGTTCACTCTCGGGTCGGTGCAGGTGGTCTTCGATGCCTCCCTCGAGTCCATGTTGCGCGAGCGCGCCGATCGACGGAGCGGAACGGACCGGGCGGATCGGCAGAAGATCCGGATCGGCCGGGATCGGGGCAACGAGATCGTGGTGGATGCCGAGATCGTCTCCGGTCAGCACGTGGAGCTCGAGCGGCTGCCGGATGGATCGTGGTTCTTCCGCGATCTGGGCAGCACCAACGGGACGTTCCTGAATACCCGCCGCAACCGGATCGAGCAGGGTGTGGTGAGCGGGGAGGATGTCCTCTTTCTCGGCAGCTACCGCCTGCCCATCGGCCGCCTGCCCGACCTTCTCGGCGAGCGATCCGGCTCGCAGGCCCGGGAGGGATGGTCCACCCGTGGCGTGCTCGTGCTCGGGCGCGATCCGGAGCGCTGCGACATCGTGCTCGACGACGTCCAGATCAGCCGGGAGCACGCGCGCATCGCCCGGCTCGACGAAGGGCGGTTCCGCATCGAGGACCTGGGCAGTGCCAACGGCACCTTCGTCGATGGCGTCCGGATCGACGCGCCGGTGGAGGTGGGGATCGACGCCCGGGTCGCCCTGGCGTCCCTCGTGGTCCGACTCGACGCCGAGGCGGGCGTGGTGCGACGCCAGTACCGCGGCGACATGCTGCTGCAGGCGGAGCGCGTGTGCGTCGACGTGCCGGATCGGCAGGACCCGGACGGTCGCAAGAGGATCCTCCACGACATCAGCTTCACCGCCTACCCCACCGAGTTCGTGGGCCTCATGGGCCCGTCCGGGGCCGGGAAGACCACCCTCATGCTCGCCCTCAACGGCTACGTTCCGCCGTCCGCCGGGCGTAGCGTGGTCAACGGGATGGACCTCTACGAGCACTACGACGCCTTCCGGGGGAACATCGGGTACGTCCCCCAGGACGACATCGTGTTCCCGCAGCTCACCGTGCACGAGTCGCTCTACTACACCGCTCGGCTGCGGCTCCCCGCCGACACGTCCCCGGAGGAGATCGAGTCCCGGATCGACCGGATCCTGCAGACACTCGAGATCCGCGAGACCCGCGACGTGCGCATCGGCGATGCTGTCCGGCGAGGCATCTCGGGCGGCCAGCGAAAGCGGGTCAATCTCGCCCAGGAGCTCATCACGGAGCCGAGCCTCCTCCTTCTCGACGAGCCGACGAGCGGTCTCGCGTCCGAGGACACCATCAACGTCATGCGTCTGCTCCGGCGCCTGGCGGACAGCGGAAAGACCGTCCTGCTCACGATCCACCAGCCGTCCCTCGACGCCTACCGGATGATGGACAACGTGCTGTTCCTTCTCCAGGGGCGGCTCGTCTACTACGGACCCGCCTGGCCCGACTCCATCCTGCACTTCCACCCCGAGGCCGCGGACGACCAGCACGTGCGCGAGGAGCTCCTCCTCGACCCGGGCAACGCCCTCAAGCCCATCAGCGCCGACCAGCGGAAGGCCCTGGAGGTCGCCCCCGAAGATGCCCGCAAGAAGGCGCTCCGCGAGGCCGTGGACCGGCGCCGTCAGGAGTACCAGAACTCGGAGTACTATCGGGAATTCGTCTACGAGCGCGCCTCGAGTGAAGTGCGCGCCAACGTCGATGTCCACGCCGGGAGCAAGCAGAAGACCACCCGGCGGGGCATGCTCCGCCAGCTGGCGATTCTCACCTCGCGCAACACCCGAATCAAGCTGCAGGATCGCCTCAACCTGGCGATCCTCCTCGTCCAGGCCCCCATCATCGCGCTCGTCCTGGCCTTCGTCTTCTCCGGGACCTCGGACGACCCCCTGCAGCAGCTCGAGCGCGGGCCCGCCGCCCTGTTCCTGCTCGTCGCCTCCGCCGTCTGGTTCGGCTGCTCCAATGCCGCCCGGGAGATCGTCGGGGAGCAGGCGATCTACCGGCGCGAACGCATGGTCAACCTGATGATCCCCAGCTACGTGCTGTCCAAGTACGCCGTGCTCGGGGCGCTGTGCATCGTGCAGTGCCTGATCCTGCTGGGGATCGCCTGGTTCCCCCTCGCGTTCGACGGCTCGTTCGCCCTGCACCTGGTCATCCTCGTGCTCGTCTCCTGGGCCGGGCTCGGCATGGGACTCACCCTCTCGGCCTTCGTCTCCTCCGGTGAAGCCGCCGTCGCCCTCGTCCCGCTCCTCCTCATCCCGCAGATCATCCTCGGCGGGATCATCATGCCCATCCACGAGCTCTCCCCCCCCATGAAGGTCCTCTCCAGCGCCATGGTCGCCCGCTGGGGACTCGAAGGGGTGCTCACCGCCGAGTACGTCGACGATGACCTTGATGCGCTGCGGCAGGAGTGCGGCATTCCCGGCTGCGCCTGGGGCATCGGGCCCACCGGGCTGGGATACCACCCCGGCGAGCTCGGCCGGGAGGAAGGGACCACGACCGGCGGCGTCACCGCCACCCGCGGCGGACTCGTCGAGCCGTCCGCTCCCGACCGCAATGACCCGATCTGCCACGGCTTCTGTGCCGGCCTGCAGCGTTCGCGCGCCCTCACGCCCCTCGAACGAAGCTTCGGCCCCGATCCCGACGATCCCCTGCGCGTCGCTGCCCACGAAGACATCGTCGTCCGCGCCGGGCTGCCCCACGAGCTGGTCCGCGCCCACCGGAACGAGCGGGTCGGACTCACCGGATCTCTCCTGATTCTCGTGCTGATGAACCTCTTTCTTGCAGGACTCGTCTGCGCCGCCCTAAAATACCGGGACGTCGAGGTAGGCTGACCCTGTTTCCGGCGACGTGAACGACGACGCCGAGCAGGACCTCCGCCCATCCCCACGCCGCACCCCCGGATGGACCCCACGGGAAACTCCCCCACGCGGGGATGAACCCCTCAAGGAGCGCACCGTCATCGATATCGAATCCCAGAACACGGTGAACCTCCACGTCGTCTGCGACACCGACGTCGGCCGGGAGCGCACCGAAAACCAGGACGCTTGGGGGTTCGTCGACCTCGATGGCGTGTTCTTCCTCATCGTCTGTGACGGCATGGGAGGACACAACGGCGGCTCCACCGCCTCCAGACTCGCCGTCCAGACCATCGAGCAGACCCTCGAAGCCGAGCAGGGGGACATCCCCGCTCGGATGACCGCGGCGATCTCGAAGGCCAACCTCCGGATCTTCCAGTGGGCCAGGCGGGATCCCGCCCTCTACGGAATGGGCACCACCGTCGTCCTCCTCGCCATGGACCGGCAGTCCGGCTTCGCGCACCTCGCCCACGTCGGCGACAGCAGGGCATACCTCCTCCGGGACAACGTCTTCGAACGACTCACCCGCGACCACACCATGGTCCAGCGACTCGTCGACGACGGACTCCTCACCCCGGAAGCCGCCGAGAACCACCCGCACTCCAACATCATCTCCCGATCCCTCGGGGGCGGCGAGACCGTCGAGGTCGAACACCACCCCGATCCCATCTCCATGCGGAACGGAGACATCTTCCTCCTGTGCTCCGACGGCCTCACCGGCATGGTCCCCGAGTCCTTCGTCCCGAGATACCTCGCGCGCCACGGGATCGATGACCTCCCCAAGGTCCTCATCGACGAGTCCAACGCCCAGGGCGGCCTCGACAACATCACCGTCGGACTCGCCCTCGTCGGCGACCCCCCGGAACCCCGCACCAACTACCAGCTCGTCACCCCGAAGATCCTCCGTGGGCGCAAGCCCCACGAAACCTCGCAGACCATCAGGGCCCTCGACGAGACCGCGCGCACACGACCGAACACCCTCACCGGACCCGCCGGACAGACCCTGATGATCCCTACCCCCGCGGAGGGAATCCCCGTCCCCACCCATCCACAGGACTCCAGCGCCGGGCCCGCCGTTCCCCCGCCCGGAGCAGACGTCTCCGCCATCGCGCCCCCCGGACCACAGCCCGCACGACGCTCACGCGACCTCATGCTGCTCCTCGTCATCGCCGGGCTCGGCGCACTCGTCATCGGCGTCGCCGCGCTGCTCTTCCTGCGATAGCAGACACCCCGCTCAGGGCGTCTCCTCCCCCTCTTCGAACAGCGCCTCGACCCGCTCCGCGAACGCCACGTCCCGGGCTGTCACTCCGCCCGCATCGTGCGTCGTCATCGACAGCGCCACCTCGTTGTACACGTTGAACAGCTCCGGATGATGATCCATCTCCCGGGCGATGTCCGCCACCTCGAGGATGAACGACATCGCCTCGTCGAAGTCGTCGAAGATGAACTTCCGGCTGATGGCCCGGTCGTCGCCGTCGTACGCCCAGCCATCCAGCCGCTCCACCGCTTCCGCTATCTCCGCCTCGCCCAGTCTGCTGGCCATTCGTCCTCCAGTGTGTGATCGTTCGCCCCCCACCCTGATGGCGAGCATCATGGTCCTGCCCCTCCGGGCTGGCAAGCGGCAGGCTCCCTCCCACCGGCCAGGCAGACGGCGACCACCCCGCGCGGTGCGCCCCGAAGCAACGCCTCGGAAGCCGCCCACCGCGCCCCCGGGACGTCGCCGTCCGCCGATCCGGCCACCGCCATCGCCATCCATGCCCGCCACTCCCCGGGGGTCAGGACCGCCGCTTCCACCGCCACCGCTCTCGCGCGCGAGGCCTCCCCACGCTGGACCTGCGCCGCCACCTGTCCCCACACCCCTGCCCACTCCGCGTCACCCACGCAGGGCGTGGCGGCCTCCTCCCCCCGGTCGCCTGCCTCGGGCCGGAGCAGGGCCGACGCCGCACGACCGTCCCGCCCGATTCCCCCCCGGGCGCCGGTCCACCGCAGGCGCCGCTCGTCCAGTCCGGAGACGCCGCAGCGCCATCGCCGAAGCTCCGAATCCGGCGCCCCGCCCGGTCCATCCGGTGCCGACGGCCCGAGACGCCTCGCCTCCACGGGACGCTGCACTGCGCGAAGAAGGGCACGCGTGCCCTCGATCTCCGGCCCCTCCCCGACCGCGGGGGGGCGTCGGGCAAACCAGCGCCGCAGCGACGCCTCGTCGTCCAGGGTGACCGCCAGCCGGATCCCCAGCACCCACCCGTCCCCGTCCACCCGCGGCAGCCCCTCCAGCCATGCGAGCGCGCACCCGTAGCGGCCCACCCGGGCCAGCGACTCCGCCAGCAGCGTGTGCGCCGCCGGAAGATCCGCTGACCAGCGACGCCACGCGTCGAAGGCAACGACATCCCCACAGTCGTCCGCGCCCTCCGCCACGTCGAGCGCGATCCACAACGCCGTCTCGGGGGACACCCGATCGCGGCGGGGAACGACCTCCATCAGGCCACTCGCCCGCAGGGCCTCGGGACCCGCCATCGCCGCATCGCGAAGCAGCGAGATGCGCGCGTCCGGGGAAAGGTCGTTCAGCGCCATGCGCACCGCGTCCGGAGTGGCTTCCTGCGTCGACCGGGGACCGGACAGTGCGAGGGCGACGAGACTGCGCGCGGGCACGTCCCGGACTGGTTCCCCGTCGGACGCTCCGGCCGGGGGAGCCCCGTCACCCTCCGGCGGACGAGGGTCATCCCGAATGACCTCCTCGAGGCTCGCCGCACGCGCCGCGCCGTGCAGCCGCGCACGGCGGCCGAGCGCAAGCTCCAGTGCCGGGGACGCAGGACCTCCCTGCGCCGCCAGCGCCGCGCGCAGCAGCTCGGGGAGCTCGGTCTCGGAGGCGACCAGGACTGCGTCGAGCCACGCGTCGTGCGCCTGTTCGGTCGATCCTTCCGCCGCATGAACACGCGCCCGGATCACGAGGAGATCGGCCCGCTCGCCCCCGAGGAGGATCAGCCGATCCACGGCGCTCAGGGCGAGGGCGAGGTGGCCGGAGGTCAGGGCCTCCTCCAGGAGCCGGGACCAGGACGAGACGCTCCCCGGGGTCTCCGCGAGCAGCGGTTCCAGCGTGCGCAGGTCAAGGCCGTCCTCCTCGAGCAGGGTGTGCAGGGCGAGGTGCAGCGTGCTGGCGACCTCGTCCGGAGCACTCGCGACCAGCGCGATCCGCCACGCATCGCGTTCGCGCTGCGTCTCCCCGATGGCGTGCCACCAGCGCGCCGCGAGGATGGCGTGCTCGCGCGCGGCCACCCGATCCTCCCGCGGTGGAGGGGAGTCGAACACATCGTGGCGCAGCAGCGCCTCGGCCCGCTCGTGGAGCGCCGTCCGGACGCGTTGGGCGATCTCCTCGTCCGATGCGCGCGGGAGGCGCTGCAGCAGCTCGGCATGGACGAGTGCGGGGCCCAGGTCGGAGGGACCGAGGTCCCTCGCGTCCAGGACCTCGCGCAACGCGTCGGGAAGCGCCGTGCTGCTGGCGGCGCGGAGGCGGCCCGCGAGCTCGGCCCGTGCAGGGGGGCGCTCCTCGCGGATCACGGGCAGCAGGATGCGCTCGATGCTGTCCCAGGGGCGCTCCGCGCGCAGCGAGTCCACCGCCCACTGGTAGATCGTCTCGCGCAGGACCCCCGGCGTGCGCTCCATCTCCTGCCGGAGGGCGTCGGCGGCGAGGTCGAACTGGCCGGCGTCCCGCAGGCCGCGGATGGCGGACCGCCGCAGTGGCGGGCCATCCTGCAGGCGGCGCAGCACCTCCTGTCGCGCGGCCGTGAGCCGCTCGACCCGGCGGAGCGGATCCGGCTGCGCGGCCTCCTCGATCAGTCGGGCCAGCGTCCGGTCCGCATCCTCCGGATCGGGCAGGCTGCTCGGCCCGGGAGCACCGGAAGCAGGATCGACCGGGTCGGCTCCGGCGGGCTGCGCGAGGATCAGGAGCGCGACGGCCAGCAGGGCTGCCGCCGTTCCCCTCGTGCAGGGGCACCTCGCGGGATGTCGGACAGGCTTCACGGTCGGGCGAGCAGGAGGTCACGTTGGCGGAGGATCTCGGCGGCGGTCTCCTCGACCGCCATCCGTGTGACGTCGATCACCGGCCATCGGGTGCGCGTGCGGAAGAGCCGCAGGGCCCACTGGACCTCCTCGAGCACGGCGTGGCGGTCGGTGTACGCGCCCTGGCCGTCCATGCCGAGCTGGGCGAGCCGGCTCCGGCGGATGGAGAGCAGGGTGCCGGGATCGATGGTGAGGGCGAAGACACGGCCCGGGGGCAGGGCGAACAGCTCGGGGGGAGGGTCGACCCCGTGGACGAGCGGTATGTTGGCCACCTTGAACCCCTTTCCGGCGAGCACGGCGGAGACCGGCGTCTTGGAGGTGCGGCTGACGCCGACGAGCAGGATGTCCGCACGGTGCAGGCCGACCGGGTTCTTGCCGTCATCGTTGCGGACGGCGAACTCGACGGCCTCGATGCGCCGGAAGTAGGACTCGTCCATTCGGTGCAGCAGGCCGGGGATGCCGTCGGGGGACGTACCGAGGACTTCGGTCAGTCGGTAGAGCAGGGGGCTGAGGAGGTCCACGTGGGGGAGCTGTCGCCGCTCGGCCTCCACCTGGAGGTGTTCACGCAGGTCGTGGTTGACGAGGGTGAAGACGAGGAGCGCGTCGTCGGGGACCTGGGCGAGGAGGTCGTCGATGCGTTCGCGGCTGCGGACCTGGGGGAACACCCGGAGCTGGGCGGACTGGTGCCCGAACTGCAGCAGCGCGGCCCGCACCACGTTCTCGGCCGTGTTTCCGGTGGCGTCGCTGATGACGTAGATCGTGGGCCGGGAGAGGGCCTTGGGGTCCATGGGCGTGCCTCGGGGGAAGGCGGAGGGCGTTGCGTGTCGGTCTGCGGGGCGCTAGACCAGCGCCCCATCAGGGC
The DNA here is from genome assembly GCA_007693585.1 of Deltaproteobacteria bacterium. Classification (GTDB taxonomy): domain Bacteria; phylum Myxococcota_A; class Bradymonadia; order REDH01; family REDH01; genus REDH01. The sequence goes on from REDH01000095.1 coordinate 52,709, forward strand.
CAGGCCGGCCCGCTCCCCGCACCAGGACAGTAACCATGAAGTTCTTCATCGACAGCGCCGACATCGTCGAGATCCGCGAAGCCTGGGACATGGGGGTGATCGACGGCGTCACCACCAACCCCTCCCTCGTGGCGAAGAGCGGCCGTGCCTTCGACGCGGTGCTCCACGACATCTGCGAGACCGTCGATGGCCCGATCTCCGCCGAGGCCGTCTCCGAGAAGGCCGAGGATCTTCTTGCCGAGGGCAGGGACCTCGCGCGGATCCACCCGAACATCGTGGTCAAGCTGCCGCTCACGGTGGACGGGATCAAGGCGTGTCGGGCCCTGACCCGGGAGGGGACGCGGACCAACGTGACCCTCTGCTTCTCCCCGGCGCAGGCCCTGCTGGCGGCCAAGGCCGGCGCGACGTACGTCTCGCCCTTCGTGGGTCGGCTCGACGACATCGCCCACATCGGCATGGACCTGATCTCGCAGTGCGTGACCATCTTCCGCAACTACGAGGCGCTCGAGACCGAGGTGCTGGTGGCCTCGATCCGCAACCCGGTCCACATCGTCGAGGCGGCCATGATGGGCGCCCACGTGGCCACGATCCCGTTCGGCGTCATTCGGCAGCTTGCGAAGCACCCCCTGACCGACATCGGGATCGAGAAGTTCCTCGCGGACTGGTCGAAGGT
>REDH01000058.1 GCA_007693585.1 Deltaproteobacteria bacterium
TCGCCTGCGCCCCCGGCCTGCGCTGCGCCCTCGTCGGGGTCGCCGGCGTCTGCACCCCGGGCGGCAGCGGCGACATCGGCGCCGCCTGCGCCTCCACCGACGACTGCGCCGCACCCCTCGCCTGCGCCCCCGGACGCGACCGCTGCGAGCTCCCCGTCTTCGCCTTCCCCGTCCTCCCCGAACCCAACTGCCCCGAACCCGACATCGAGCGCTTCCGCCTCCTCTTCGAGGTCCCCGAAACCGCCCGCGACGACGACGACTTCTTCCGCCTTCCCTTCCCCAGCGACATCCGCCTCACCGAGCGCGGCATCGACCTCGAAGGCTTCCCCCAGCGCGGCGCCAGCAGCCTCGCCGCACACCTCCTCCAGGGCGCCATCGACGCCCTCGAGAACGACGGCCCCGACGGCTTCGCCGTCAACCCCACCATCACCTTCCGCATCTCCCGGCCCTTCGACCTCGACTCCTTCCGCGCCGCCGACGAGGACGCACCCCCCATCATCGACCTCGTCGACATCACCCCCGGCTCTCCCGACTTCGGCCGCAGCATGACCCGCGGCTGGCGCCTCAACACCGGGCGCACCCCCTTCGTCTGCCGCGGCTACGTCACCGTCCGACCCTCCTGGATTCGACCCCTCCGCCACGGCCACACCTACGCCGCATGGATCACCGACGCCGTCACCGACGAGAGCGGCAACCGACTCGCCCGCGACGCCGACTTCGAACGCATGCTCGACGCCGATCCCCCCGCCGATGACCCCCTCCGCCGCGCCTGGGACACCTTCGCCCCCCTGCGCGACTTCCTCCCCGAGCTCGACGACGGCGGCGCCCGCATCGCCGGCGCCACCGTCTTCACCACCATGGGACACAACCCCGTCTTCCCCGGACTCCGCGACGCCGTCGCCGCCGGCAACTCCGCCGAATGGCTCGACCTCGCCCCCTGCACCGACCAGCCCGAAGGCCCCTGCGGACGCCCCTGCACCACCGCCTCCGACGCCTTCACCGAGTGGCACGCCACCGTCCGCCTCCCCCGCTGGCAGGACGGCGAGCCCCCCCGCCTCGACCCCGACGACGGCGGACGCGTCCGCCTCGACGGCGACGGCCGCGCCATCCCCAACGGGCACGATGACACCTGCGCCATCCTGACCATCCCCACCGGCGACGCCCCCACCTCCGGCTGGCCCCTCGTCCTCACCGCCCACGGCACCGGCGGCGGCGCCGGCAGCCACATCGCCGACGGCACCGCCGAGCGCCTCGCCAACGCCTCCGTCCCCCTCGACACCCCTCCGGGGACCTCCGCGGACGACACCGACGACAACGGAACCACCGACCAGGACCTGCCCGCCTCCCCCATCGCCACACTCGGCTTCGATGGCGTCCTCCACCACGACCGCCGCAACAGCGACCTCGACCCCGACCTCCTCTTCTTCAACCCCGCCAACCCCGCCGCAGGACGCGGAAACGTCGAGCAGGGCGCCGGTGACCTCTTCGCCCTCCTCGACCTCCTGCGCAGCGGACCCGTCCACGCCGATGGCGCCGACCCCATCCCCGTCGACCCCGACCGCATCGCCTTCCTCGGACACTCCCAGGGCGCCACCGTCGGCGCAGGGTTCCTCGCCCACACCGACGACATCGCCGGCGCCGTGCTCAGCGGCGCCGCAGGCGGCTTCGCCCTCTCCCTCCTCCACAAGACCGCGCCCGTCGACATCGCCGCAGGCGTCGCCGTCCTCCTCCAGGACACCGTCCACCGAGACCACCACCCCGTCCTCCACCTCCTCCAGACCTGGATCGACCCCGTCGACCCGCTGGGACTCGCGCGACACCTCGCCCGAGAACGCCTCGACGACCAGGCCCCCGTCCCCCTCTTCGTGACCTTCGGCCTCGACGACGCCTACACCCCCGTCCCCAATCAGGAGGCCCTCGTCTCCGCCGCGGGACTCCCCGTCGTCAGCCCCTCCGCCCTCGTCCCGTCCGGCACCTCCGAGGTCGACGCCCCCGCCCGACGCATGGTGCGCAGCGGCGAGGACCGCGTCACCGCAGGAACCCGGGCCTACCAACCCGACGGCTACGACGGACACTTCGTCGCCTTCCGCCACCCCGTCGCCACCCTCGACGTCGTGAACTTCCTCGTCTCCGCCCTCGCCGGCGACGCCATCATCGGCGGAACCCCGGGCGAGGACTGAGCGCCTCCCGCACGCTCAGTCGATCTGATCGCAGCGACCCCCGCCGCAAAACCCGAAGCCCGGGCACACCACCCCGCAGTCCCCGCAGTTGTCCGGGTCCGTCAACGGCGACGTCTCCCCCTCGCAACGCAGCCCCTCCCCCACCACCGGCGAGCACGCCAGAGAACCCGTGTCGCAGTAGCCGCACGGCTCGCCCTCCAGCCTATCCACCGAGCCGCATCCACCACAGACGTCCGCCTCGCGACAGACACCGTCGCAGAGCACCAGCGGGGACGGGCAGCCACAGGCCCCGCCCGCGCACGTCTGACCCTGAGAACAGGCGTTGAAGCAGCTCCCGCAGTGCTCGTCGCTCGTCATCACGTCCACGCACCGGTCACCGCACAGGGTGGCACTCCCGTCCTCGCACTCGCAATCGCCCGAACGACACGTCAGCCCCTCCGAGCACGCGTTCCCGCACAGGCCGCAGTGCTCGTCGCTCGTGCTCGTGTCGACGGCGCCCTCGCAAACGACCGTCGCTCCGTCCCCCGATCCCGAACACGCCCACTCGCCCAGACTGCAGGGCCCGCAGGGCGTGCCGGGCGGGGCGGGCAGGGTGCCGCAACCGCCACACGCGTTCACCTCCGGGCCGTCGCAGCGCACCGCGTCCGCGCCATCGCAACGCACCGTGCCATCCCCACAACTCGTCGAGCAGATGCTGCCCGGCTGGGCCGACAGCGTGCCACATCCCCCACAGGCGTTCGCATCTCCTCCCGCGCACGCCACCAGGGACGTGCCCGCGCACTCCCACGTTCCGCAATCCCCGCAAGGGCTCCCGACCGTCTGGCTCAGCGTGTTGCACCCCCCGCATGCGTTGGGGTTGTCCCCGGCGCAACGCAGCGCGTTCTCGTTCCGACACTCCAGCGTCCCGCACGTCCCGCACGAGCCCCCCGGTGCGCCGCTCAGCGTGTTGCACCCCCCGCATGCGTTGGGGTTGTCCCCGGCGCAACGCAGCGCGTTCTCGTTCCGACACTCCAGCGTCCCGCACGTCCCGCACGAGCCCCCCGGTGCGCCGCTCAGCGTGCTGCATCCGCCGCACGCGTTCGGGCTGTCCCCCGCACACACCACCCGCTCCACCCCGCTGCACTGCACCGTCCCGCACGTCCCGCAGGCGTCCCCCGGGGTGCTCGGCAACGGATCGCACCCCCCGCACGCGTTGGGGGCGCGACACACCCCGTCACACCGCACCTGCTCATCGTCGCAGTCCGACGGCGGAACACACACATGACCCGAACACTCCCGGTCAGGAGGGCAGTCGCCATCGACGCGACACTCCACGCACTCCCCATCCGCACACACGTCCGTGCCCGGACAGTCCCCGTCCGTGCCGCACTCCGCGCACTGCTCGAACTCGCACGTCACGCACTGCCCCTCGATGCACTGCTGGTCATCCCTGCACTCCCGGTCGATCTCGCATGTGCCATCGGTGCGCACACACCGCCCGTCCGCGCAGGCCGAACCCTCTGCGCATTGCTCCGTCCGGTCGCACGCGCCACCAGGCTCCACGGCGTCTTCACACCGCCCGTCCAGGCACTCCAGGCCCGCCGGGCACGCCGCCCCGCACGCCCCGCAGTTCTCCCAGTCCCTCAGCAGGTCCACCCCGCACGGGCCCTCCGGATCATCGCAGGCACCCCAGCCGGGATCACACTCCCCGCAGAACGCCGGGTCCGTGCCCTCATGCTCGATGCACGTCCGGTTCGACCCTGAACACTCCTCGTCGATGTCCGCGCACCGCACGACATCACCGCACCCCGGAAGATGCGGTGCCGGCAGGCACCGCAGGGTGCTCCCGTCACAGCTCCACTCCCGACACGCCCCGCACCGCTCGCCCTCGATCCCCGGCAGGAGGCCGCACCCGCCGCATGCGTTCAGCGCCTCCGAGCCCGTGTCTCCCTCGCACAGCAGCGCGTCCCCGTCCCCCGCGCACGACTGCGTGCCGCTGCCGCACGCCCCGCAGCGCGCCCCCGGCACCGCGGGCAGCACCGCACACCCGCCGCACGCGTTCCCCCGGTCTCCCTCGCACGTCACCGCCGTTCCCCCCACACACCGCCACGTGCCGCGCCCGCAGTCCCCGCAGCCCTCGCCGGGCTCCCCGGCCAGCGGACCTTCCCCGCCGCACGCATTCGTCGCGCTCCCCGGAGCGCCCGCGCACGCCAGCGTCTCGCCCAGACACGTCCATCGTTGCCCGTCCTCCCCACACGCTGCTCCGGGCACGCCGCCCATGCCCCCGCAGCCCCCGCAGGCGTTCGTGGACGCCGCACCCACGCACGACATCCCCCCGTCCCCATCGCAGGTCCACTCCCCCGTGCCGCCGCAGCCGCACCCATCGCCCTCGCGACCCGGCAACAGGCCGCAGCCCCCGCAGGCGTTCTCCGTCGCCCCGATGGTCACGCAGCTCAGCGCGTCTGCGCCGGTGCACACCAGCGTGCCCCCGCCGCAGCCCGCCGTGCAGGCGTCCCCGGGCCGCACCCGCCGCCCGTCCACCACCAGTGGCTCCAGTCCTCCGCACGCGTTCCGCTCTCCCGACACACACGCGAGGGACTCCTCCCCCGGCACGCACGCCCACCGCCCGCTCCCGCCCTCCAGCTCCGCGTCGCTGCACGCCTCGCCCGGCCAGTCCTCCAGCACCGCGCACCCCCCGCACGGATTCACCTGCCCGCTGAACCGGCACTCCGCCTCGCCGTCCTCGCCGCACAGCCACATGCCCCCGCACCCGCACGGTGTCCCGGGTTCCCCCGGCAGAACCCCGAGCGACCCGCACGCGTTCACCGGCGCCTGCCCCACGCACCGCAGCCGATCCGGGCCGTCGCACACCACCACCCCCTCGCCGAACGACCCGCAGGGCGACAGAATCTCCCGCTCCTCTCCGCCGAGCCGCAGCACACGCTCCCCGCCGCACGCGTTGATCGTCGCGCCCGAGGACGTCGCGTCCGCCGAGGACCCCACGTCCGGAATCGGTCCCGTCGACGACCCGCCGTGAACATCGGGATCCGTGGCATCCATGCCGTCCACGGGGGTGTCGAGCGAAGTGTCGCACGCCGCCACGAACGCCGTGAGCAACAGCGCGAGGAGCGGCGCAACCGGGCGTCGGATGCAGGCCATGATGCGTGCCGGGGCAATGCAGGGGGAATCCGGAAGACCCACGGCCCGTCCGGGGCCGCGCTGCCCCAAGGGTTCCGGTTCAACGCCCCGAAGTCAACGCTTTCCGGGCGAGGCTATCTCGATACCAGGCTCTGGAGCAGCTCCGGAACGTGCAGCAGCTTCATCAGGATGGTCAGCACCAGCGGCACCATCAGCAGGGCGGCGAGCCTCCAGCCGGGCTGCGGGGGCGGGTCCGTGGACGGGGATTCGGACGGCGACAGGGATGGCTGCACAGTGGACGGCATGACGCTCCTCGGGAAGGACGCGCGCGTCGGCCCGCAGGGACATTCCGGACGAACGGGTCGAACGCAGCGCAATGAACGTCCGTCGGGAGCGAGGGGCGCGGCGGACCGGTTCAGGGCGCGAGATGCGTCGACCACCGGGAGCCCTCGATTCGGTGGATCACGCTCATTCTGCGCACGGTGGGGCGCCGCGCAAGGGCGGCGTGCGAGACCACCATCCGGCCACCGCCATCCCCGCGACGATATGCCAGATTCCCCACCACGCCGCCACCACCGCCATCCCGCCCAGACCGTCGAAGAACGCGAAGATCAGCACCAGACCCAACCCCGAGTTCTGGATCGCCACCTCCGTCCCGATCGCCCGACGATCCTCCCTCGGCAGCCGCGCCAGGGTCGCGCTGCCCAGGCCGATCCCCCACGCCATCGCGTTGTGCAGCAGCACCGGGAGGAACACCACGCCGATCACCACCGCGAAGATGTCCAGATTCGCGTGGAACGCCACCACCAGCAGCAGCCCGAACAGCACCAGCCCCAGCACCTTGAACGGACGCACCACGCGATCCGCCCACCGCGGACGGAAGTGCCGGATCGCCATGCCGAGCACCAGCGGCAGACCCACCACGAGCAGTACGGTCGTCACCATGTCCATCGGGTTCACGTGAAGCGACGTGAGCACCGCACGCGTGTCCGCCGAGAGCCCACCCCAGAACGTCACGTTGAGCGGGGTCATGACGATCGCCAGCAGCGTGCCGACCGCCGTGACCGTCACCGACAGCGCCGTGTTCCCCCGCCCCAGGAGGGTGAAGAAGTTCGACATGTTTCCCCCGGGGCACGTCGACACCAGGATCATCCCGAGCGCCACACTCGGCGGCACCGCCAGCACCAGCGTGAGCACCCAGGTGAGCGCCGGCAGCAGGATGAACTGCGCGCTCAGCGCCACCAGCGGCGCTCGCGGACGGTGCGCGACGCGACGGAAGTCCTCCACCTCCAGCGAGAGCGCCACCCCGAACATGATCAGCGCCAGGATCACGTTGAGCGCGAGCAGGCTGCCCGCGTCGAAGTCGAGAACGAGCGTGTCGATATCCGGGGTCATGGGCACGGCCGGGGAGGGGAGGGCGCCTCACCACCTCCGCCCATGCCCCGCACCGCAACACGGGGCAAGCCGGCCGGCCGCCGCCCCCATGCCGCGCTGCGGCGCGGCGCCGGGCTCCGTGCGCCCGGCCTTCCGCTGCGGTCGCCTACAGATGCACGCCCACGAAGATCGGGTTGGAGTACACCCACACCACATCGCGGATGTACTCGTCCGCCTTGCTGCCCAGCCAGCCCCGCAGGTGGTGCGGAACCATTCGCACGTCCACCCGGTACACACCCGGGTCCGTCACCTCCGCCGAGAAGGACTCGGCGCCCTCCGCGACGACGACCCAGTCGTCGTCGTGCGCCCGCAGGATGCGGGCCGTGATCTCCGGTGGCTCCATGTCCTCGTGCATCGCACCGTGGAGCGTGGGAACCGCCACATGCAGCGTCACCGCTCCGGGGTCGAGCGGGATCCGGGCCCCCATCTCCCACAGGTCCTCTCCGCGGGTGGCGTGGTAGTCGAAGCCGAGGGCGATCCCGAGAAACTCGAACACGCCGTAGTGGCGGCCCGCGCCGATGATCTCCTTGAGCTGCCGGTCATCCGCGTGCTCGATCGCCTCGTCGATGAGGACGTAGTTGGCGAACCAGCTCATCATCCGGCGGAAGGAGTCGATGCGCTCCCCCTCGAAGGTGGGCTCCCGGAACACGTTCTGGTGCGCGTTGGTACCGAGGTAGTTGAAGATGGGTCGGATCTCGGAGAGGCGCGACCAGCGCCAGAGGTTCTCCTCGTTCTCCTCGAAGACCGGCAGCAGCGTGAGCTGCGGGTGAGGGGCCTGCGCCGGCCGCAGGATCATGTCCGCGAGCAGCGATCCCGTCGCCGCGAGGTTGCCGCGCAGATTGGTGGCGGGGTTGTAGATTTCGAAGCCGTCGAAGGGCAGCGCGAAGAGCAGGTCCGGATCCCACTCGTCCGAGTAGCCGCTGACCACCAGCGCGCCGGCGTCGCGCAGCATCTCGACGGCTTCCTCGGTACGCGTGCCGTAGATGCGCCGCCGCTCGTCGATGTCCTCCACCACGTGGCGCTCCAGCCCGAAGGCGAGGAGGTGCGTGTCCACGCCAGCGCTCATCAGGACCCGTCGCCCGTCCGGACAGGTCATCCACATGGCCGCGGGCGCGCCGTCGCGCATGATCAGCTCGTCGCCGTCCTCGGGCTGGTAGAGCAGCACGTCCGGGTACTCGAAACTCGGGTAGTTGTTGTTGTGGTCCGTGAAGAACAGAAAGTCCTGATGCACCTCGCAGACCGCTCGCCGCACGTCCTGGTTGCACTGGTGCCAGCGGTCCACGACCATCAGGTGCGACGACCCGGTCACGGCGAGAATCGTCTCGCCGTCGGCATCCTCCGGGTCGGCATCCTTCAGCCATACCTCGCCGTCGCAGGCGTCGTGGCTGTAGCCGGTGTGCAGGTGAATGGTGCCCCGCCGCACGGTCATGCCGCGCACCGGCGGGTGCAGCTCCGCTCCGTGGGTGACCAGCGGGTCGAAGAGGGGGACCTCGGCCCCGGCTTCGGTCGCGTCCTCGTCGCCCGTCGGCTCGGCGACGTCCTCGGTGGAGTCATGCGGAGGCGCGGAAGGGGCGGGAGCGTCCGCGGAGGGACCGTTGTCCTTGCTGCAGGCGGCGAGCGCGGCGAGCGCGACAAGCAGGGCTGCGGCGCTGAGCGGTCGCGCGAAGGCGGGGGCGCGCCGGGCGGCTGCGCTGCGGGTTCGGAGAGGGGCTGGGATGCACATGGCGGCTCCGGTCAGAGGCGGGAGGAGGGCGTCCAGCGGTGGACGGTGAGGTCGGACCACGGGGCGAGGAGCAGGGCACCGTCGGGCAGCTCGACCACGTCGCGGACTGCAGGGAACTCGACGGCGGACTCGATCACCCACTCGCCGTCGCGGTGGCGGAGTACCCGTACGAGGCCGAGGAACGAACCGAGGAGAAGCCGGGGCTCGCCATCGTGCGGGGTGAGAAAGCGCGCGCCCTGGGCGAGCATGGGGGCCGGGAGGACGGTGGCCGTGCCGGAGGAGAGATCGTAGAGCGCGGTGTAGTTCCAGCACGCCACCGCCAGCAGCGAGGCGTCCGCGTTGAACCCGCCCGAGGCCGCCGGGCAGTCGAAGAGGTGGAGGCGCTCGCCGGAGTGGGCGTCGAAGACGCGGACGTCGCCGACCGGGCTGCCGAACCCGCTGGCGCCGCGACCGGTCGCCACCCGCGTGCCTTCGGGGGAGAAGGCCAGGAGCCACAGGCGCGCGTCGCGATCCTGCGGGTGGTCGAGGAGGACCTCGTCCGCAGCGGCGTCGAGGGAGACCACGCGGACGCCAGCAGCCACCGTTGCCGCCAGACGAGCGCCGTCAGGGGAGAAGGCCATCGGCGGGCCCGCCCCCTCCACGCGATGCAGCACGCCGCCCCCGAGGTCGCGGACCTCCACGGCCTCGCCCAGCGCGACGGCCCAGACCGCCGCGTCCACGGGATGGAACACCGCCGCGATCGCATCGGGCTCCACCCGGGGATCACCGCCGTCCAGCGGAACGACGCTCGCCTGCCGGTCACCGTCCGGACCGTCCTCGGCACGCTCCGCGGTGATCGCCAGCAGCGAGCCGTCCGCGCTCAGCGACACCGCCGTCGGCCAGAACCCCTCGTGCGGAACCGGGAGCGACTCCAGCGTGCCGGTCGGGTGGCACATCCCCTCACCGCAGAGCCCTTCGCCGCTGTCACAGGGCATGTCGTCGCTCGCGGTGCAGTCCCCACGCGGACACGGGCAGGGCCCCGCCGGGGCCGGGTCGGTGTCGTCGTAGGTCTCCGGCTCGCCGGTCGCGTCCGCGGCACCCCCCGGGGTCGCTCCCGTTCCGTTCGTCGGCGAGCCGTGCGCCGACGGCGGGACACCGCCCTCGCTTCGGGCGAGCGGGTCCGCGTCATCGTCATACAGGCTGCACGCCGCCAGGCCGACCAACAGCATGGCGATGGCACTCCAGGTTGCACTGCGCACGGCGACACCCTCCTGCGAATGAACCCCCACCGCTCCAGGCGCGGAGTCTGCCCGCCGCGCGTCACGGAAGTCCGACGCCGCAGCGGAGTTTGTGCCGCAGAACGGTGGCATGCAGGGCGCGGTCGCTTGTCGACCGTGTGGCGTAACCCGACGCTCTCGTGACGCCTGCGGCCCCCGTGGCGCTGCCGGACGTTCGGGCGCTGCTGCAGGACGTCTCCGTGGAGCCCCTGCGGCTCGTGCGGCGGCGCCGCCGGTGTTGTCCGGGGGCGCGCTTCCCGCCGCCCGCTTCTCGCCGCGCGTCGCCCGGCTCTATGGCCCCGGGAACACCACCAGGTGCGCCTCCGACGGCCCCGGCGACGGCGCGGGACGCTCCGCCTCGTGGGTGATCAGGCTGCCGGTCACCGTCTCCTCGTCGTCGCGCAGGCCGTGGTTGTGGATCACGGCCATGCCCGGCCCGCGCGCCGCCACCCCGACCACGTCCGCGCGAACGCCGTTGCCGAAGATCGTGAACACCGGGCGCTCGTTCAGCTCCGGCCGAAGCACCTGGATGAACGCGCCGCCCGCATAGTCCGGCATCGCCGGCTGCCCGGCCACCCTCCGGTGCTCCGCATGCGGAATGCAGCACGCGGACGCCCCGCCGACCAGCAGCGTCCCGTCCTCGCGCGCCGCCAGAAACCGCGGACGCACCGCGTTTCCGCGACCGTTCGACAGCCGCACCGCCAGCAGTGTCGCGGCCCGCATCTCCCCCGTGGCCGGGTCCAGCCGCGCCACGAACCCCAGCGGCGCCGCCCCGTTCCAGTTGTGCGACCGCGACGCGTCGTCGAATCGCCGGATCGGCGCCTCCGCGTCACGGTCATCGGGCATCCGGAAGTGGGTCGTCACCCCGCCATGGCTCTCGCCCCCGTAGTACAGCATTCCGTCCGCGCCGAACGCGATCACCTCCCCCCGCGTGTCGGACGACAGGTCCCCAGCCTCCGCAGCCGACCAGTCCCACCCCGTCCACGCCCGCTCCCCGTCCAACTCGATCGCGTGCAGGAAAGGCTGCTGCAGGTTCCCGCTCACCTGCTGGAAGCCCGTCGCAAAAGCCCGCACCGGGGTCCCCCCGATGGCCACGTCCGAGACGCTCGTGCGCTCGACCTCGTGCACCAGCTCCTCGGTTCCCTCCGTGTCGTACACCCGCACCGTTCGCCCCGACAGCGTCACCACCCGCCCCGTCTCGCCCTCCACCGCGACGCGGCCCGCCTCGGCGCCCTCGACGCGCCAGCGCAGCGCCTCCTCGTCCGGGTGGAGGACCCCGGTCCCGAACCCCTCCCCCGTCAGCCCCAGCAACGGCTCCCCCGTGGGGGCCAGCGCCGCCGCAGACAGCGTCCCCGGCAGAACCACCTCCCGCTCCAGCGCACGCCCGTCCGCCGCAAACACGAGCACCCGCGCCGGACCGTCGCCAAGCAACACCCGATGCGCGTCGTCCGCAGGCGCGCGGCCCGCGAAGTTGCCCGCCACGAGGACCCGTCCGTCCGGCAGAACCCCCACGCCCACCGCATCGTCCCGCCCCTCGCCTCCCAGATACGTCGCCGTGCACACCTGCAGGTCCATGCCGGGCTCGAACGCCCCGCACCCCTCGATGCCCGGGCCGGGAGTCCACGACCCGGGAGGAGGCGGCGGCGGCGCCGGCGCCGGAGACCGCGACACCGACTCACCCGGCCCCGAACCCTCTGCCGAGCCGCCGTCTCCACCACAGGCCACGAGCAGCGCCGCGAGCACCAGCGGAAGGGCGTGCGCGACCGCGAGACCCCGGACTCTGGTCCTCCGCGGGTCGGGCCGCAGTACCGCCCGGCGGGCGTGGACAGCGAGACTCGATCGGACCGACCGAGCCTGAGCGATGCGAATACGGGCCAACCGAGACATGGTGACACTCCCGAGGACTGTCCGATCCCCCTCGGCGCCAGCGTACACCGCCTGCCGCCCACGGTCCACGCTCACGTCCGGGACGGGGTGATCGCAACGTCCGGAGCTCGACCCGGCATGACACCGTTCGGTGGTCCGCATCAGCCGCAGGGGCCTCCGTCATGGGTCACCACAAGGAGGAGTCTCCTGGCGGGAGGGGCATCGGGGCGACTTCGGGACAGCCTCGACGCCTGGTCCGGGAGACAACGGCGGCCACGCCCGGACCCCCGGGGATCCACGGGCCGAGCGCTCGCGCCTGCGGGGCGCAATCGCCACGCGCGTGCCGGCCCGGGCAGCGTGCTCGTTCGCGGCCGGCGTCGCTCGCCGGCCGCGGGATCAAGGTCCTTCCGGAGGAGCCGTGCGCGCGATCCGGAACCCCACGTGCGGGAATGCGGCCGTCGGGCCGTGCGCCTCACGCGAGGACACCCGGAGGAACATCGCGCCCGCCCCGGCGTGCCCTCCGCGCTTCACGCGCACGAGGGCGTCCTCGGCCCCCACCGGGTCCGTTCCGCCAGGATGACGCTCCGCGAACGCATCCCACACCAGCTCGGACGCGTTGCCCAGAATGTCATACAGGCCCCACGGGTTGGGCTCCTTCTGCCTCACGGGCTGCCGGGTGCCGTGCGGAGGAGTCGGATTGTTGCATCCATACCACGCGATGGGGTCGAGCACCGGCATGCTGTCTTCGCACTCCGCGCCGGTCAGGTCTCCGTTGTAGGTCGAGGTCGTGGTACCCGCTCGCGCGGCGTATTCCCACTCCGCCTCGGTCGGCAGGCGGTATCCCTCGCAAGCGTAGGGGTCGGGCGCAGCCAGCGCGCGGGCGGGATCCTGCCCGCAGTTGAGCAGTCCATTCTGCCACGCTCCCGTGCAGTCGTCGGGCAGGTCGTAGCAGGGCTCGAGTCCCTCCGATTCGCTCAGCGCGTTGGACCACGCCATCATGCTCCACATGGTCATGTTCGTCGCCGGACACTGCGGGCACGCTTCGGGGTTGAGCGTGTAGATTCCGTTGTTCATCGACGCCCACTGCGCCTGCGTCACCGGTGTCTCGCCGACCAGGAAGTCCCGGGTCAACGTGACCGTCGCCTGCGTTTCCATCGGCTGCCAGTTCCACTCGTCTTCCGGTGCACCCATCGTGAACGTACCCGCCTCGATGCGCACCAGATCCAGGTCGAGCGCCCCGGTGGGCTCCGGCCCGGACACGCCGCTCGTCTCCTCCGTGCACAGGTCACCAAGGCACACGAGCCCGTCCACGCAGCTCCCGTCCCCGAAGCAGGGCGCACCGAGCACCCCCTGCGCCTCGCTCCCGGCGGTGCACACGCCATCGACGCAGGTCAGCCCCGGGTCGCAACTGCCGTCCGCGCGGCACGGCGCGCCGAGCGTGCCCACCTCCTCGTCCTCGGCGGGCGTCTCCGCGTCGCCGCAGCCGCCGATGACGACCGCAAACAGAAACACACATGCGGCCGCCACAACGGCCCGTCCGGATTCATGCATCACCATCTCCACTCCTGTTCGGGGTGAACCAATTCGATGCGGCGTCGCCGCACCATGACCTGTCCCCGGTACCGTAGTGATGATCCGCGCAGAACGAAACCGGGGGCAGGGGGAGGGGCTGCTCGCACAGGGCTTGCTTCGGCGTGCATCCCCGTGTTTTCATGATGGCGGCGGTACGGAAACCACCCACATGAGGAGAATCGCCATGTCGAGTCCATCCTGGGAGAACGTCGAGGCGCTGGTCGCGAGCAAGGAGCAGGAGCGCGGAACGATGGTCGTCACGTTCCAGTGCCCGGTCAGCGGCGAGACGGTGGAGGGCCGCGCGTCCCTGAACACCGAGCGATCCCTGAAGAGCACGGTGAAGGAGTCCTTCCTGCGCCAGCTCGTGTGGTCGCTGATGCGCACTGTCCGTCGCATGCTCGGATACCGCATGGCCGGCAGCATCGCCTCGGATGCCACCCGTCACGTGGCCACCGACGCGACGGAGAAGGCCCGGTTCAGCGAGGCCGATCGCCAGAAGGCCATCGTCGAGGCTTTCGAGCGCGTCCAGTCGCAGTTCCGCTGGGACGAGGGCGACGGGCGCTGGGTGCACGTCTCCGCGGCGTCCGGCGAAGACGCCGGCGCAGTCGCGGATGCTGGCGCGGATGCAGAAGCCGCGGATGCCTCTCCCGAGGAAGGCGAGGCATAGGGCGCCCGCGGCGTGGATACCTCCGGCCCGATGGCTCGCCCCGGGAAGGCGAGGCATGCAGCATCAGGCGGCCGTCGACTCGATGACGAGCACCTGCCGGGATGTGTCACGTGAACGACGCGGGCTTCCCCGTGCAGCTCGATCTCGTCGCGCGCCGGGGTGTCGCAGGTCCCCGAGCTCGGCACGAAAGCGCGCTTCCCCCGCCGCAGTGCCTGCACTACGGTGCCCCTGCGGGTCGCTGCGCCTCGCACGGACACCCACCGAACCCCCCTTCGACGGCCTGCAGCATGAGCCACGAGGACAACGAGACGATCCGTACGCGACTGCTCGTCCTGCGCGACCAGCTCGAGGCCACCCTTCAGACCGCGAAGGACGATGCACGGCCGGTGGACCTCGAACTCTCCATCGGACGCCTGTCCCGCATGGACGCCATCCAGCAGCAGGAGCGCGCAAAGAGACGCGTGGCCCAGGTGACCCAGCGCATCGCCCTCGTCCGCCAGGCGCTGATCCGCCTCGAGCGCGGCGAGTACGGCGAGTGCGCGCGATGCGGGGACGACATCTCCGAGGCCCGGCTCGACGCTCGCCCGGAGAGTCCGGTGTGCCTGCCGTGCCAGGAAGAACTGGAGCGGTAGGGCGGCGCAGGCCCCACGCCACGCCAGCGCGCAGCCCTGCCGCGCCGAGGGCACCTTCCTGCCCGGCCGCCGGAGCTCGGTCCCCGAAGGCACCCCACTCCCCCGACGCCGGCTGGAATCTCGTGCTGTGCTGGGGGTGAGGCGGACGTCCTTGCACCCGACGCTCCCACGCGCCACACTGCACGCGTTCAGGGAAATCGGCCGTATACCTCATGTGTCCCCCGTGCCGAACATGATCGACCCCTTCACGATGCTCCTCATCCAGGTTGTCGGGGGAACGTACGCCGTCGTGCTGCTCCTCTTCACCCGGGAGGAGGACCAGGTCCGAGGCCTGCGCTACGCCACCGCCGGCGGTGTGCTGATCGTCCTCGCCGCCGTGGGCTTCATGCTCCGCGCTGTGCTTCCGACCGGCGTATCGACCTTCCTCGCCGGTACCGCCTACATCTTCGGGGTGGCCATGTACGCCATGGCCTACGAGGAGCACGAGCACCGCCGCGCGACCCGCCTGCCCCTCACGCTCGCCGGCGGGAGCATCGCCTTCTACGCGGGGCTCGTCGCCCTCGGCGCCGAGTACGTCGCGCGCACCTTCACCGTCTCCGTCGCCCTCGTCCTTCTGCTCAGTGTCTGCCTGCGCGTGCTCTGCCGAGACCGCGGACTCGCCCGCGAACCCACCCGCTGGTTCAGCGTCGTCCTCCTCGCCACCAGCACCCTCGCCCTCGTCGCCCGGATCATCGTCCTCCTGCCCGAACTGGGCACCGACGGCAGCTTCCTCGAACGCGGCCTCGAGCAGACTCTCGCCCTCGGACCCAGTGTCCTGCTCGCCATCGCCGCCGGACCCGGTTACGTCCTCATGCTCCACCAGCGCGCCGCCCAGCGCGCCAGCCACCTCTCCACCATCGACACCCTCACCGGCTGCCTCAACCGCCGAGCGCTCCTCGAGCGCGTCCGCATCTCTCTCGCCGATGCCTCCCGACGCGGCGATCCGCTCACCCTCCTCGTCCTCGACTTCGACCGCTTCAAGAGCATCAACGACACCCACGGACACGCCGCCGGCGACGAGGTCCTGCGAAAAGTCGCCGCACGAGTCCAGGGCATGATCCGCCCCGCCGACTGTCTCGCCCGCATCGGTGGAGAGGAGTTCTGCCTCGTCCTTCCCCGCACCGCACGCCACGGCGCCACCGTCGTCGCCGAACGCCTCCTCGACGCCGTGCGCTCCCGCCCCGTCGTCCTCCCCGATGGCACCGCCATCCCCGTTACCCTCAGCATCGGCGCCGCCGTCCTCGAGCAGGACGAAGCCCTCGCCGCCCCCGACACCGCCGGCTGGGACGACCTCTTCCAGCGCGCCGACAGGGCCCTCCTCGAGGCCAAGCGATCCGGCCGCGACCGCCTCGTCCTCGCCCCCGGCGGCATGGAACGCGCCGACTCCCGAAGCCGCCCGCTCCCCAGCCCGGCCCAGGGCCCCGACGCGGCCTGAGCGCGCGGGTGGGGCAGGGCGGGGCGGTCGCGGGGGGACGAAAGCGGCGTGCGCGCAAGGCGCGGGGCGTGGCCCCGCGCCTGCGGTCGCCGTTCCGCGGCGTTGCCGGTCCGCGTGCGCGCCCCTTCCCGCCACCGCGCGGAGCGGATACGCTGCCCCGGCTCGCCCGCCATGCCGCGTGGTTCCGCCGCGGCCCCCCCCCTGGCCCCCCCCCCCGGGGGCCCGCC